>NZ_JAWQDE010000001.1:0-312374 GCF_036318045.1 Clostridium sp. CM74B_53 | reverse complement strand
CGCGGCGTTGCCTGATTTTTTCTGATCCTGCTGTAAGTTTTATACAGTTCAGAAAGGTCCATTTCCTCCACAAAGGCACTTACCAGACGAACCGGATCATCAGATGGAATAGAAATCTCTAAATCCAACGGAAGTTTGATTTGATAATACAGAGAAAAAGAGGTATAATCTCTCTGTATTATTTTGTTTAGTCGCATAAACTGATTATACCACGAACGCCGGGCTTTTCGAAGCTCGGCGTTTTGTGTTGGGAATATGAAATGAGCTGCCGCACGTTAGTACGACAGCCCCTTCTTTGTTTCTTATTTTAATAAATCGCAGATTTTTTCAGCCGCTTCGCCTGCCGTACCCGTGTTTTTAATATCAAATTTCGCATATTTGCGGTAAAGATCACGGCGAATGAGGTACATATCCTGAACTTCTTTTTTTGTATGATTCTTAAACAACGGCCGCTCCGGATGCTGTGCAAGATTGGCATAGCAGTCCTCAAATGGGCGGTCAATGTAGAAGATCATTCCGTTTTTGGCGAGAATCTCGCCATTCCGGTCAAAGGTCAGCATGCCGCCGCCGGTGGAGACGACGGATGGACCAAGTGTGCATACCCGGCGGGCGATCTCGTGTTCATAATCGCGGAAAAGTGTTTCGCCGCCTTTGGCAAAGATTTCCGGGATCGTCATCTGATAATGTTCGATCAGCATCTGGTCAGTATCGTAAAATGGAAGTCCAAGACGTTCGGAGAGCAGCTTTCCGATGGTGGTCTTTCCGCTGCTTGTAAAGCCGCATAAAATAATAGGACAGTTTTTTGTCATATCGAATCCTTTCATTATATAAGAACATATCACTTCAGCAGATCTCATAATTTCCAAACCGCTCATGTGAAAATGCAGATTGACCGTAAAATCAGTAAAAACACATATAAAATACCATAAAAACAGAGAAAACGCAACTTATGAGTCAGCACTGCAGCAGCTATTCCGCCTTCAGAAGTGGATGATGTCCCAGAAACTGCTGAAGAGCCAGATTCCCGGACGCTTTCTTCCAGGCGGCGATGATCTCGACGACTTCCTCCTCGCCGATCAACGGAATAAAGACAAGGTTATCGGCGTTCGTCAGTTTCTGAGTGACGTAAGACGGGATGATCGAGATCCCCTCTTCGGCGGACACCATCATGAGGATACTCTCGACGTCGTTGGACCGGAAAAAGATATCCGGGTGGTAGCCGGCTCGCTCGTACATCTCGTAAAAACGCAGATCACTGACGGAATCGCCGGTGCTGGATGGGGTCATAAACAGGAGACGTTCCCCGTGAAGCTCCGTGCGGCGCAGAGATGACCGCCCGGCAAACGGATGGCTGCCGTAGACCGCAACCATGAGCGGACTCCGCTCGATCAGCCGGTATTCGATGGAATCATTCTTTACAAGCTCGGTACTGTCCCATGTAAAAATAATATCGTATTCATCCTTCAGGAGCCCTGCGGCGAGAAGATCTGTGTTCCGACGGTAGCAGGAGACGAGGATATTCGGATATTTATTATGGAAGAAACGCAGCGAGCTGGAAAAATTGCTCCGCTCAAACCCTTTCGTGTATCCGATGCGGAGTGTACCGACCATGCCGGTAGAAACCTCCTGGATCCTGTTTACCGCCTGGTCGATCCGGTCGAGGATGGATCTGGCATCGTTCAAAAAGGCGCTTCCTGCGGGAGTCAGTGTGATCGGCCGGCTTGTCCTGTCGAAGAGCGGGACGCCGAGACTGTCCTCCAGGGCATGGATCTGCTGGGTGATCGCGGTCTGCGTAATATAAAACTGATCGGCTGCTTTCGTGAAGCTGCGGCACTCGGCGGCGGCCACGAAATATCGGAGCTGGTTTGTATTCATAACGGAAACTTCCTTTCAAAAAATTCTGTATCGCCTGAAGAATATACATAAATTCCACATGTTTGATGAAATGATCGATGATTCCTGCATAACATAAGTTTTCCTTATGATACCATACAAAAAGCGCGGTTGCAAATCCTTTTATCGGGCAGTATCATAAGGTTACTGACGTCGGGGCTGCGGATTTTGCCGATCTGGGCTGCGAAGCATCATCGGCGTCAAGAACCCCTGACGGCATAAAAGCCGACAGGAGATGGAAAAGGGGAGTTATATCATGAAACGAGAAAATTTTGGTTCGCGCCTGGGATTTTTACTGGTGAGCGCGGGCTGCGCGATCGGAATCGGAAACGTATGGCGGTTCCCGTATGTGGCGGGACAGAACGGCGGCGGAGTATTCGTCCTGTTCTATCTGCTGTTTTTGCTCTGTATGGGCGTTCCGGTCCTTACAATGGAACTTGCGGTCGGTCGTGCGGGACGAAAGAGTGCTGTCGGTGCTTACAAGGCACTTGAAAAGCCGGGAAGCCGATGGCATGTACACGGATGGTTCTGTATGATCGGCTGTTATCTTCTGATGATGTATTACACGACGGTTTCCGGCTGGATGCTCAGCTACTTTGTAAAGTTTGCGACAGGAACTTTCACCGGAATGGATGCAGACCAGGTGGCAGGAGTATTTGGGAAAATGCTCGGCAATCCCGGCGAGATGGGTCTCTGGATGGCAGTAACGGTCATTGCCGGATTCTTTATCTGCAGCAGGGGACTTCAGAACGGACTTGAAAAGATCACAAAATGGATGATGGCAGCTCTGCTCGTCCTGATCCTTGTGCTGGCCGGACACAGCCTGATCCTTCCGGGAGCGAAAGAGGGACTCAGCTTCTACCTTCTTCCGGATATTAAGCGTGCGGCGGACGTCGGACTCGGCTCCGTGATCATGGACGCCATGAACCAGTCATTCTTTACATTGAGTCTTGGCATCGCGGCGATGGAGATCTTTGGAAGTTATATGTCCGAGGACCACACACTTGCGGGCGAAGCGGTCCGGATCTGCGGTCTCGACACGCTGGTAGCGCTTTCCGCCGGACTCATTATCTTCCCGGCCTGCTTTTCATTCGGGGTACAGCCGGATGCCGGTCCGCAGCTGATCTTCATCACTCTGCCGAATGTGTTTGCCAACATGGCAGGCGGACGGATATGGGGAATGCTGTTCTTCTTATTCATGTCGGCAGCGAGCTTTTCCACAGTCATTGCTGTGTTTGAGAACCTGCTCTCCAGCTGCATGGACAACTTTGGATGGAGCAGAAAGAAAGCTTCTATATTAAATTGTATTTTTGTATTGATCGCAAGCCTGCCTTGCGTACTCGGATATAATGTGTGGAGCAGTCTGCACATTATCGGTGCGAGAGATGTCCTGGATTCTGAGGATTTCCTAGTCAGCAACCTGCTCCTTCCGCTGGGATCTCTGGTCTATCTCCTGTTCTGCGTGAGCAAGTGGGGCTGGGGATACGATAAGTATCTTGCGGAAGCGAACCATGGAACGGGACTTAAGATGCCGGAAGCGAAGTGGGTAAAGATCTATTTCCGCTATATTCTCCCGGTCCTGATCCTGGTGATCCTGATCCAGGGACTGGCGTAAGACTTAACAATTTAATGTGATATACGCATAAAAACTTTAAAGTGGAAAAGCTTTTATATTGATTCTGAAAAAACAGTGTGTTATAATGAGCGCAAAAGAAAAATAAGCAGCTGCTTGGCAGAGCTTCATTTTTCTTTTGCCATTAACAAACAAAAAGCCTGTAAATTCAGGCAGTGAGTGCGTCAGCACGGGGTTATGAGTTTGATGGCGGAAGCAAAAACTAAAAAAGAGGAGAGTACCACAATGAAAAAAATGATCGCACTGGGCATGGCAGCAGCTATGATGTGCATGTCCCTGACTGCATGCAGCGTCTCAACATCTTCCAAGACTGAGACAACCGCAGCAGCAGAAACAACAGCAGCAGACACAACCACAGAGGCAGCGAAAGACGCAGAGAGCACCGCAGAGACAGCCGGCGATCTCGTTGCAACTGCTGATTATCCGACAAAGCCGATCACAATGATCATCCCTTACGGCGCAGGCGGAACAACCGATACATGGGGCAGAAAGCTGGCAGTTCTGCTTGAGAAGTATTTAGGACAGCCGATCACGGTTACCAACCAGGGCGGTGCATCCGGATCCATCGGCAGCCAGTTCGTAAAAGAGCAGCCGTCCGACGGTTACACACTTCTTGTTTGTGCAGAGACAATGGGAACCTACAGAACCATGAACATCTGCGACCTTGGATATGATGACTTCACCGTTATCTCCCCGTTAGTCGGCGATCCGAAGGTTCTCGTAGTTGGCAAAGATTCCAAGTACAACACACTGGAAGAGCTTCTTGACGATATCAAGGCAAACCCAGGCAAGATCACAATGTCCCACTCCGGTCCTGGAGGAAGCGGACACAACCAGGGTCTCGTATTAAAGGAGCTCGGCTATGAAGTAGCAATGACAAGCTTTGATTCCGGTAATGACGCACTTCTCGGAGTTATCGGCGGACAGGTTGACTTTACAAACCCGAACATCTCCACACTCGGCGGCTATATCGAGAGCGGTGACGTAAAACCGTTAGCAGTATTCTCTGACAAGAGAATGGACGCTTACCCGGATATCCCGGCATTCACAGAGACAGTTCCGGAAGCTGAGAAGTACTTAAATATTCCGTACACACTTCTTTCCTTCGTTGTAAACAACGATACTCCGCAGGAGGTTGTCGACGTATTAAAGGCAGCATCCCAGAAAGTATTTGCTGATCCGGAGTGGACAGAGTTCGTAGAGCAGAATGCAGCTGATCCGGTATACAAAGAGTATACAGATGACGCTTCCATCCAGGCATTCTACGACAACTGGAAATCTGTTATCTGCTGGTTACAGTATGACAACGGTGTTGCTGAAAAGAGTCCGGAAGAGTTCGGCATCAAGAGAATTGGAGAATAATCAATGAAGAATAAAATTCATTCGCTGATCGTCGAAGGAATTGTATTTTGCGGGAGCGGCCTTGTGCTGCTCTCGTATTCTCTTTCATCCTACGCAAAGGGATTTAACAAGAGCTGGGTGCAGTCCCCGTATCTGTTTCCGCTCATCGTGGCGCTTGCCATGATCGGTCTGTCCTTATGGATCGTCGGAGAGGGAGTTACGGCAATGAAAAAAGAAGCCGCGGTTCCGAATGACAAGAAGGTGTCAAAAGAAGAAAAAACAGAAAAGCGGCGCTGGGTCGTGATCGCGCTGATCCTCTGTGTGCTCTACTATGCAGCACTTGCTTTTATAAAAGTTCCGTATGTGACCATCGGAATTTTATCTTTTGCGTACACATTTTCAACATTTGAAGTTGTGACCATCGTGTTCCTGATCGCCATGATGATCTTCATGGGCGTCAGAAAGATCCCGGTCCTCGTATTTGTACCGATCGGAACTACATTATTTTTAAGCCTTGCATTCCGCACATTCTTACATGTGCTTCTGCCATAGAAAGGAGAAAGGGAAAATGTTACAGATGTTATCCGTGGTCGATCCGCGGTTTATCCTCATGGTTCTCCTTGGTTCTGTGGCTGGTCTGTTCGTAGGAGCGATCCCGGGACTTTCCGTGTCCATGGCGACTGCGCTTCTCGTATCCATTACTTATACCTGGGAACATTCAGACGCCCTTGCGATGATCATGGGCGTATATGTAGTCGGAGTATTCTCCGGCGCGGTATCGGCGATCCTGATCAACATTCCGGGCGCTCCGTCCTCCGTTGTAACAACGCTTGACGGATATCCGATGTCGAAAAAAGGGCAGTCCTACAAAGCACTGTTTACCGCAACGATCTATTCCTTCATCGGAAGCTTATTTGGACTTCTGGCACTCGGACTTCTCGCAGAGCCGGTCTCCAGAGTTGCGATCAAATTTACAAAAATGGACTATTTCCTGTTAGCTCTGTTCGGACTTGCGACGGTCGGATCCGTCAGCACGAAGAACTACGCGAAGGGCCTGATCAGTGTTATGATCGGTCTCGTGATCAGCATGATCGGACTTGACCCGTTAATGGGAACAAAACGTCTGACCTTCGGGATCCAGAACCTTACCGGCGGCGTCAGCACGGTACCGGCACTCGTCGGCTTCTTTGGATTCGCGGAAGTTCTCTCTGTTGTATACAACATGAAGCAGGAGCAGAACGTCCTTGCAATGGAAAAGACGAAAGTCAGCTTGAAAGAGATCTTAAAGAGCTGGAAACTTTCCTTATATACATCGACGATCGGTCTTTTAGTCGGAGCTCTTCCGGGAGCCGGCGGACCGGTGGCATCCTTTATCGCCTATAATGAGGCAAAACGCCTCGTGAAAGATCCGGAGGTTCCGTTCGGAGAAGGCGCGGTCGAAGGAATCGTGGCGAGTGAGTCCTCCAACAACGCCTGCATCGGCGGTGCGCTGATCCCGATGCTGACACTTGCGGTTCCGGGCGATGCGGTCACGGCGATCATTCTTTCTGTATTCTATGTCCATGGTTTACAGCCGGGTCCGTTATTTATCACCCAGAACAAAGAATCCTTCTACTCGATCGTAGTAGCGGGAATCATCGCGTGCTTTGCGCTTTTACTGTTAGGACTGATTGTTGCCCCGAGGATCTGTAAGGTCATTACGATCCCGAAGAATATCATGATCCCGGTGGTAACGAGCCTCTGTGTGATCGGTTCCTTCGCGTGCAACAACCGTCTGTTTGATGTGGGACTCATGTTCTTCTTCGGACTGATGGGATTCGTGATGCGCCGGTTCGATTATCCGGTTGCCCCGCTGATCCTTGCGATGGTACTCGGAAAGATGATGGATTCCAATTTCCGTCAGGCCGTGTCCCTGGCATCGTCCTCCGACAACCCGTTTATGGCGATGTTCGGACATCCGATCACGATCGTGCTTTCGATCTGTACATTATTCGTCCTGCTTGGAAATATTCCGTGGACGAAGCCGTATATCGATAAAGTAAAAGGCATCTTTTCAAGAAAAACGGCGTAATTTCAGATAAAACTTCTGAAAAACAGGCCGGATCACCAAATTTCGACCGGCGCAGGATCTCTCACCGGTGTGAAAGATGGTAAGGAATGAAAAAAGTATAAAAAGAGCAGGAAATCAGGCAAAAAGTGCTTGCATTTCCTGCTCTTTTTTGCTAAGATTATTACCTGTGACATGTAAAAAATCCTTGCTCCTGATACTGAAAATCGGGGGCCGGAAGACCAGAAGGAGGTTTATGAAACTATGAACAAATACGAGTTAGCAGTTGTTCTTAGCGCAAAACTTGAAGATGACGAAAGAGCAGCCGCACTTGAAAAGGTGAAAGGCTATATCACACGTTTCGGCGGCAATGTCGTTGATGTGGACGAATGGGGCAAGAAGAGACTTGCATATGAGATCCAGAAGAGCAAAGAGGGATTCTACTACTTCATCCACTTTGAGGGCGAGGCAAACTGCCCGAACGAGGTAGAGGCTCATATCCGTATTATGGAGCCGGTTGTCCGTTATCTTTGCGTAAGACAGGACGCTTAATAAAGAAAGAGTGAGAATATGAACAGAGTTATCCTTATGGGTAGATTAACCAGAGACCCGGAAGTACGCTATTCCCAGGGCGAGCGCTCTATGGCGATCGCAAGATATACACTTGCAGTTGACAGAAGAGGCAGAAGAAACCAGGACGGCGATCAGGGCCAGACGGCCGATTTTATCAACATCGTAGCTTTTGACCGCGCAGGTGAGTTCGCGGAGAAATATTTCCGCCAGGGCATGCGTGTACTGGTTTCCGGAAGAATCCAGACCGGAAGCTATGTAAATAAGGATGGCCAGAAGGTCTATACAACGGATATCATTGTAGATGACCAGGAATTCGCTGACAGTAAGGGTCAGGGCGGCGACAACAGCAGCTTTGGCGGCGGAAACAGCTACGGCGGCGGTAATCGCGGCGGCTACCAGCAGGCAACAAGACCTGCTCCGTCCAGTGCGATCGGCGATGGATTTATGAATATTCCGGATGGAGTCGAGGACGAAGGACTTCCATTCAACTAAACGAATCAGTCTTCGGAAAAGCGGTGCCTTACTCCTAAGGTGTTGTGAGTGGACTGGTATAACGAAACTAACAGGAGGTAATTTAAAATGGCATTCAATAAAGGTGACAAGTCCGATTCTTCCAGAGTAAGAAGAGGCGGCATGCATAGAAGAAAAAAAGTTTGCGTATTCTGCGGCGATAAGAACGGCGAGATCGATTACAAGGACGTAAACAAGTTAAAGAGATACGTATCTGAGAGAGGAAAAATCCTTCCGAGAAGAATCACTGGCAACTGCGCAAAGCACCAGAGAGCTTTAACAGTAGCTATCAAGAGAGCACGTCATATCGCTCTTATGCCGTACACATGTGAATAATTCCTTAGAATAAGGATTTTCACTGATAAAGTAAGGTTTTATCTAATTAATTTGAAGCATCATTCGAGGATTCCATATGAGAGATCATGTGGGATCCTTTTTTGCGCAGCAGGGAATTTTCTGTTACACAAAAAGGCGCTAAATGCCAATGATGCACGTTCGCGTGAAGATCAGGTTCACCAGATGGAGCTATGATTGATATTGACATTAAATCGAAACAAGAAAAAGAAATTTGTTTTTTCTGAAAGCAGGGAAAATATAAGGAACTGCATGAAACTTGCTTTTAAGGATAATTAAGGATATTTATGTCTGAAAATTGACTTTTTTGCTGACGCCATTTATACTACGTAGAGGAAAAGTCAAAAAAAGAAACAGCAATGTGGAAGGGCAGTACACTATTCGAGAAGTCATTGAAAGGTCCAGGACATTATTCTGGACCCTTTTTTTAGCCTTCTGAGGAAGTCTTATGGAGAAACAGTACACGGCTATGCTGTTCCCACATTGGTTTGCGGTTCGTGAAAAGGTATCGAAAGGGGTGATTATAAACTCTCTTGACTTAAGCCACAATTTGAAGCTGAAGAACTTATCAATTACTTCAACACCGAATTTAAAGCATCTTGATGTGAGTATGCTTACTGAATTGAACGCGGGTGGGATGTCGATTAATCTTTTTGAGTATTTAACAACATTTGTAGGTAATGGACTCGTATTTCCAAGCGGTATTTGGTATGAGGATCCGGAGAAAAGAATAGAAGTTAGTGAATGTAAAAAAGGTCAGACGATATATAGTTACCATTATAAAGCTGAGACCGATGGTGCAAAAAAGTGATGCGCAGAGCACCGGTGAATCCGGAAACCGCATCCAATGCGCTAAGAAAAACGGATGCTGTTTCAGAAACCGAGGAGTAATGTTTGTCGTAGGATAGCTAAAAATGTGGATAGAATCTTTCCTCGCAGTGTAAATAGGTGAGAAATCAAACCACACGAAAGCCTGGCTTATAACAAAATAAGCAAAAACGGCACTGTTTAGAACGGTGCCGTTTTTGCTTGCAAATCCTTCAGTTAGATTTTCTTGTTCAATTCGCGATCACAAGGTTAGCGCTTGCATTGCGTTTGCAGACCGGGACATACTAAAACTCCATCACAAGCCCCGCATGCAGCTTGTGAACGGATTCTCCTAACGTCTCTTTCAGGAGATCAAAGGCATGATCTCCGGTACAGTGGCCGGTGTAGATTTCAGAAATACCGGTGGAGCGGATCCCTTCGGCGAGGGCAATGATCTCCGCGTCGGTCTTATTGTAGAGGTGGAAGCCGCCGATCAGGGCTTTTACTTTTTTATCCGGGAAAGTCGCGGTGACCTCACGGATAATGGTATCGGCGCCGCCGTGGGAACAGCTGTTGAAGATCACAAGGCCGTCCGGTGTGTCGAAGACGAGACTCTGTTCGTGGGAGAAGGAATCCGGCTTCCAACGCCGTTTTTCCTTCAGGTACATGTGCTCCCGGATGCCTTTTTTCTCCAGTCCCGGAGTTTTATGCGGGATCAGATAAACCCCGTCACATGGGGAAAAGTCCCCGGAGACGAGTTTGATCCGGTCCGGATACTTTTTTAACATGCCCTTTGGAATACCGATGTATTTCTTATAGTTCCAGACACCTTTGCAGCAGTTTTCTCCGGTGGTTTCCCTAAAAAAGAACGGTGCGGACGAATTTACCCTGAAAAATTCCGGAATTCCGTCTGCATGGTCATAGTGCGCGTGGGAGAGAACTCCGAAATCCACGTCTTTCATGTTCAGTCCAAGCACATCAGCATTCTTCAGAAAAAGTCCGGATGCCCCGGCATCGAGAAGGATATGTTTCCCATGATATTCAATAAAAATTGATAATCCCCATTCACAGCCGAGATTTTCGGCGGGGATGTTGTCGCTGAGTACGGTTGCTTTCATAAACATATGTCCTTTCATACACAAAATTTTTGAATTGGTGACTTGTGCTCATACGATCTATCTGTATTTAAGCCATTATATCATACTTTTTAATTTCTCAGTAAACAAAAGCGAAAAGACACAGGATATTTTGTATACAGTATAAATATGATAAACACTCAGCAGCCAGCCATGTCCGCCCCAAGCGGATCATGGACAAATGCCTGTATCTATGGTATACTATCCCCAAAGTCGGTTCTGATACATGGAGAGATTCTGCTCGAATTTCTCCATGCATAAAAAGGCACTAACGTGTCAAATGCACACTCGCGCAAGAAGAGCCTATCGCAAGCGACTGCGCTCGGCGCGAGAATGTGTCAAGGCACATTCTTTTTATGGTCTTGCTATGCCCATTTTACCGGGCGGCGGATAGGAGATAAGAATGAAAGATGATAAAAAGGTCAGCCATATTCTGCAGCTTTACCTTCAGTGGCCGGTATTTTTAACGGCACTGGTAATCCTTGCGGGAGCTGCGGTCAACCTGATCTCACGCAAGGCGGGATTCGTGATGCTTGCATTTACGGTGATCTACGCGGCGTGTGCCGGAACCCTGTATATGTACGGAAAGAAGCGGGCTCTCGGCAGTCTGGTGTCCTTTGCGTCGGCGTACAGCTGGAGCCAGAAACAGCTTCTGGCGTCTCTGGAGCTGCCCTACGCGATCGCGGACACGGATGGTAAGATCCTTTGGATGAACCGCGCCTTTGAGGCGGTGACCAAAGAAGAGAAGAGCGCAGGGAAAAGCCTGACAATGCTCTTCAAGGAGATCACAGTGGAATCCCTCGAGAAGATGGAAAATGCGATGGAAGTCCATGTGATCTATGGGGAATCGAAATACCGCGTGAGTATGAAACGCGTGACGATCCGCCCGGATGAGCTTGCCTCCGGAATCCCGGAGAAGCAGACGGAGCAGCAGATCCTTGCGGTATATCTCTATGATGAGACAGAGCTCTATAACTACAAGCAGGCGATCACAGACCAGAAGATGGTCGCGGGCCTGATCTATCTGGACAACTATGATGAGGCGTTGGAGAGCGTCGAGGAAGTCCGCAGATCGCTCTTAACGGCCCTGATCGACCGAAAGATTAACAAGTATATTTCGGCGGTCAACGGTATCGTAAAGAAACTGGAGAAGGACAAATATTTCTTTGCGATCAAGCAGTGCTATATGCCGCGTCTGGAAAAAGAGCGGTTTGGACTTCTGGAAGAAGTAAAAACAGTCAATATCGGAAACGAGATGGCGGTGACACTAAGTATCGGTATCGGAATGAATGGCGATACCTACATCCAGAACTATGAGTATGCCCGTACAGCGATTGATATGGCCCTCGGCCGTGGCGGTGATCAGGCGGTAGTAAAATGCGGCCAGAAGATCCAGTATTACGGCGGAAAGGCCCAGCAGTTAGAGAAAACGACCCGTGTCAAGGCCCGCGTCAAAGCCCATGCCCTCAGGGAGCTTCTTGAGACAAAGGACTGCCTTCTGATCATGGGACATAAGATCGGAGATATCGACTGCTTTGGCGCGGCGATCGGAATGTACCGGATCGCATCCGCTCTGAATAAGAAGGCACATATCGTGATCAATGAGGTGACATCTTCGGTGCGCCCGATGATGGAACGCTTTGAGACGGGTGACTATCCGAAAGATCTGTTCCTGACCGGAAGTGAAGCCGCAGATATCGTGGATAACAACACAGCGCTTGTCGTTGTGGACGTCAACCGCCCGAGTATCACGGAAGAGCCGGATCTCTTAAAACTTGTGAAAACGATCGTCGTCATCGACCATCACCGTCAGTCCAGCGAGATCATCACGAACGCGACGCTGTCCTATGTGGAGCCGTATGCATCGTCTGCCTGTGAGCTGGTTGCGGAGATCTTACAGTACGTCGCGGACAGCATCCGGATCAAATCCCCGGAGGCGGATGCCATGTATGCCGGGATCGTGATCGATACGAACAACTTTACAAATCAGGCGGGTGTCCGCACCTTTGAGGCGGCGGCGTTCCTTAGAAGAAACGGAGCGGACGTGACGAGAGTCCGGAAGCTGTTCCGTGACAGTATGGAGGACTACAAGGCGAGAGCCGAGGCAGTCCGTCAGGCAGAGGTCTATAAGAAATACTTTGCCATCAGCGTGTGCCCGGCAGAGGGCGTAGAAAGCCCGACAGTAGTAGGCGCACAGGCTGCAAACGAGCTTCTTGACATTGTGGGAATGAAGGCATCTGTCGTTCTTACCCCATATGAAGGCAAGATCTATATCAGCGCGAGATCGATCGACGAAGTCAATGTCCAGGTCATGATGGAAAAGCTGGGCGGAGGCGGACACAGAACGATCGCAGGCGCACAGCTCCCGGGCGTTACCGTTGAGGAGGCCAAGGAGAAGGTGAAAGGCGTCATTGATATGATGCTGGAGAAAGGAGAAATTTAAGATGGAAGTTGTATTATTAGAGGATGTAAAGGCACTTGGAAAAAAGGGCCAGGTCGTAAAGGTAAATGACGGATATGCGAGGAACTTTATCCTTCCGAAAAAGCTTGGTGTTGAGGCGACATCCAAGAACTTAAACGATTTAAAGCTCCAGAAAGCAAACGCGGAGAAGGTTGCGGCAGAGCAGCTTGCGGAGGCTAAGAAGCTTGCGGAGGAGATCGATAAGATGTCCGTAACCGTTTCGATCAAGGCCGGTGAGGGCGGACGTGCGTTCGGTTCCGTCTCCACAAAGGAGATCGCGAAGGCGGCGAAGGACCAGTTAAAGCTTGATATCGATAAGAAGAAGATGGTTCTGCCGGAGCCGATTAAGAGCATCGGAAGCTTTGAGGTTCCGATCAAGCTCCACAAGGAAGTAACAGCAAGACTCAGCGTGAAAGTCGTTGAAGCGTAAAAAAAGATGGAAGAAGCGTTAGTAAAGAGAGTCCTGCCGCACAGTATTGAGGCGGAACAGTCGGTGATCGGTTCAATGTTAATGGACCGGGATGCGATCATCGCGGCGTCGGAGATCGTGGTTGCGGATGATTTTTATCAGAAACAGTACGGGATCATGTTCGATACCATGGTGGAGCTGTTCAATGAAGGAAAACCGGTAGACCTGGTCACACTTCAGGACAGACTGAAGGAGAAGGATGTTCCGCCGGAGGTATGCAGTCTGGACTTTGTCCGCGATATTCTTGCGACTGTTCCGACCTCGGTAAATGTCCGGTCCTATGCGACGATCGTTCATGAAAAAGCAGTTCTCCGCCGTCTGATCAGGATCAACGAGGAGATTGCGAACAACTGCTATGCAGGAAAGGACAGCCTGGAGACGATCCTGGCCGACACGGAAAAACAGATCTTTAATCTTCTGGAGAGCCGTGCGTCCGGAGATTTTGTGCCGATCCGCCAGGTTGCGTTAAATGTTCTCGACAAGATCGAGCAGGCAACCCGGTCAAAATCCACGGTAACGGGTCTTCCGACCGGATTTATCGATCTGGATTACCGGATGTCCGGACTTCAGCCGTCGGATCTGATCCTGATTGCGGCCCGACCGTCTATGGGTAAGACTGCATTCGTGTTAAACATTACGGATTATATCGCGGTCCGCAGACAGAAGACCTGCCTGATCTTCAGCCTGGAGATGTCGAAGGAACAGCTGGTAAACCGTATGCTTTCCATGGAGTCCAATGTGGATTCCCAGAAACTCCGTACCGGTACTCTGACGGATGCTGACTGGGATGCTGTCGTGGAAGGAATCGGGACGATCGGAAGTTCCAAACTTGTCATTGATGATACACCTGGTATCTCCATCATGGAGCTGCGTTCCAAATGCCGGAAGGTCAAACTGGAACATGGTCTCGATCTTGTCATGATCGACTATCTGCAGTTAATGTCGGGAAGCGGAAAGAACGGCGACAACCGCCAACAGGAGATTTCCGAGATTTCCAGATCCTTGAAGGCGATCGCCAGGGAGCTGAGTGTTCCGGTCATCGCCCTGTCCCAGCTGTCGCGTGCCTGTGAGACGAGAACAGACCATCGTCCGATGCTTTCGGACCTTCGAGAGTCCGGAGCTATTGAGCAGGATGCCGATGTAGTCATGTTCCTGTACCGTGATGATTACTATAATAAAGATACGGATAATCCGAATACGGCGGAAGTCATTATCGCTAAACAGCGTAACGGCCCGATCGGAACGGTATATCTTGGATGGAAACCGGAGCTGACCCGGTTTGTGAATATTGCAAAAGAGCAGCAGTAACAGATTGCTGTTTGAGCGCCCGTTTTCAACTGATCTTCAGATGAAAACGGGCGCTTTTGTCATATTGGGACATGCCTTCACATATATTATTAACGATCTGGTAACTGGTTTGCGTGCAGAGGGCGGTCTGAAATATGCTGCAGAATCAGAAGGAACAGAGTTGAGAAATCGTTACAGTTTGCGGACAGAAATCTGATCAGCAGAAAATTCTGTATGATGCTGTAATGGGAAATCATGTGAAAGGAAGAGAACAGCCATGTCAGAAACACATTATCTGATCTCTGATGCCTCGAAAAAGGTTGACGTGGAATCTCATGTACTTCGCTACTGGGAGGAAGAACTGGAGATGAATATCCCGCGCAACGAGATGGGACATCGGTATTATACGGATTTTCATATTCGTCTTTTTAAGCAGATCAAGGAATTGAAGGAAAAAGGGTATCAGCTCAAGGCGATCAAGGCGGCACTTGCGAAAACCCTGGATGCGGAGGGAGAATCGGTGGCACCTACAGATATTTTAGAGGAGGATGTTGTGTCGGCATTGAGAGAATGCGCGGAACAGGAGAAGAAGGATCTGGAGAAGATGGATCCCGGGGAGATCACGGAGCTCATGAACCGGGAGAAGGCGGAACAGTTTAAGGATTTCCTCACCCAGATGATCGGACAGGCCATCGAAGAGAACAATGAAAAGCTGAGTCAGGATATCAGCAGGATGGTGAATGATAAGGTGCTGAAGGAGATCGATTATCTGATGAGGGTAGCGGATGAGCGGGACGAAGAGCGGTTTCGCCAGCTGGACGAGACGATAAGACTCTACCAGAAGGAGAGCAGGGGGCGGGCGGAAGCTGCGGCGGCAAAGGCGCCGTTTCTGCCATCACTCTTCAGAAAGAAAAAGTTTGGACGCAATGCAAATAAATTGTGATGAGGAAGATCTGCATAGATCAAAAAAGCCGCTGCTCCTTTGGGAACAACGGCTTTTATGTATTGGTTTGCGTTTGTGATCAACCCTCGTTGATTGCGCCTGTCGGACAGACACCAGCACAAGTACCGCAGCTGATGCAAGTATCAGCGTCGATTACGTACTGTCCATCTCCCTGAGAAATAGCGTTTACCGGACATTCACCAGCACAAGTACCGCAGCTAACGCAGCTATCGCTAATTACATATGCCATGACAAAATACCTCCTTTGTTTATTTCTTTCATTCTATAATAAACGGTCAAATTATTCAAGGGGTAAATCATGAAAAAAATGTACCTAATGAGGAACAAAAAACCAGTAAATATGCGGTTAGACAGAGATAACTGCGGTTAGTTTTGCAAAACCTCCTTGCCAAGAAACGAAAAAAGTATTATACTCTCGATATGCTGGCATATATGGCGGTACGCTTGTTATGCCGGAAACAATCGTAGAAAATTGCCCTCGGCAGATTTCGAAGGTGAAAGGAGGATTTATCATGCAGATTTCAAAAGAAATGCTCATCGGTGAGCTTCTTCAGGTTGATGAAAATATGGCTCAGATCTTAATGGGCGCTGGAATGCACTGCATCGGATGCCCGTCTTCTCAGATGGAGTCTCTGGAAGAGGCTTGCATGGTTCACGGAATTCCGGTAGAGAAACTTGTAAGTGTGATCAACGAATATCTGGCTCAGAAGCAGCAGTAATGTGTAACTGATCGAAAACGATCGGTCTGCTGACTTTGGAAAATATCAGAGAAATGAAAAAAGACTGTGACACCGGGGAGATCTTCCCGGATCACAGCCTTTTTTTGATCAACAGGAAATTCCGATGGAACTTCCTGTTAATCAAAAAGGCACTGAGTGCCTAAGATGCGCACTCGCGCGGAGATATACATAAAATATTTCACAAAGATCATAAGTTCTGAAGTACCTTCAGGGCATCTTTTTTTACGATCACATCGTAATGCTCCGCATAGTAGGCGCCGGATGCTGCCGCATCGCCTTTTAATCTTGTTCCGTATTCGGAGAGGGTATTGCAGACCCGGCTGAAGGACAGCTCATCGTCATCTTCCTTCCTGAGGATCAGATAAAAAACGCCATTTTCCGGATTCTTGTAGAGAACACTGCTTCCGTTAAAAACAGCACCGGTCTGTCTTGCTGCCTCGCAGACTAGGTCAAGGGAAGAGAACTGGTAGATCCTCGTAAACTGTGCCGGATTTGCCGGTTCCGGGTTTTTCTGCGGATCAGTTGCAGATGCAGAGGATGGTGCCGGAGTGTTCGCGTCTTTCGGTTTCAGGATCCCGCTCTGGGTCAGGATATTGATCAGACCGTCAGCGCCTTCCAGTACCTCCGCAGTGAGATTTCCCCATCCATTCTCATCCTCATCGTCTGCCGGTGAGAACTTGGAAAAACGGGTGTCGAGTTCTTCGGGATCTTCCATTTTCGTGATGATCAGCATAACACTTTCGTTCGCCATAGGGATCGCTTCGACCATAAGTGGGATATCTTCCGCTTCAAAGCCGACCTCGTTTGCTGCGCGCTGGATCATTTCGCGGAAAAGGCTGCGCGCCTTTTCGCTTCCATAAGCCAGTTCGCCGAGGTTCATATTGCGGACGCTCAGATCAAAGTTGCTGAGTGTGCAGCGGATCTGGTTTTCATTGATACGTTCTATTTTCATAGGATCACTTCCTGCCTTATTACTAATCAAAGATCATTGCGGTCGATCGGTCTCTGGTAAAAGGGCAAAAGACCGCATTTTTACATCTATAATATACTATATCCTATTCGGCTTTTGCAATCATATGAGGAGAATTTATTAAAATTTAATCAGTTTTGACATCTACAAGATGATTTAAAATGGGAGTATCTATATTAGAATAGTCACAAGAGGTTGTATTGCCGAAAGGAGGTGTGAAGATTTATCGAACGCGTTCTGTTTGGCAAATATCGGTTGTGCGGAGAATTGGGAAATGGACGGTCCGGTACCGTGTATCTGGCGTACCACGTAGAGCTGGAAGAGTATCGGGCAGTAAAAGTCGTTCCCAAGTCCATAGCGGATTATGATACTTTTAGAAAAGAAGCACTTTTTCTGAAAACATTGAGACATCCGGGAATCCCAATCGTCTATGATGTGGAAGAAGATACCGGATACAGTTATCTGATCGAAGAATATCTGGAAGGCGAATCTTTATATGCTCTGGTGAAACGCCTGGGCAGCTTGTCGGTTAAGACGGCAGTGAATCTTGGAATACAGATCTGCCGTATCATTCAGTTCATGAATTCAGCAGAAAACCCTATTTTATATTTAGACTTGCAGCCAAAAAATCTGCTGGTATGCAACGGAATCCTTCGGCTAACGGATTTTGATCACGCACAATACGCGTCAGATGCCGCCGCATTTGGAGAACGGTATGGGACAATTGGTTTTGCTGCACCGGAACAGTATAAAGGAGAACCTTTAGACTGCAGAACGGATGTATACGCGATCGGTGCGCTGCTTTACTTTATGAGTCATGGAGACGTTCCAGGGAGTACTTTGGAAGTTATAAACGAACCGGAATACAGAAAACTTGACCGGATCATCCGCGGGTGCATGAAAGCGGAGAAAGAGGAGCGGTACCAGAGCGCGGAAGAACTGCAGAGGACGCTGCAGGAACTGCAAAACCAGATAAAAGAGCAGGCAATAGAATCTCGAATCGTTGTTTTTACCGGAGCTGGGGCGGGGATCGGAACGACCCATGCAGCTCTCGGAATGTCTTACTTTCTGACCCGAAACGGGTGTCCGGCTTTATATCAGGAAGAATACGATACGGATACGGTCCGCACCCTTGCGAAAAATATGGGGGTCAAGGCGGACCGGAACGGCGTATATCAAATCGGATGCGGAAACATCCGGCCTTATTATGGCGAAGCTGTGAAGCTGCCATATCTTTATTTTCCAGTAATCATAAAGGACGCGGGAGTGATCCAGTCAGGACGGGAACTTCCGGGAGCAGATTTTTATGTTCTTGTATGCGGGGGAAAATGGTGGGAGATCGACAGGGCTGTAAATGCGGCAAAAATGCTGAAAAGCCGTGGAAAGGTGATCCTGCTCTTCAACCATATGGAGAAAAAAGCACGTCTGAAACTTCCAAAAGTTTTATCTGATATTCATTATTTCTTTCTTCCGTTCTTTTCGAATCCATTTAAAGAAGATAAAGCTGCCAACACCTGTTACCGGGAATTGTGGAATGATGGTACAGGGGGGACCAGATGGAAAAGAAAAAAATTATTGGCGGGATACAGGAGAAACGATGCAGGATGATTGGGATCGCGGGCAGCAATGTCGGAGTGGGATGCACACATTTTTCAATCATGCTGGCAAACTATCTCACGGGTTATCTCAGGAGAAAAGCAATATTGCTGGAATTTAATGAGTCAGGAGACTTTGAAAGACTCGAGCAGGTCTGTACGGGACAGACGGGACGGAAAAATCCATACAGGATCCTGGATGCGGATTATTATAAACATGCAGGGCCGGAGAATATAAAGGAGGTGCTGTTGGAAGGATATGACGATATCCTGATCGATTTTGGATCGGTCAAAGACGGTGAACATGAATCATACTGGAGATGTGATAAGAAATTTCTGGTGGGTTCCTTTACAGAGTGGCAGCAGGAAAGTTTCCGGGAATTCGAGATGGAGAAAAGAGCGAAGCAGAAAAAGAGCTGGCAGAGTCTCGCGGTATTTGGGAGCGAGGAGACCAGAAGAGAATTCTCAAGAAGATATCGGATCAATGCAGAACGGATTCCGTTTTCAGCGGATGCTTTCTCGGTCACGGAGGAATGCGGAGAATTTTTTAAACGGATCCTGTGATAAGAAGATGGAAATAAACAGGCTTGCTGAATGCTTACAAAGCAACATGATAAATGAGATCTGATCAGTCAATGACGCAGCATTGGGGAGAAACATGTCACAGAAAATACCTTCTTCTGCCGGGCGCAGATCTGACCTGAATTCAGATGCATTTAACGTAATTATTTAGTAGGTCTGCGCATCTACTGCGCTGACCGTAAGAAAACATTGGCTTGAAAGCAAAAATGGCAGAAATTTACTGACAGTGGATTGAACAGACGAAGAGCGACAACAGGGGGAAGATCGATGCGGGATGACGGAAAGACCATGCGCAGGATCAATGCGCGATATGAAAAAGGGAAAGGTATATATGAGTATGGAAACAGTAAATGGAACGTATGGATCAGAAGAGCAGAAGACCGAGGAGATGACTCGCTACCTGAACGGACTTAAGAGGTACACGGAAAAAGGGATCCCGATCTACATGGATGGAAAGCTTTCCGGTCAGAGAGAGTGGGAAAAGCTGTTTGAAGTGCGTGAGGACGGAATGTTCTACATGGGGGATTATGTGCAGGCAGAAGGAGGTGGATTAAAGGAGATCCGGTTTGATAAAGTATATCTGAGCGAAGCAGATATTTCAGAGACGAGAAATTCCGGACGGAGAAGAAGAACGAGAAGATAGAAAAAGTGTTGCCGCTCGCAGATGGAAAAACTGCCGGTTCCGGGTGAGGATCCTGGACAGACGCGAATAACGGAATACAGATTCAAAAAACAGGGGATCGTTCTGCCGGATGGTCCGTAAGATTGCTGACGGTAATTCGTTACAAAAAGTTAACAGACAGACATTTCGCGTTGTGGTATACTAAAACTATCCTTAAGATCCGGCAAAGTATACGTCCGTGTGTATTTTGCCGGATCATCCGTAATAAAATAACGATTCAGCATGTATACGTAGAGAGGCAGAAACAGATGCGGATCTTTGAAGAATAGCATGCGGAAAGAGTGATGACAAATGAAAAAAATAGTTCCTGTATTGACCGCTGTCAGTCTGATCATCCTGATCGCAGCCGGCTTTGTCGGATTCCGGGTACTGGAGCGGTATATGCCGACGAAAGAGCGGGCAGATCTTGCGGAAGTTTATCATGTATCCGGGGATGAGACGGCGATCATTTATAATTATGAACAGCAGGAGCAGACAGGAATCTATGAAAACGGTCAGACTTACCTGCCTATCTCGTGGGTAAATGACCATATCAATGAGCGTTTTTACTGGGACAGTATAGAAGATCTTCTTGTATATGCATTGCCGGATCAGATTGTCTATGCCGATGCGGAGACAAAGGGCTCCAATGGTGCGCCGCTGCTTCTTGTGAAGGATGAAGAAGTCTACCTGACTCTCGGTCTGATCGCGAACTACACGGATGTGCAGATCCAGGCTTTTGATTCCGGTGATGGAAAACGAGTCCTGATCGATGACTGGGGGGCGAGAAATGTAGCCCGCGTGAAGAAAAATACCAGTCTGAGGATAAAAGGCGGGGTCAAGAGCAAGATCGTAACGGATCTTGGCAGGGATGATACGGTGACGGTCATCGATACGATGGAAAAATGGTCGCGGGTCGCATCCCCGGACGGAAATGTCGGGTATGTAGAGAATAAGAGACTGTCTGATGTGGAAAGTCAGAAATTTTCCGGGAATTTTGAAGCACCTGTATACAAGAGTACCAGTATGAGTGGGAAGATCGTTCTCGGATGGCATCAGGTGACGACCCAGGATGGAAATAATAGCTTTGACAGCGTTGTGACAAAGACAAAAGGAATGAACGTGATCTCCCCGACATGGTTTTCCCTGACGGATAATAATGGAAATTACAAGTCGCTTGCGAGCAAAGATTATGTGGCGAAAGCCCATGCAAAAGGACTTCAGGTGTGGGCACTGATTGATAATTTCAGCGCAGATGTTCAGACAGAGACGCTGCTGGCGTCGACTTCCACACGGCGAAAACTGATCGACAGCCTGATCGCGGATGTAGAAAAATATGATCTGGACGGTCTGAATCTTGACTTCGAAAGCCTGAAAAAAGAAGCAGGTGTCCATTATATTGAATTTATCCGTGAATTGTCGATCCCGTGCAGACAGAAAGGGATCATCCTGTCGGTGGATAACTATGTTCCGGCCGGATATAACAGTTTTTATGATCTGAAAGAACAGGGGATCGTGGCAGATTATGTGATCATGATGGGATATGATGAGCACTTTGCAGGAGGTGAGGCGGGTTCTGTATCTTCTATCAATTATGTGAAGAACGGGATTGCCGGAATGCTGGAGAATGTTCCGAGAGAAAAACTGATAGGCGGAGTTCCGTTTTATACGAGACTTTGGACGGAAGCCGGAGATGGAACGATCACGTCCAAAGCGATGGGGATCGCAGAGGAAAAAAGATGGGTGGATAATAATCAGGTGGAGCTCACCTGGCAGGCAGATACTGCCCAGTATTATGGCGAGGTGCAGACAAGTGATGGAGCTCAGTTCCTCTGGATGGAAGAGGAGCGGTCTCTGAAAGAGAAGATGAACGTGATCCGACAGAATGATCTGGCAGGAGTCGCATGCTGGAAACTTGGCTTTGAAGATTCCGCTGCATGGGATTCAATCCAGTGGAACTGAGAAACTTTCGGAGGATCACACGGATCCTACCAGGTTACCATCTCATCCAGTAGAAGTTTTTGTTCTTTACTGGAACGTGTGAGGTAGATACGGGTGGTCTCAATGCTTTCATGTCCGAGAAGATCTGCCAACAGAGAAATATCGCCGCTTCTGGATAAAAAGTTTTTCGCGAAGCGATGGCGGAAAGAATGTGGGTATATGGTAGTGGGATCGATCCCGTACCGGATTGCATAATGTTTTAACTGGGAATGGATGCCTCTGGTCGTCACGGGGCGTCCATTTTTTCCAACAAAAAGAAAGCCGGAGGCAATGCCGCGGCGTTCGCACCATGTTTTTGCTTCCTGGCAGAGCAAATCTGGAATGTAGATGCGGCGGATTTTTCCTCCCTTGGAATAAAGATCAAGATATCCGCAGGCCAGATGCTCCACTTTGATCAGTACCAGTTCACTGACTCGGGCGCCGGTGGTTACCAGAAAACGGACAACAAAGTACCAGAAGTCATGATGCTCTGCCTTCAGCTTCGTCTGGAGAGCTTCACAGTCCTCGTTTGTGATGATAGAGTCCTGAAAGGTATCTCTGGGGGCTTTCACTGAATGAAGACGAAATCCGGCAAGTGCCGGATCAAGTGCAGGACACTCCTTTTCCAGAAACAGAAGAAACTGATTGATGGCAAAGATCCTTTGATTGATCGTGGCGGGACTATGATTGGAAATTAAAAAACTCCGGTATTTCCGGAGCTGGTCTTCGGATATGTACGATTCGATAGAGAAAAACTGACGGATCGCCCGCCCATACGCATTTTCGGTATTTTCCGACATGTTCTTTTTTCTTAAATATGATCTGAACGATTCTGCCAGGGTTTCCTGGTCTTTAGAAAGTTTTTTCATGCTTTTATCCTTTGAATTTGATGGTGGATTACCAGGTTACGATCTGATTGAAGAGATTTTGCTGTTCAATGCTGCTTTTGTGAAGATAGATGCGGGTGGTCTCGATACTTTCGTGACCCAGAATATCGGAGAGAAGTGCAATATCATTGCATCGTTCCACAAAATTTTTTGCGAACAGATGGCGGAAGGAATGCGGGTGAACAACGGATGGATCAAGATGATAGCGCAGAGCGAAAACTTTCAGCTGATCACGGATCCCGTTAGTACTGATAGGACGGCCAAAGCGGTTCAGGAACAGACTGCCTTTGAACCTGTTTTCGTTTTGCAGCCACATCAGACAGGTCTCCCGTACACTGTGGGGGAAATAAATACGTCGGATCTTGTTGCCTTTTGAATAAAGGTCGAGCTGACCACGCCGGATATCCTCTATCTGGATCTGAACAAGTTCACTGATCCGGACCCCGGTGGCAGCCATGATCCGCACTGCAAGGTAATAATTGGTCTTTCCGTCGCGGATCAGGCATTTTTTCAGATATTCATAATCAGCCTGACTGATCACATTCTCGAGAAATGGTCGCTGTTGGAGCCGTACCATGAGGAGTTTTGAAGCGGGGATCCCGAGAAATTCCATAAAACAGTTGATCGCCCGGATCCTCAGATTTACGGTGCGCGGTTTGTAACGCTCGATCAGATAACACTTATAGAGAAGCAGATTATCGTGGGTAACATCAGGATACAAAGAGAGAAACTGGCGAGCAGCATAGAGATAGGATCGGATCGTCTGATAAGCTTTTCCGCTTCGAAGAAGCCAGGGCTCAAAATCGGAGATTTTCTGACGGGATCCTTCTGAAAGAAGATTTACGGGAAGTGCGATCGTTCTCATAATATTACCATGCCTTTCTGTGAAAAATGATTTAGTTGTTATATAGTGTGCTGGCGGGAAAAGTTGTGTATTGCAGAGAAAAAAAGGATAAGAGAGAAAATGAGCAGGGAGTGGAAAGTGTTAATGAAAAAATCCGCCGGAGTCATCGAAAAATGCCTCCGACGGATTTTTATTTACGCGAACAACGAACCAAAGTCTGCGCTTGTGCGAGACCCTGGCGACTGCCGCGATAACAAGGGAAAACCCGCGAAGTGTGTTTTCTCTTGTTTCATTTGCGGAAAGAAGATTATCGCAAGTGATCGTACACGGTGCAGGAATGTGCACTGGCACTGAGGTCAGGAATGATCTAATTCTGGAAATCTATGGTCACGTTCCCTTTTTCATCATATTTGACTGCGTCCTTATCAAGAGTCAGTGCGTCGATCGCATCGAGGTATGCCTTGATGGATGGATACTGCGGTTTATAGTTTGCGATGATTTCCTTTGCTGCCTTTGCGTCATCGGAGAGCAGGGCATCTGCGAGGAAGAGTTCAACTTTTGCGGCATTCACGCACATCCGGTTCGGATCTGCGATCTGGAAATCGATGCCGTGAAGAGTACCGGTTCCTCCGCCTGCGGAAATCTGAACACCCGGCATTACACATGTGATATCGCCGAAATCGGAGGAGCCTGTGCTCCAGCCGTCATAGTCGAAGACAACCTTCTTTCTTCCGCAGAGTGCCACGCAGCAGTCTTCAGCCAGTTTCATAAATGCCGGATCATGATACTCCGGTGCATATCCCGGGCGGTCACTCAGCTCGACGCCTGCGCCCATAGCTAATGCGGCACCTGTCAGTGCACGGTTCATCTTGATATTTTCACGTTTGATCGCTTCCAGGGATTTTCCGCGAACATAGCTTTCGATCTTCATCTCATCCGGGATGATGTTTACAGCACAGTTTGCACCCATTAAGATCGGATGAAAACGGATGGTATCTTTTTCCTGGAAGGTTTCGCGCAGGTCATTGCAGGCCTGCAGACCGAGCATAGCGGCATATTCTGCATTGACTCCCATATGAGGAGCTCCGCCGGCGTGAGCGGATTTTCCCTTGTAACGGATATTTTTCGCCATGCAGCCGTTCATTCCGAGCTGTGCGTGGAAGTCGAGATCCGTGTCTCCGTCCTCATTGACACCGGTTCCCTTTGTCATTCCGTGGACCATCATTGCCATATCGACACCGTCCAGGAGACCGCGGTACATGAACTCGGTCTTGCCGCCGTTGTATTTTATGATCCCTTTCTGGCGGAGCTCCTCGCGGAAGGCCAGCTGGATCATTTCCTCGGCCGGTACAGCGACGAGACGGATCGATCCGCATAAACCGTCCAGCGCGTGCGGCTGCTTTAATGCGGCAGCGATACCTAAAAGGGCAGCAGACTGTGCATTGTGTCCGCAGCAGTGTGTCATGCCGTTTACGGACTCCGGATGATTGGCGATGTCGAGTGCATCAAGTTCGCCAAAGATCGCAACCTTCGGACCAGGTTTCCCGGTCTCCACATCGGTGTAGAATCCCGGAATATTCCCGGCTTTTACAAGTGTGTATCCAAGTGCCTCATATTTTTCTACAAGATAGTCATGGGCCTGCCATTCGGTGTAACCGGTCTGCGGATGTGCCCAGATCCAGCGCTCTGCGTCGAGAATGAGCTGTCTTACAGTGTCTACGTTGTTTACGATCAGTTGTTGTCTGTCTGTCATGGGAAATACCTCCTGAGTATGTAATATTGAAGGAAAACGGTCACAGATCGGGATGCGAAACCGTTCCTGAATGTAAAATATCGGAAAAACCCGGTCATAGTGCGCGGTGGGAAATATCCGGGTATTGGAACGCCGGAAGATGCCTCCTGCTAAGCACGTGTCTGTTTTAAAAGTGTGATCAGTGCATCGGTGTGTTCCTTTGTGGTTGCCCAGCTTGTGGCGATCCGGATCACTGTGTGCGTATCATCGTATTTTTCCCAGAAACTGAATTCTGCGGATCCTTCAAGGTCGTGGAGGATTTCGTCCTCCAGAATGATAAAGATCTGGTTTGTCGGAGTCTCAAGGAAAAACTGATAACCATTTTCTTTTAATACGTTTTTGATCGAGTCTGCATAGTTGAGAGCAGATTCACCGATATGAAGATAGAGATCATCGGTAAACAGGACATCAAACTGGATCCCCAGGATACGGCCTTTTGCGAACAGGGCACCGTGCTGTTTAACGATCGTAAAAAAATGCGGGATCAGTGCCGGATCGGGGATCACGACAGCTTCGCCAAAGAGAGCACCGCATTTTGTCCCACCGATGTAGAAGACATCGCAGAGTCTTGCGAGATCTTTTAATGAAATGGTATTTTCCGGAGCAGCCAGTGCATATGCCAGTCTTGCACCGTCCACATAAAGCGGAAGATGGTATCTGCGGCAGGCCTCGCTGAGAGCAGTCAGTTCTTCCAGGGAATACAGCGTCCCGTATTCAGTCGGCTGTGAGATATAGACCATGCCGGGCATGACCATGTGCTCATGGTTTTCATCGGATAAGAAGGTATCCATATAAGAGGAGATCTGTGTGGCTGAGATCTTTCCGTATGTATGGGGCAGCGGGAGAACCTTATGTCCGCCAAACTCGATAGCGCCGGCCTCATGGACCGCAATATGTCCGGTCTCCGCACAAAGGACTCCCTGATAGGAACGTAGAAGTGCATCGATTACCGTGGCATTTGTCTGGGTACCGCCGACGAGAAAGTAGACACCTGCATCCGGCGCATCGCAGGCTTTGCGGATCTTATCTCTCGCGGAGGCGGAAAACTCATCGAGACCGTATCCGGAGGTCTGCATCATATTTGTGGAGAGAAGTGCATCCATGATCAAAGGATGAGCCCCCTCCATGTAGTCACAGGTAAATTTTAGTTTTTCATTTGCCATGTCATAAACCTGACCTTTCGCGTTGTCTGACTCTATTATACAGATGACATATTGATGTGTCAATGCAGGAAAGTAAGGGAAAGAATCTGAAAACAGGGACCTCTGGATCACACATAATTCGATGAGGGAGAAAATAGAGTGTTATGAAAAACAAAACTTTGGGAGAACAGTGCATGAAGCGGAATCTGATAGAGCCGGTTCTTGGTTTCTGCCTGCTTGGAATAGTGATCCTGGCAGTAAAATATGGGAGCATTCATGTGACAGGGAGCACCGATGCCTACATAAAAGAGATGCCGGTGGTAGTGATTGATGCCGGACATGGAGGAACAGATCCGGGGAAAGTCGGTGTTGACGGAAGCCTGGAGAAAGACATCAACCTGGCTGTTGCAAAACGGTTAAAAACATATTTAGAGCAGGATGATATCAGGGTTATCATGACAAGGGAAACGGATACAGGACTTTATTCAGATACGGATAGCCGGAAAAAAATGGCAGATATGAAAAAAAGGTGCGAGATCATTGAAGAGAGCGGCGCGGATCTTGTGGTCAGCATCCATCAGAACAGTTATCATGAAGAATCCGTGTCCGGCGGCCAGGTATTTTATTACCGGGATTCAGCAAAAGGCAAAGCGCTGGCGGAAATCCTGCAGAAAAGGTTCAGCTATGTCCTTGGAGAACAGAACCGGAGACTTCCGAAGGCAAATGGCAATTATTATCTTCTTCTGCATGTGAAATGTCCGATCGTGATCGTGGAGTGCGGGTTTCTGAGCAACCGAAAGGAAGCAGGACTTTTGAACAGCGGGGAATATCAGGATAAGCTGGCATATACGATCCATATGGGAGTGGCGGAGTATCTGAATGGCAGAAAATGATCATGGGAAACTGCACAAATAGTGAAATACTGATCAGGACGAAAATATGAAAAGGAACATTTCCGGCGTGCCTCTGCATTGGAAGGATAAAAAACCGCCGGAAATGCGAGAATTTCCGGCGGAGCATTTTTATAAAAATTATTCGAGTACGAGTGTACCGTCACCTTCGGCGCGGATCGCAGATTTGAAGAACTCTTCAAATGCCTTTTCCATGTAAGCCATATCCTTGGAACCGGCAGTCTCATACGGAGAGTGCATCGCTAACTGCGGAAGTCCGATATCCACTGTGTTTAAGGAAACCTGTGCATTGGAGATGTTTCCGAGAGTGGAACCGCCGAGAATATCGGAACGATTTAAGAACTCCTGATACGGAACACCTGCGCGCTCGCAGAGGCAGCGCATAACTGCAGCGGAAACAGCGTCTGTTGTGTATTTCTGGTTTGCACTGTGTTTGATCACAAGACCGCCGTTTAAGTATGTGCGGTTTGTCGGGTCTGTCTTATCCGCGTAGTTCGGATGTACAGCATGTCCGTTATCCGCAGATACCATGAAGCTGGAAGCAAGGGAAGTGAGATACTCTTCTTCTGTTCTTCCAAGGCTGCGGTTAATGCGGCGAAGGATGTCATAAAGGAATGTGGAGCCGGCGCCCTGTTTTGTGCCGCTTCCAACTTCCTCATTATCAAATACGGCAACGACCGGAATGCAGCGGTCGCTCTCACTGTTTAACAGAGCCATCGTGGATGTGAATGCACACTGAAGGTCGTCAAGACGCGGAGCGGAGATGAACTCGCCGTCGCAGCCCCAGATCGTACCTTCCATGCGGTTGTAGAGGAAAAGATCCATTCCCTTGATCTGATCAACGGAAACACCGGCTTCCTCGGCGATCATTTCTTTAAATGCCTTGCCGGAATTGCTCATACGGTATAACGGGAGCATGTCCTTCTGGATGTTGTATTTATAACCGTCGTTTACTTCCCTGTTCATGTGGATCGCGAGGTTCGGGATCATGAGAAGATCGCGGTCAACATTGATCAGCTTTGTTGTGAGACGATTACCATCTTTTACGATGATACGGCCTGCAACGGAGAGTGGTCTGTCAAACCACGGAGCGCAGAGCATTCCGCCGTATTTTTCAACATTTAATTTTACATACTGGTTTTCAACATTCATCTCGGAGGACTCTTTGATCTTTAAAGTCGGGGAGTCGCTGTGGCTTGCCGCGATATGGAAGCCTGAATAATCTTTGCGGGATACCTTGAATGCGATGATCGCGGACTGGTTGCGGGTTACAAAATATTTGCCGCCCTCAGCAAGGTTCCAGGTATTTCCCTCAGCGAGGCACTCAAAGCCTGCTTCAGTCAGGTAGTTTGCCAGCTCATGAACAGCATGGAAACCAGTCGGACTCTTTTTGATAAAAGAAAATAATTCTTCGTTCAGATTCTGAATCATGTTTTTGTTACTCCTTTCGATAATAACCCCTGTAAGTCATACTATCTTATTATACAGGAAAAATACGGGATAGGCAAGTTTGCGCTATGCTGTGCGCAAGTGATGAAACAGGCGGGTACCGTTTTACAGCAGCTGACAGCCGTGTTCGCTATATCGAAAAACCAATTCGAAATAGCCCCGTTCCTGTAACTGTGACGGTGTGAATAGTTAAATTCTGACGATTTTATGAAGATTGAGAAAAAACGCGGAAAAGATACCTTTATTTGTATTTTCATGTTAGAATATGGAAATAGGAAATATGGTGAAAAGCACCAGAGAAACGAGGGGAACAAATGGATTGGAAAAAAATCAGACGGGCAATCTGTGGGGCAGCTGCGGCCGTCGCTGTATGCTTTACGGCAGCAGGAATGAACACAAAACCGGTATATGCGGCAGATATGGGAGCTGTGTACGGAATATTTGAGCATGGAGTCGGCTGGAGCGCATACCACGGAGACCAGACGGCGGAACGTGCCGGAAACGGGACTTATGTGACGGCGATCCGGGCGAGTCTTTCCGGACAGCCGGAGGGAATGAGCGGAACACTTTCTTATCAGGTAAATTTAAGCGGTTCCGGCTGGCTTTCCTGGCAGGAAAATATGGCGGAGACCGGAACGATCGAGACGGGGATGCCGCTCGAGGCGATCCGGATGGAGCTCACAGGGCAGTTAAAAGATCATTATGATGTTTATTACTCAGTATTCCAGAATGGGTCATGGACAGCTCCGGTAAAAAATGGTGAGACTGCCGGAACAGAAGGACAGGGACTTCGCGTGGACGGAATCTGGGTTACTGTGACAGAAAAAGATGCAGCAGCTCCGGAGGGACCGAAGAATGGAGGAATTGATCCAACAAGACCGATGGTGGCGCTGACTTTCGATGACGGACCATCCAAATATACAGAGCGTATTCTGAATTCGCTGGAGGCGAATGGCGGAAGAGCAACGTTCTTTATGGTTGGAAATCGTGTGGCTTCTTATGCATCCACGGTAAAGCGCATGTCGGATCTCGGATGTGAGACGAACAGCCATACCTGGGCGCATACATATCTCACAAATATGTCCGAAGGTCAGATCTTGCAGAGCTTAAACCAGACCCGTGATGCGATCGTTGCAGCAGGCGGAAATGCACCGAAAGGAGTTCGCCCGCCGGGAGGAAAGATCAATGATGCGAGCAAAGCAGTTCTTGCGAAGGCAGGAATGCCGTCGATCGTATGGTCGGTAGATACTCTGGACTGGAAGACGAGAAATGCCCAGAAGACGATCGATACCGTTTTAAGCCAGGTCAAAGATGGAGATATCGTTTTGATGCATGATCTCTATGAGCAGAGCGCGATCGCAGCGGAGACGCTGATCCCGGAGCTTACAAAGAGAGGTTACCAGCTCGTGACTGTCAGCGAGATGGCGGAGCTTCGCGGCGGAATGGCAGCAGGACATTCCTATGGACATTTCCGCTAAGGGGGAACTTGCACGGATAAAAAATGATTGCACAGCAAATAAAAATGTGATATTCTGTTATCGAACAAATAAATATCGTTCTTCGGGGCGGGGTGAAATTCCCCACCGGCGGTATAGTCCGCGACCTGCGCTGAGCAGCTGATTTGGTGAAATTCCAAAACCGACAGTATAGTCTGGATGAGAGAAGAAATTGTATGACAGGAATAGTAGATACAGGTCCCGGACTTTTTTAATTGTCCGGGATCTTTTTTGTATAACAACGAGAACGTGCCGGGGCACATTCCGATGAATTTTTTCCTGCACAGCAATTCCTTGTTACGATACCGTGTCCCTATCCGGTATTTCTGCAGAAGAACAACACGTACAAGGAGGATCATTATGAACCAGAACAAAGTATTAAGTGTCAGAAACATCGTGCTGATCGCCATGTTCAGCGCACTCGCAGCCGTATTGGAGACGATCCAGGTGGCAGTTCCGTTTGCACCGCCGTTTTATAAACTGGATTTCGCAGAGCTCCCGGTACTGATCGGTGGTTTCGCCATGGGACCGGCACAGGCGGCACTCATTGCGATCGTGAAGAATCTTTTAAAACTGCTCTTAAACGGAACAAGCACTTACTATGTCGGTGAGCTTGGAAACATCATCGGAAGCTGTATGTTCTCCGTGCCGGCAGCTCTGATCTACCGCAGACATAAGACGAAAAAGACAGCGATGATCGCTCTTGTTGTCGGTGTATTCTGTGCAGTTATCGGTGCAGTATTTGTAAACTGTGCGATCACTCTTCCGTTCTACGCAAAAGTTGCTTTCGGCGGAATCGAGAATATCATCGCGATGGGAACAAAGATCAACCCGGCGATCACAAACCTTTACACATTCGCTCTTTTCGCAATCATCCCGTTTAACATTGTAAAATGCGGACTGAATGCGATCGTGACGGCGCTTGTATACAAGCATGTCAGTGCGATCATTCATTCCGGGATCCACAGAGAGAAGAAAACTGAAACGATTCAGTAGGTCTGCGCATTTACTGCGCTGACTGTAAGAAAACATTGGTTTGAAGGCACTGAATGGAGAAAAAACAATGGTAAGGTACTATAATGAACTGACAAGACTGGAAATGGAACAGGTCGATAAAGATGAGACGGTAGTCATGATCCCGGTAGGGGCATTGGAGCAGCATGGAAACCAGTGTCCGCTTGGCACGGACGAGATCATTGCAGAGGGAACAGCGAGACGGATCAAGGAAGCGCTGGACCGGGAGATCCCGGACTATCCGATGCTCATTTTCCCGCTGATTCCGGTGGGACTCAGCACGGAACACATCAATTTCTGCGGCTCCGTGACATTGAAACCGGACACATTCTACCACGTTTTGTATGACATCTGCAAAGGGCTGGCTCATCATGGTTTTAAAAAGATCGCGATCTTAAACTGCCACGGCGGAAATTCTCCGATCATCCAGGTGCTGAGCAGAGAACTTCGAAGTGAGCTTGGAATTGCCGTATTTATCATCAACTGCGGTGCATTTTTTGGCAATCAGGCGGTGAAAGATACTGTGACACCTGGAAATGTCTGGGATTTCCATGGAGGAGAGATGGAGACATCGATGGTCCTCGCGGAACGGCCGGAGACGGTAAAACTGGAGACCTCTGAGGCGGGGATCCCGAAGAAATTTATGGGAAACAAGACGTTCACTGTTTACGGACCGATCACACTCGGCTGGGTATCGGAAGAGTGGGAAACCGAGGATGGAAAGCCGATCGGGATCGGCGGAGACCCGAGCGGGGCAACGGCAGAGAAAGGCAATCAGATCTACGACAGTTTTGTGGAGTCGATCCTTTCCGGACTGAAAGAGATAAGAAGATGGAAGGATGTTACTTTTCACGGATAGGAATTTTCTGAACTGAAAATTCCGTATGATACCGTTATGGTCGCGGATTTTGCCGATTTGGAATGCGAAGCATCGGTAAAATCCTGTTACAGTGCGCGGGCATGGAGTGCCCGTGTACTGTAACGGAAAGATTGACGGAGAGCCAGTAAATCCGCCGGAAATCTGTTGCAACCATAACATCCATGTGCTAAACTGAATACGCAATTAAACAAAGTAAGGTGCTGCGTTTTGTGCAGCACCTTTATCATTAGAAAAAACTGGGATCATGCAGAAATACTGCGAATTTCAAGGCGCAGGGCAGTTCTGAGAGCGTGGGGAAAGAGACTCCGGCTCCAAACATTATTGATAAGAGAATCGAGAGTGCATAATATGAATACAAAAGTAGTTCGCATCAGAGAAGAAGAAAAGACAAGAGAAGCACTGGAAAAAAATCCGGGGCTTCTGGAGGCGGCAGAGATCTTAAGAAACGGCGGTCTTGTAGCATTTCCAACCGAGACTGTTTACGGTCTCGGCGCGAATGCGTTAAATGAGGAAGCGGCAAAGAAAATCTATGCGGCAAAAGGACGTCCATCCGACAATCCGCTGATCGCCCATATTTCCTGTATGGAGGAACTCCCGGCGATCGTAAAGGAAATCCCGGAAGCCGGGCGGAAACTGGCGGAAAAATACTGGCCGGGCCCGCTGACCATGATCTTTCCGAAAAAAGACATTGTGCCTTACGGAACGACCGGCGGTCTTGACACCGTTGCGGTCCGCATGCCGTCTGACCCGGTGGCAAACTGCCTGATCCATCTGGCGGGAGTTCCGGTCGCGGCGCCGAGTGCCAATACATCCGGAAGACCGAGCCCGACAAAGGCGGAACATGTCATCGAAGATATGGACGGAAAGATCGAGATGGTGATCGACGGCGGTGCCGTCGGGATCGGCGTGGAGTCCACGATCGTGGATGTGTCGAGTGAGGTTCCGACACTTTTAAGACCGGGTGCGATCACGATCGAGATGCTCCGTGAGACACTGGGGCAGGTCGATATCGATCCGGTGATCCTGGGACCGGTGAGCGGAGATATTAAGCCGAAAGCGCCGGGAATGAAGTATCGCCATTATGCCCCGAAGGCGGACATGACGCTGGTTGAGGGCGATATGGACAAGGTCGTGGCTTATATCAATGAGCAGACAAAGAAGGCGGAGGCCGAGGGAAAGAAAGTCGGCATCATCTGCACCGAGGAGAGCCGGGATCTGTATCCGGATGGAAATCTTGAGGTGATCGGAAGCAGAGAACATGAGGAGACAGTTGCCCACAACCTGTTTGCGGTGCTGCGTGACTTTGATGCGCGCAAGGTAGACTGCATCTTCTCAGAGAGCTTTTCCAAGGACCAGCTTGGCCAGGCGATCATGAACCGCCTGTGCAAGGCAGCGGGATATCATATTATAAATGTGTAAAAATCCATGGAACAGTTACATCGTGATACAATAACAGATCATCACAGAGATGGAGGAGAAACCATGTCAGAGAAGAGAGACGGATATATTACCTGGGACGAATATTTCATGGGAGTTGCGAAGCTTTCCGCAATGCGATCCAAAGATCCGAATACGCAGGTAGGTGCCTGCATCGTGAGTCAGGACAATAAGATCCTGTCCATGGGCTACAACGGATTTCCGAAAGGCTGTTCCGATGATGAATTCCCGTGGGATAAGATGGATGAGGACCCGTACAACAGAAAGTATTTCTATGTGACGCACAGTGAACTGAACGCGATCTTAAATTACCGCGGCGGCAGTCTGGAAGGAAGCAAACTCTATGTGACCCTGTTCCCGTGCAATGAGTGTGCGAAAGCGATCATCCAGGCCGGTATCCAGACGATCGTTTACGAGAGCGACAAGTACGCGAACGATGCGTCCACACGGGCGTCCAAGAGAATGTTAAATGCAGCTGGCGTGCGGTATTATCAGTATAACCCGACAGGACGCAAGATTGAGTACCGGGTATAACGGAGGAATCAATGAAATTTTTGCTGGCGGCGATCAACGCCAAATATATCCACTCAAATCCTGGTGTATACAGTCTGCGCGCGTTTGCGCGGACAAAGATCCCGGGAGCGGATATCGAGATCGGAGAATATACCATCAACCATCAGATGGATTTAATTTTACAGGATATCTACAGGAGAAAGCCGGATTTTATCGGCTTTTCCTGCTATATATGGAACATTTCCTATATCATGGAGATCGTCCGGGACGTAAAGAAAGTGCTGCCGGAGGCGGAGATCTGGCTTGGCGGTCCGGAGGTGTCCTATGATGCGAAAAAAGTGCTGACGCGTGAGCCGGATGTTCGCGGTATCATGCGCGGGGAAGGCGAGCTGACGTTCACAGAGCTTGTGCGTGCTTATCTTCAGAGAGAAAAAACGTCCGTACCGGACGGATATACAGGTGAAAGCTTTAGGGGACAGGCAAAGGAGAAAACTTCCGGCTGTGCGGAAAATACCCGGATGCCGGAGAATGCCGAAGGAGAAAATGCGCATTCAGATCGTCTGGACTTAAGTCAGATTCCGGGAATTACTTATCGCGCAGCAAATGGCGAGATCGAGGGACATGGTCCGCAGCGTCTTCTCAGTCTCGATGAGATCCCATTCTACTATGATGATATGGCAGGATTCGAGAACAGGATCGTCTACTATGAGAGCAGCCGCGGGTGTCCGTTTTCCTGCAGTTACTGTCTTTCTTCCATCGATAAGACGGTGCGCTTCCGGAGTCTCGATCTGGTACTCCCGGAACTGCAGTTTTTCCTGGACCATAAGGTCCCTCAGGTCAAGTTTGTGGACCGCACCTTCAACTGCAAAAGAGAACACACGCTGGGGATCTGGCGGTACCTTGTGGAGCATGATAACGGGGTCACGAACTTCCACTTCGAGGTTTCCGCGGATATATTTGACGAGGAGGAGCTGGAACTGATCGGAAAGATGCGCCCGGGTCTGATCCAGCTGGAGATCGGTGTCCAGTCTACAAATCCGGACACGATCCGGGAGATCCACAGGCACATGGATCTGGTAAAACTGAAACGGGCGGTGGACCGTGTTTACGATTACCGGAATACCCACCAGCACCTTGATCTGATCGCGGGACTTCCCTATGAGAACTATGAATCGTTTATGCGCTCATTTGACGACGTTTACCGGATGCGTCCGGATCAGCTCCAGATGGGGTTCTTAAAGGTGTTAAAAGGATCCTACATGGAGGAGCAGGTTGCGGCATATGATCTGAAATACCGGGGAATCCCGCCATATGAAGTGCTTTCCACAAAGTGGCTTCCTTACAGCGATGTGATCCGTCTGAAAGGCGTGGAGGACATGGTCGAGGTCTACTATAACAGCGGCCAGTTCCCGGCGACGATGAAGCTGCTGGAGAAAAGATTCCAGAGACCATCGGAGATTTTTGTGAATCTGGCGGAATACTATGAGAAGAACGGCCTTACCGGGATCAGCCACAGCAGACTGGCCAGGTATGAGATCCTGTACCGGTTCCTGGAAGAGGATATGAGGGAAGAAGAGCGGGATCATGTTACGGCTGCAAAGGTCCCGGAAACCGGACAGCCGTCCTTAGCGGACTTCCGTGACAGTTTAATGTATGACCTCTATGTCCGCGAAAACATCAAGAGCCGTCCGTCCTTTGCCAGCGACCAGTCTCCGTACAAAAAGGAAGTCCGCGAATTCTTCATGGCGGAGGAAGAAAATCCAAAATGGCTCACGGATTACGCTGGCTTTGATTCGAGGCAGATGGCGAAAATGGCTCATCTGGAACATATGGAAGATGGGACGTTTGTACTGTTTGATTATAAAAAGCGGGATCCGCTGTCTGGGAATGCGGGAGCGGTGCGTTTTGTATACAAGGATGGAGAAGAGACATGGCAGATGAAATGATAAATTCTTATGTCGCACTGGATCTTGAGACGACAGGGATCGGTGCACGCCATGAAAAGATCACGGAGATCGGTATGGTGAAGGTGATAGATGGCGAGGCAGTGGACACCTATCATACGATGGTAAACCCGCACCGGGAGATCCCGGGGAGGATCGTGGAGCTGACGGGGATCACGGATGATATGGTGAAGGATGCACCGGGGATCGATGAGATCCTGGATGAGGTCTTAAACTTCACGGAAGATCTCCCGCTCCTTGGTCATCAGATCATTTTCGACTACGGTTTCCTTGTTCAGGCTGCGGTAAACCAGAAGCGGAAATTCGAGAAATATGGGGTTGATACGCTGAAGCTCTGCCGCTATCTGATGCCGGGAGCGGAAAAGAAAAATCTGGGTGCTGCCTGCGCATATTTTGGCGTTCATCAGGACACGGCACACCGTGCGCTTTCCGACGCTTATGCCGCCCATGATCTCTACCAGGAATTAAAAAGAAGGTTCGGAAAAGAGCGCCCGGAACTCTTCACCGCAAAAATGCTGCAATATAAGGCAAAAAAGGAACGGACGGCGTCTAAAAGGCAAAAAGAACACTTGCAGGATTTACTAAAATATCATAGAATAGACATAACTGTCGAGATCGATCACATGTCCGGAAATGAAATCTCCCGGATGATCGACAAGATCATTTTCCAGTATGGAAGAATACCGGAAAATGCGAAAAAACAGGGATAGATTTCGGGAACGCTGGAAGAATGACTATTAAACGGCATGACAGCTGATGAGAGCTGTGAGATGCGGACCGGAATGGAAAGCAAGAAGAGGTGAATGGTTTGTTTAACATGAATAATAAAAAAACAAGAAAGATTTTCTCTACCATCGTGATCGTGCTGGTCGTACTTGCAATGGTAGTGCCGATGATTCTCGGTTCCCTTCTTTCTATCTTTTAATATGATGAGAAAAGACCTGGGATATATCAGGCAGCAGAAAGATATCAGCGAGGAAAAAAGAATGAAAAAAAATGTGTGGATCGCAGGTGTGACGGCGTTACTGAGCGCCGGACTTGTCTGGATCGCCCCGGTTTCCACACTGGCAGATGAGCGGATCCCGGATGGGGTCACCGTTGGAGCCGTCAGCCTTTCCGGACTTACGGAAGCGGAAGCCGAAAAGCAGATCGAAAGTTATGTAAATGAAAAACTAAATCAGGATATCACACTTGTGGTAAATGGCGCGGAGGCGAAATCCGATGCGAAGACGCTTGGCGTTGCCTGGGATAATCAGGATGAGGTGGCGAAAGCGATCCAGGGGACAGAGCTGAAGGGAAATCTTGTAAAAAGGTATATGAAAAAGAAAGACCTTGAGGTAAATCCGCTGAAGATCGAGCTGGATCTCTCAGTGGATCAGGATAAGATCTCTTCTTTCGTATCCGCGAACTGTGATTCTGCGGTGGCGGATGCTGTCGACGCAACGATCACGAGAAAGAACGGAAAGTTTGAGATCACACCTTCAAAAGAAGGTGTGACAGTAGATATGGACGCAACGAGAGCGGCCCTTAATGAGGCGCTGAACAGTGAGGACACAGGCGCGATCCGTGTGGAGGCGTCCGTTACTGTGGATAAGCCGAAGGTGACGGAGGAAGATCTCGCAACGATCAAGGATGTTCTCGGAACTTTTTCCACGAGCTTTGCGACCAGCGGTGCTTCCCGATCCACAAACCTTGCAGTAGGTTCGGGAAAGATCAACGGACATGTGCTGATGCCGGGAGAGGTTCTTTCCGGGTATGAGTGTATGCATCCGTTCACACTGGAAAACGGATATAAGACGGCGACTGCTTATGAGAATGGCCGGTCTGTTGACAGTATCGGCGGCGGTGTCTGCCAGATCTCTACAACTCTCTACAACGCGGCTTTATACGCGGAGCTGGAGATCGTTCAGCGCCAGAATCATTCCATGTCGGTCAGCTATGTAAAACCGTCTATGGATGCGGCGATTGCCGGAACTTACAAAGACCTGAAGGTGAAGAATCCTTATGATACCCCGATCTATATCGAGGGATACACACAGGGAAAGACACTGACGTTCATGATCTACGGAAAAGAGACGAGACCGTCGAACCGCACTCTGGCATTTGAGTCAGAGACACTTCAGACTGTGCCGTCACCAACCCAGGAGATCCAGGATCCGAGCCTTCCGGCCGGAAAGCGCGTGAAAGTGGAATCCGGGCATACGGGATTAAAGTCGAAATTATATAAGTGCGTATATGTGGATGGACAGCTGCAGGAACGTACCCTGTTGAACTCTGACACATACAATGCGTCAAAAACAGTTTACCGTGTAGGAACGGGAGCTGCTGAGACAGCAGCACCGGCACCGACCGAGACGGCAGCGCCAACTGAGACGGCAGCGCCGACCGAGACAGGGGCGCCGGCACCGGTTGAGACAGAGGCGCCGGAAACACAGGCACCTGCTGAAACTGCCGGACTGCAGCCGGGCGAAAATTATGGCCCTGGAATGGGTGAGAACGCGGCTTAGGCCGCATAGAAGAGAGACCGGAATCATGAGAAAAATTGAGCGCGAACCCAACGGAGCGGGGATCTTCAGACCGGGACAGGATCTGGTAGTCGCAGGGACGATCGGAAAAAACGGTGTGAAGGCGGCTCTGTCGGCAAAAGAAAAAGAGATATCGGCCCGATTCCCGGAATGGTTTGTCAAGCGGATCCGGGAGCAGGCAGATAAAAAGTTAGAACTGACTCCGGAGATGTTCGATGCCTGCGGCGCAGGAGAATGGGAAGAAATTTCGGAGGGCGGCATACTGGCCGCCCTTTGGACTATCTCAGGAGCGTATGAGCAGGGAATTTCCTTTGAACTGAGGAAAATCCCGGTCGCACAGGAAACAATCGAGATCTGTGAACTTTTTGACCTGAATCCATACCGGCTCGCATCGGGAGAATGCCTTCTGATGGCGGTGGAAAACGGTGGGGATGCCGTGAGGAGCTTAAGCGAGGCGGGGATCCCGTCCGCAGTGATCGGAAAAGTGGAAAAAGGTATCGCGAGAAAGATGACCGGGATCGGAACAACAGGATTTCTGGAACGCCCGGCACAGGATGAAATCTATAAGATCACAGGAGAATGTGTATGACAGTGATCTGACTGGGAGAAAGCTTTCCTGCCTGGACAGCCGGTCGGAATATGGATTTACCTGTAATCGCTGCTATGACTTTGTAAGAAACTGCTGCCCATAAGAGAATGCCGGCGGCAGATTTCTCAGGTGAAAGTACTGAACAGATATGTAACAAGGAGGATTTATCATGCGTGAAAAAATTTTGGCGATCATTGAAAAGAACAGCCGAATTGATCTGAAAGATCTGGCCGCCCTTTTGGGCGAGAGTGAAGCAGCCGTCGCGAATGAGATCGCGGACATGGAAAAAGAAAATATTATCTGTGGATATCACACCATGATCAACTGGGATAACACCGGAAACGAGAAAGTGATCGCATTGATCGAAGTGAAAGTAACTCCGCAGAGAGGAATGGGATTTGACAAGATCGCGGAGCGTATTTACCAGTACAGCGAAGTGAATTCCGTATATCTGATGTCCGGTGCGTTTGATTTCACCGTGATCATCGAAGGAAAGACCATGCGTGAGGTCGCTCAGTTTGTATCTGAAAAACTGTCCCCGATGGATTCCGTCCTCAGCACAGCGACCCATTTTGTACTCAAGAAATATAAGGACCACGGCACGATCATGTATGAGAAGCCGGGGGATGAAAGGATGATGATTACACCGTGAGAAACCCGTTATCTGATAAAATCGTAACGATCCCGCCGTCCGGGATCCGTAAATTCTTTGATATTGTAAGTGAGATGAAAGATGCAATCTCCTTAGGCGTCGGCGAGCCGGATTTTGATACTCCGTGGCATATCCGTGAAGAGGGCATTTATTCTCTGGAAAAAGGACGTACCTTCTATACATCCAACGCAGGCTTAAAAGATCTGAAGATCGAGATCTGCAACTATTTAAAGAGACGTTTTGACGTAGAATATGACTATAACAAAGAGGTCATGGTAACCGTCGGCGGAAGTGAAGCGATCGATATCGCGCTTCGCGCGATGTTAAATCCGGGAGACGAAGTTCTGATCCCGCAGCCGAGCTATGTGTCCTACACTCCGTGTACGATCCTGGCGGACGGTGTTCCGGTTACGATCCAGCTTGAGGAGAAGGACAAGTTCCGCCTGACAAAAGAAAAACTCCTGGAAAAGATCACACCGAAGACGAAAGTCCTGGTGCTTCCGTTCCCGAACAACCCGACCGGTTCCATTATGGAGGCGGAAGATCTGGCGGAGATCGCGAAGGTCTGCGTGGAGAAAGACCTGTTTGTTATCTCCGATGAGATCTACTCCGAGCTTACCTACAAGGGACAGCACTGCACGATCGCCGCATTCCCGGGAATGAAGGAGCGTACCGTTCTGATCAACGGTTTCTCGAAATCCTTCGCGATGACCGGATGGCGTCTCGGCTATGCATGTGCGCCGGAGATCATCCTGAAACAGATGTTAAAGATCCACCAGTTTGCGATCATGTGTGCGCCGACAACAAGCCAGTATGCTGCGGTTGAGGCGCTGAGAAACGGTGACCATGATGTGATCGAGATGCGTGAGGCATATGACCAGAGAAGACGTTACCTTGTAAAGGCACTTCGCGATATGGGATTTGACTGCTATGAGCCGCAGGGCGCGTTCTATGTATTCCCGAGCATCAAGAAATTCGGTATGACCTCCGATGAGTTTGCTTTAAAGCTTCTTGAGGAGGAGAAGGTTGCCGTTGTTCCGGGTACTGCGTTCGGCGACTGCGGAGAAGGATATCTGAGAATCTCTTATGCGTACTCCTTAAATGATCTGAAACGTGCGCTTGAGAGAATGGAGCGTTTCGTAAAGAGACACCTGAACGAAGAGAAATAAAAAGAATTGTGACTGTGCGGATACTGGACAGTCATGGAAAACGGAGCTTCCCCGGCTTGATCATGAAGGTGGTCGGGCCGGGAAATTTCTTGTTTACGCGAATAACGAGCCGAAGCACATTCTTTTTATATGACAGGAGACCACAACATGAACATCGTATTATACGAGCCGGAAATGCCGGCCAACACAGGAAATATCGGGCGAACCTGCGTGGCGACGAACACGAAGCTGCACCTGATTGAGCCGCTGGGATTTAAGCTCAGCGAAAAACATCTGGTCCGTGCCGGACTGGACTACTGGGACAAGCTGGATGTGACGGTGTACAGTGATTATCAGGATTTCTTAAAGAAGAATCCGGGAGCAAAGATCTACATGGCGACCACCAAAGGCGAACATGTATACACGGATGTTCCGTATGATCCGGACGCCTATATCATGTTCGGACCGGAGAGCCGCGGGATCCCGGAGGAGATCCTTGTGGAGAACCGTGAAAACTGTATCCGGATCCCGATGTGGGGAGATATCAGGTCCTTAAATCTTTCAAATTCCGTGGCGATCGTGCTCTATGAGGCGCTCAGACAGAACGGGTTTGAGAAGATGACGATGGAAGGACATCTGCATCATCTGCACTGGAAAGAGTAGAAATTCTGCGGATTCCGTCGGAAGGTGAGACACCGGAAGGATCCGTACAGCCTGGAAAAGGAAAAAGGGGAAAGAGGAAAACAATCATGATGAATGAAAAATGGGAAGAACAGTTTCGCGAACAGATCCATGATTTCGTGGAGACAATTGAAAAATTTGACAAAGGCGAGATCGACCGGAAGGCATACAAGGGAATCTCCGGAGGATTCGGAAGCTATGCGCAGCGGGATCCTTCCAAACATATGCTGCGTCTCAGAATGGCAGGCGGAAACCTGACGGAAAAGCGCCTGGAATTCCTTACAGAGGCGGTAAAGGATTACGGTGTGGAGCTCATGAAGCTTACGACATGTGAGACTGTCCAGCTTCACAATTTAAAGGCGGAGCAGGTTCCGGTCCTCATGGAAAAAGCAATTGATGCCGAGATCTACAGCCGGGGCGGCGGCGGAGACAATCCGAGAAATATCATGATGAGCCCGCTCTCCGGAGTACAGAAAGGGGAAGCTTTCGATGTAAAGCCGTATGCGGAGGCAGCGGCAGAGTATCTGCTCTCCATCGCTGGTGAAATCCATATGCCGAGAAAGATGAAAGTGGCGTTCTGCAACGGCGCTGACGATTCTGTACACAGTGCATTCCGTGATATGGGATTCATGGCAAATCCGGACGGAACATTCACACTCCGGATCGCCGGCGGACTCGGCGGCGGCTATAAGATGGGAGTCCTCGTAGATGAACATGTCCAGGCGACAGAGATCCTTTACTATATCCGCGCCATGATCGAGACATTCTGCCAGCACGGCAATTATGAGAACCGCGCGAAAGCCCGCACCCGTTTCATGCAGGAGACACTGGGAGTTGACGGATTAAAGACGGCGTTTCTTGAGAACGTGCAGAAAATGAAAGAAAAAGGCGGTCTGGACCTCCATGTGGAAGAAAAAACGGTTACGAAAAAAGGTTCCGGAGAAATCTCTGATAAGCGCGTCATTGCCCAGAAACAGCCGGGGCTCTACGCAGTCGCTTATCATCCGATCGGAGGATGTCTCCCGGCTGGAAAACCGGCAGAGCTTCTCGCACTTTTAAAGGAGATCCCGGATGCAGAGTGCCGGATCGCACCGCATGAGACGATCTATATCATCAACCTGACTGCAGACGAGGCAAAGAAGGTTCTCGCAGCAACGGCTGACGGAGCCCAGACAGCCTTTGAGAACAGTGTTGCATGTATCGGCGCATCAATCTGCCAGCAGGGCGTCAGAGACAGCCAGGCGGCGCTCAGCGCGGCTGTAGCGGCTGTCAGAGAGGCAGGAATCCCGGACGGCGCTCTTCCGAAGATCTGTATTTCCGGATGTCCGTCCAGCTGTTCCGCGCATCAGGCGGCGGCGCTCGGTTTCCAGGGCGCAGCAAAGACCGTAGACGGAAAGCCGGAGTCTGCGTTTAAGATGTTCGTCGGTGGAAGCGATAAACTCGGTGCGGCAAAATTCGGCGAGGCCGGAGCCGTGATCCTGGAGCGTGATCTTCCGAAGCTTCTCGTGGAGCTTGGAAAAGCAGCGGCAGCATCTAACATGAACTGGGAGACCTGGATCGCTGGTCATGGGGATGAATTCCGGGCGATTGTGGAAAAGTACGCGTAAAAGACTGCGTGCTGTGGAAAGACGGAATCCTTATAAATATAAAAATGTCGGCAGTTTTAATCTACTGCCGACATTTTTTGCAGAAAACGTGGATTTTTGTTCGCAGCCGGGAAGGCTCTGAACAATTATGGATCGGTCAGGACAGGCTCTTACATCTCGATCAACTGAAACGGCACCTGTCTTGCGCGCAGCATCTGCGCTTCGCGGCGATGGCAGGTGAAGATGATGATCTGACCGCCGTAGGCGGAGGCAAGCCATTCGAGAGCTGTTTTCAGGCGATCATCATCGTACTGGGTAAAGCTGTCGTCGAAGATCAGCGGAAAACCTCCGGATTCGGAGCCGGACCCCGTGAGAAGCTTTGCGGCGGCAAGGCGCAGGGCGAGATAGACCTGGTCCATGGTTCCGCTACTGACGTTTTCGAGCGGGACGAGCTTTGTCTTCGTGTTCAGGAAGACGTTCAGATTCTCGTCGATGCTCATGCTGTCGTAGATCCCGCCGGTGATGCCGGTGATATACTGGGACGCCTCTTTGTTCAGATAGAGTCCGAAAGAATCCCGGATCGTGGAGGAGAGGTCTGCCATGGTTTCCTGGGCGAGGTCGATGGCGACGATCTCATCGTGGATGCGGTCATTCTCCGCGAGAGTCCGCTTTAACGCTTTCGCTTTATTTTTGCAGTTGCTCAAGTGTTCCAGCTTTTTTTCCAACTCCCACTGGGTCCGCTGCTGTTTCTCGATCATCTCGCTGCAGCCGGCCTGTTTTGTCTGGAGATTACTCAGATCTTCCAGAAATTTCCGGATCTCCGCCTCGGACTGGGCGACCATATCACAGAGCTTCGAAAATTCGCCCATCCGCGCGCGGAATGCGTTCATGGCATCTTCGGACACTGCGGAATCTCCGAGATGTCTCGCAAGAAGAGCGCCAAGTTCCGCCGAGGTGCTGTCGCACATTTTGTGATATTCTTTATCTTTCTGACGGAAGATCAGGGAGATGATAAAAAAGATCACAGCCGCCGCCACAGAAGCTCCGCAGACAGGGAGATATGCGGTGAGATTGAAATATCCAAGAGCCGCCGCTGCCCCGAGTCCTGCGATCCCGAGAACGGCCGTAAGCGCGGACAGGACTTTTCTGGACTTCTTGCTGCACTCCATATTCAGCATATTGTATTCACTGTATAATTTTTCTGCATTGGAGGACATCGCATCCACGGAAGCCTGGTCTGTAAAACCATTGTCTGCCAGGACTTTCTTTCCGTTTGCGAGTTTCTCGTCCAGATCCTTTTTCTGTGTCTGGGTATTTTCGATCAGTCCATTGACCTGGGTCCGCATATTCTGGTAGGAGGCGAGCTGGTTCTCGTATTCCGGGCCGGCGATCTCAGATTCAATATTCCGGATCTCAGCGAGAAGAGAGGTGAATTCCCGGCTTGCCTCCGGGATCAGCCCGGCTTCGAGTGAACGTTTCTGGTTCCGCAGAAATGCGGTGGCTTTTGTGATATTTAAGGAAATATTGCCGGTGGTGTTCATGTTGGCAATATAATTCTTAAGTTCCGTCACCATTCCGTCCTCGGTGGCGCTCTTCAGCTGGCCGATGCTGATCGTGTTATTGTACATGGTCTCAGTGAGCCCGTTTAAGAGCCTGGAGATAAACTCCGGACTTGCGTTCTCCTCAAGACCTTTTGTCTCATTGATGATCTTTAAAGACTTATTTTCTTTCCGGAACCGCCGCTCGATGCGGTAGATGGTCCCATCTTTTTCCAGTCTCAGCCAGCCTTCGTAGGTCCCGCTGTTTTCCCACGGTTCGTACTTTGTATACAGGTCATTCTTTGCCGCCCGTCCCCGCCCGCGCTCGATCCCGAAGAGTATGCCGCGGATAAAGGTGTGGAGCGTGGATTTTCCGGCTTCGTTCTTTCCGTAGATAATGTTGATCCCGTCGTTGAAGGAGATGGTCCGGTCATGAAATTTTCCGAACCCGTCGATATGTAATTCGAGTAATCTCATGGCTGACTCCTTTCGTCTTTTGTCATAAGCAGGGCGTGGATCCCGTAATAAAGCGCTTTTTTCTCCACAGGACTCATATCTTCCTTCATGAGCGCCTGGATATAAAAGCCGATCATGTCGCTCGGATGTTCCGCGAACAATGCGTGGAAATCATACTGCGGTTCCGATTCATCCAGGATCTCGATGATATTCCACTGACCGGAGAGAAGATCCAGGTCAAAACTGATATCAGGATCCCGCATGCCGCGGATGCGGAAACGATAGATATTGCCCGCGCCGCGCTTGCGGATCTCGTCGGCGATGATCTGGGAGAGCTCGGTGTTGGTCGTCTGAGGAGTTACATTGACCACTAACGGGATATACTGGGCCTGGCAGACTTCCTTAAACTGCAGGGAGGTCACATGACCGCTCGCGTTGTCGATTTCCCCGACAAAATATCCGTGCGGTCCGGTCTCCGTCATGTCGAGCGGTTCCGGGGAACCTGCGTAGGCCATGCGGTTTTCCAGGAGAACCTCCGGCTTGTGGATATGCCCAAGGGCGATATAGGAGAACGGGGATGCAGCCAGTGCATTCCGGTCAAAAGGAACATGCTTTGCATCACCGCCATGGAGCATGAGGATCCGGGTACGTCGGGATGCCGGAAGAGAGATGTTGTCGGCCTTTGCCTCGGTGATCTCGGCAGTGTGATAGCTGAATCCGTAAACTTCTGTGTTCAGCTCCTCAAAATAGACGGAAGAGAGGTCCTCGTCCATCAGAAATGTCACGTTCGGCGCCCAGGTAAAGCTGAGGAGTGCGGAACTCTTCCGGATCCGGTCATGGTTTCCGGCAATGATGACAACTCTGGTCCCGGGGATCGTAGAGAACAGATAGTTGACTTCCTTTAAGTCGCGGGCCAGCGGCTGGCGGTGGAACAGATCGCCGGAGATCAGAAGGAGATCGGCGCGGGAGTCTCTCGCGTCCTCAATGATTCCCTGGAATGTCAGTCGGATCGCCTGTTCCCGCTTTTTGCCCCAGGGCTTATCACTGTCCGGGATCATGCCCCAGTGGATATCGGCGGTGTGGATAAATTTCATAGGTTCCTCCCAGTGTAAAAGATCAGGAAAAATCGAAAAGGAGCGCAACAGATCGTCTGTGCGCTCCCTGCGGCTGCCATGCATCGAAAGGACGCGGCGGGCTGCTGTTTTTCCTTATAACTCGCAGTTATTAACGGTACGCGGGAACGGGATCACGTCACGGATATTGCCCATTCCTGTGAGGTACATCACGCAGCGCTCGAAGCCGAGACCGAAACCGGAGTGGCGGACACTGCCGTATTTTCTGAGGTCGAGATAGAAGCCGTAGTCTTCCGGTTTTAATCCGAGCTCATTCATGCGGGCGAGAAGCTTGTCGTAATCGTCCTCACGCTGGCTTCCGCCGATGATCTCGCCGATACCCGGAACGAGGCAGTCCACAGCGGCAACTGTCTTTCCATCCGGATTTAACTTCATGTAGAACGCCTTGATCTCCTTCGGGTAGTCGGTAACGAATACCGGTTTCTTGAAGATCTTCTCAGTCAGATAGCGCTCATGCTCTGTCTGGAGATCGCAGCCCCAGAATACCTTGTAATCGAACTCGTCGTTGTGCTCTTCGAGGAGCTTGACAGCCTCTGTGTAGGTAACACGGCCGAATTCGGAATTTAATACGTTGTTTAAACGGTCGAGAAGTCCCTTGTCGACGAACTGGTTGAAGAAGTTCATCTCAGACGGAGCGTTCTCAAGAACGTAGCGGATGACATATTTTAACATGCCCTCTGCGACAGTCATATTGTCGTCAAGATCAGCAAATGCCATCTCCGGCTCGATCATCCAGAACTCGGCAGCATGACGGGTCGTGTTGGAATTCTCAGCACGGAAGGTCGGTCCGAAGGTATAAACATTGCGGAATGCCATTGCGTAGGTCTCAGCGTTTAACTGTCCGCTTACGGTAAGGCTTGTATGCTTTCCAAAAAAGTCCTCGCTGTAATCAACTGCGCCGTCCTCAGTCTTCGGGACGTTATCGAGATCGAGAGTTGTTACCTGGAACATCTCGCCTGCGCCTTCACAGTCACTGGATGTGATCAGAGGTGTGTGGACATAGACGAAGCCCTGCTCCTGGAAGTACTGGTGGATCGCGTAGGCGATCAGGGAACGCACACGGAATACAGCCTGGAAGGTGTTGGTACGCGCACGAAGGTGCGGGATCGTACGAAGGTATTCGAAGGTGTGACGCTTTTTCTGGAGCGGGTAATCCGCGCTGGAAGCGCCTTCAACAACAACCTCTGTCGCCTGGATCTCGAACGGCTGCTTTGCCTCCGGTGTTGCAACGAGAGTACCTTTTACGATGATGGAAGCGCCGACGTTTAACTTGGAAACTTCAGCGAAGTTTGCCATTGTATCATGGTAAACGATCTGTAAGGTATCGAAGCTTGTACCATCGTTTAATACGATAAAGCCGAATGCCTTGGAGTCACGGATGCTGCGGATCCAGCCACCGACGGTGATCTCCTTGTCTAAATATTTCTCACGCTCTTTAAAGAGCTCTTTGACTGTTGTCAACTGCATGATTGTTTCTCCTTCTAAATACATCTCCTGTAACAGTGTGTTACATAGTCTCTTCTTTTTAAATGCAATCTGCTACTAGTATAGCGTATTTTGTGTGTGGATTCAAGGAAAAATGGGCATAAGACGGTTTTTTATCGCTTTTATTGTCTGGTAGGGGAAGAATTTTGGAGTGGAAATTTGTGACAAGACATCATCAGAATGATGGGTACTGCTGGAATTGGATCAAATGAAACGAAAAGATACTGCATGACAGGAAAAACATGGTCATACAGTATCTTTGGCGTTCAATATGATATTTGTGTAAGGAAATCCGGATTATTTACGAGAATTGATCCGGAATTACACTTTTTGCTTTTTCCAACATTTCCTGCAACATCGTTTGCCATCCTGTTGGATCCAGATAAATGTCACCGCTACCGTCATCATTTTTATAGCGGGATAGCAGATCGTAATTATGGTTATGAGAAGGGATGACGATATCGACATGAAGCTTCATCATTTCACGAAGCTGATTTACATAATCAGCCTGGAGATGAGCAGGAAGCCGGTTTTCTTCCAATTCTTCATAAGTAAGGCCATTTAATCCGAGTCCTCCGTGCATTGCAGCGATCACTGGTTTTCCATGGTGGGAGGTATGGATCACAAAAGTCGTTGTTCCAGGGGTGTGTCCTGCACAAAGCTTAAACTCGATCTTTACATTTCCCATTTCAAATGGTTTGGAATAATCATAATATTCGCTGATCGTAAACGGCGGGATCTCTCCACAGATGAGGTCGGGACGTTCGGTAAAGAAGAATGCATCGTTTTCGCTGATCCACACCTTTGCTTTCGTGTATTCCTGAAGAAATCTGGTAGCAGCCACATGATCGAAATGGCCATGGGAAAGAAAAATATGTTTGATATCTTCCGGATGAAATCCCAGTTTTCGAATTCCGTCAAAAACAAGATAGACACTTTCTTTGAAGGCCGGATCGATCAGGATCAGACCATCGCCGGTGTCGATCAGATAGGTGGAGACATAGGTGTTTCCGACAAAATAAATATTGTCAGTAACCTGAAATGGCTCATGGTAGAGGATCCATGGATTGCTTGTAAAATAAGCAGCTTTTTCAGCGAGCGCCTTCATGCGAGCAGCGCGTTCAGCAGTAGATTCAATCATAATTTAAAGTCCTTTCAAGTAATTTTTTTTAGTAGATCATATTGAGAACAAATGGTGCCCATACGGCAAATGCAATTGTCATGATTACACAAGGAATCCAGCCAATCTTGATAAAATCTTTCATGTTAAAATCGCAGACACCGTATACATATCCCTCTGCAGTTCCAGCCATCGGTGTTCCAAAGCAGATAATGGAGCCACAGGCAACGCCGGCAACAAGGAGACGGGGATCAATCCCCAGATTGATCGCCATGGTTGCTGCGATCGGGGAGAAGATCGCGATAACAGCAGCATTGCTCATGAATTGTGTAATAAACATAGAAACAAAGCAGAAGATTGTCGCGAGGATGATCGGGTTTGTCAGGTTCGGGAATGCGTTGCTGAACAGATTGGAGATCCATTCACCGGTACCTGAAGCAGTGATTGCGTTGGAGAGCGGAAGTGTTCCGGCAACAAGAAAGATTACCCCCCAGCTTACAGAATTAAATGCGTCTTTCTGAGAAATTAATTTTAGGCCGACAGCCAGAGCTGCGAATGTTGTGGATACGAGATATACCGGAACGATCTTTGTTGCAGTGGCAATGACCATCAGGACAACGTTTGCAAGGAAAATGAATGTAGCCAGTTTTTCTTGAAGAGGGGTATATGGAGTTTTGGTCGAGTAATCAATTTCTTCTGTAAGCGTTTCCTGAGCACGAGCAGAGGCCTCTTTATCAACGACAAACTTCTTACAGATGACGATATAGTAAACAAGCAGGAAGAAGAACATTGGAAGCTTGATCCATGTAAAATCCATAAGACCGTACTGGACTTCAGAACCTGCGTCTGTAATGTACTGATTAAAAAGAAGCAGGTAGGTAATGGAACTTCCGATCGGAAAACATTGTACACAGACCCAGGTGCAGAGATCAGCAGCGGATTTGAATACACGTTTTTCGCTGAGTCCGGAATCTTTGCAGAGTTCCATGATGATCGGAGTTAATGCTGCAATCGTAGCAGTAGCGGTTGTTGCAAGTCCCATAACGGTGATTCCTGCAATGATCATAAGAAAGACCTTTAACGGACTTCCTTTTGTGTTTTTCTGAATAAATACGCGGATGCGGTAGGTGAAACTTGTTTTTGCAAAAACAGCGCCGATAATGAAAAGACCAATCCATGTGATAACTGTTGTGTTGGACAGGCCGGACCATGCAGTCTTTGCGTCGAGGATGCCGGTTCCCTGAAGAAGAACAGGTACCATTAAAGCTGTGAAGCCAAGTGGCAGCAATTCAAAAAAGAATGAAATACTCATAAGGGCAATGATCCCCAATACAATAGCAATTTGCGTTGTCATACAATTCCCTCCTGTATGAAAAGTAGAAACATTTGTTTTTCGCCTTGCTCCTGTCTGCAGCCAGAGATAAGGTCTTTGGTTCATCATTATGCACAGAATGATCATGGAAATATCGTAGCATCAAAACAAAATAAATAAAAGAATATATTTTTTTATACTATAAGAAAAAACTTATGGTACAATAAAAAGAGAAATACAAACTGAAAATTTGAAAACAAAAAATCAGGAGAGAATAAAAACAATGACGATGACACAACTTGTATATTTTGTTGCAGTTGCGGAAGAACTGAATATTACGAGAATCGCAGAGCAGTTTCATGTGTCCCAACCGGCAGTTTCATCGGCAATCCGGGATCTGGAAAAAGAATTCCGCGTTTCGCTCTTTGAAAGACATCACAATGATCTGTTCCTGACATCGACAGGAAATATCGCTTATCAACAGGCGAAACGTCTGGTGGAGCATTATGAAGAGTTTCGGACAAGTATTGAGAAGCTGCAGATGGACAAGTCTGTTTCCCTTGCAATCGCTCCGAATGTTGCAGCCATTCATTTGTCGAAATTGTTTCCCTATATGCAGGAGCAGCTTCCGGGTGTGACGATCAACATGCAGGAAAATTTTATCGTAAATATGACACAGCTTCTGAAAAATAATCTGTTGGATGCGGCCTGTTTTTCCTGCCGGGAGGAGATGAGGGATCCGGCTCTCACATATATCCCTGTTGGAAAACTTTCATTGGCGTTATGTGCATCATCGACATTTTTCAAACTGGATAGTCAAATTATATCACCGAAGAAACTGGAAGGAATTCCGATGGTCTTTCAATTTAAATCCTCTCAGCTGAATACTTTTATCCTGGAATACTTCGCTGGATATCATGTAATCCCAAATGTGATTTTTTATGCGAATCAGCTTACAACAATAACTTCTTTTGTGCGAGAGGGGCTTGCAGTCGGATTTTTGCCTCCGGAAATTATTGAGAAGGATCCAGACATTGTACAGTATCATCTTCCGGAAGCAGAAAATCTGGAGAATGTGGAAATAAATTTTGTTTACAAGAAAAAAACTCTGATGGTGGAAGAGCTTCTTCGCATCTTCCGCACATACTTTAATATGGTTCAAAAGAACAGAAAAATGGAGAAAGATAAATAAAAAGTACATCAATCGCCCATAAAATAAAATGTTTTTGTGGAATTTTGGCTGCGAGCCCATTATAATAGAGAAAAACATCACACGGGAGGGCAAATGAATGAATATTTATGATCAGATCAAAACGATGACCGATGAGATGGCCGGGGATCTTGTGGCACAGAGACGTGACTTTCATAAGTACGCGGAGCCGGGCTGGTTTGAGATGAGGACATCGTCCATTATTGCACGGAAACTGACAGAGCTCGGATATGAAGTGCTTGTCGGAGATCAGGTCTGCAAAAAGGATTCCAGAATGGGCGTTCCGTCTGAGGAAAAGTTAGAGGAACAATATGAGCGTGCCGTTGCCCAGGGAGCGGATCCGGAGTTTGTTAAGTACACAAAGGGAGGAATGACCGGTGTGATCGGAATCCTGCGCTGCGGCGAGGGCCCGACGGTTGCCATGCGGTTTGATATCGATGCCCTCGGCGTATTCGAGGAGCATGATCCGAGCCACAGACCGGCGAAAGAGGGATTTAACTCCGTAAATGAAGGCTTCATGCATGCCTGCGGACATGATGGACATGCCACCATTGGTCTTGGTGTGGCGAAAGTCCTGATGTCTATTAAGGATCAGCTCCATGGAACCGTGAAACTGATCTTCCAGCCGGCGGAAGAGGGTGTCCGCGGCGCGAAATCCATCGTTGATAACGGACATCTTGACGGTGTGGATTACCTGATCGGCTCTCATGTGACAAATAAGAAAGAGGACGATCCGGCAGTGGTAATTCCGGGAAGCTATGGCTCTCTCGCAACGACAAAATATGATGTGATCTTCCACGGAAAATCTGCCCATGCGGGCGGATCACCGGAGGTTGGACGGAATGTCATGCTGGCAGTGGGAACGGCGATCTTAAACCTTTATGCGATTCCGCGTCACTCCGGCGGCGTGTCCAGAGTAAATGTGGGAACCGTTGTTGCCGGAAGCGGACGGAATGTTATCGCGGACGAGGCGAAGATGGAGATCGAGGTTCGCGGTGAGACCACCGAGATCAACGAGTACATGAAAAATTACGCAGTGAACATTATCGAGAGCGCGGCAAAAATGCACGGATGCACCTGCGAGATGAAGCTTATGGGCGCGGCAAACTCCCTGACGAGCAGTGAGGCGCTGATGGAGCGGGTGAAGAGAGTCTGCGAGGAAGATCTCCATCTGCCAGTTGCGAAGGAAATGAGCAGCAAAAACGGCGGCAGCGAGGATGTCTCCTATATGATGAACCGCGTCCAGGAACAGGGCGGACAGGCGACCTTCATGCGAGTCCTCACCCACGAAGCCGGCCCGGGTCACAGCCGTATCTTCGATATCGACGAACAGGTTCTTCCGAATGCAGTAAAGATCTTCTGCGGTGTGGTTTATGACATTATGCACTAATGGGTGAGAGTCCCGAACACGCCCGGATAATGGGAAGTGTAGAGCCGAACAGCAAGGGTGTCCATTGTGAGGTGGAATCTGAAGGAAGCTGTCGGCAAATCTCCGGTCCGACGGACAAAAATCACATATGAGGCTAGGCTATGAGAGATAAGTTGGCTGAAAGTAACGAAGTCTAATAACTATCCTCATCGGGAAGCGTTCAAAAAAACTCCGTCTCATCCGCATGACTCGATCGCGGATGAGACGGAGTTTTTGTTATGCCTGAATGAGCTTTGGATGGCTGATACCGAAGGCAGACCGGTTTTTATGAGAGACCGATCACAACGGCAAGGATTACAGCGATGGATCCGAATGCAAACAGGACAGCCTGGAATTTGATCTGGAATTTTGCCCATTTGCCCCAGTCGAGCTTTGCCGCAGCCAGCGCGCCTAAGAGACAGCCGGAGGTCGGAACGATGAAGTTTGTGAAGGCGTCACCAAGCTGGTACGCAACAACAGCAACCTGTCTCTCGACACCGACAAGATCGGCGAGAGGAGCCATGATCGGCATGGTAAGGGCAGCCTGTCCGGAACCGGATACAACGAAGAAGTTGAACACGGACTGGAAGATATACATAAACCATGCGGAGATCACCGGCGGGAAATTCTGCATTCCGTCACTGATGCTGTGAAGGATCGTATTTAAGACTGTACCGTCGGTTGCGCTTGTGCCGCCAAGGATGATGATGATACCCTGCGCCATTCCGACACACATTGCAGCGCCTAAAAGATCGGCAGCACCGTGGTCGAAGGATTTTGCGATATCATTTACTTTCATGTCATTCAGCTTGAATACAACGCCGATGATACCGGAAACGAGACCCATCACGAAGAACTGGGAAGCGATCTCCGGGATATAGTAGCCCTTGCTTACAACGCCCCAGATCGTCCATACCATGCAGGCAGCGACCGTGAAGAGAACAAGCTTGTGGCCGAGAGTGAACGGCGGCATCTCTTTGCCGTTCTTTGCGAATTCTTTTCTGTATTCTTCGTCAGATTCATACGCAACGGAGAGCTGCGGATCTTTCTTGATCTTTACTGCGTAGCGCATTGTGAAGACGATCGTAAGTCCTGTGAAGAAGATCCATAACGGGATACGGAACCATGCACCGGACATGACCGGAATACCGGCAACACCCTGGGCAACAGCCAGTCCGAACGGATTCTGCCAGGAAGAACCGAAGCCGATCTGTGTAGATACGTAGGAGCACATAATTCCGACAACTGCGTCATATCCCATTGCGATAAACATCGGTACGAGGATCATAACGAACGGGATTGCCTCCTCACCCATACCGAAGACTGCGCCTCCGAGGGAGAACAGGACTACGAGGATCGGGATCAGAAGGATCTCTCGTCCGTTTGTCAAAGCGATGACCCGCATAATGCCGCTTTCTATCGCTCCTGTCCGGAGAACGATACCGAAGGCACCGCCTACGACCAGAATGAAGGCGATGATTCCGACAGCGGTACCATTCTTATCGCCGACGGTCATACCTTCGAATACATAGTTTAAAATTCCCTGACCGCCAAAGTCTTCGGTTCCGAAGATCGGAGCTGCTTTGGTCACCTTGTTTCCGTTTTCATCCAGAATATACTGGAAGCTTTCTGGATCCAGAACGGTTCTTGTTTTTTCCACGCCGTTCTGCATATACGTGATTTCTTTTGTGTCGTATTTACCCAACGGGATAAATACGGTGAGCAGAGCCGCGAACAGAATGACACCAAAAATGATGATGTAAGTGTGCGGCATCTGGAAGCCCTTTTTTTTCTCCATGGCTTATCCCCCCATAATTGTATTCTCTACCTGTGAAATCCCCCGCACAGGTAGTGTATCTACTATATTAACATAGATTCTGTGATACGTCATCACTCTTTTCCTTTAATCCTGCATATTAATAGGTTTATACAATTTTGAATCGGCATTTTTGGTACTTATGTAACCAAGCAGAAACATAGGTATTGTATTGCTTATCGTACAAAAAGAAAAAAATGTCAGAATATACACAAAATTGGGATTGAAAGGATGAAAAGTTTGTTCACATCTTCTAAAAAGTATGCTATAATAGAGTCACCATCTAAGAAACTAGTGTATGGGACAAAAAGAGCAGCAAGAGGTGATATCATGGTAAAAAAAGAGATGATAGCGATGCTGTTGGCAGGAGGACAGGGAAGCCGTCTCGGTGTGTTAACACAGAAAGTGGCAAAACCGGCCGTCTCCTTCGGCGGAAAGTACAGAATTATTGATTTCCCGCTCAGCAACTGCATCAACTCTGGTGTTGATACTGTGGGAGTATTGACCCAGTACCAGCCCTTACGTTTAAACGCGCACATTGGAATTGGTATTCCGTGGGACTTAGACCGCAACGTCGGCGGCGTTACGGTTCTTCCACCTTACGAGAGAAGCAAAGGCAGCGACTGGTATACTGGAACCGCAAATGCGATCTACCAGAATCTGGAGTACATGGAGTCCTACAATCCGGAATACGTTCTGATCCTTTCCGGTGACCACATCTACAAAATGGATTATGAGGTCATGCTGGAATATCACAAAGCGAATAATGCGGATGTCACGATTGCCGCTATGCCGGTACCGATCGAGGAAGCAAGCCGTTTCGGAATCCTGATCACGGATGACAACAACCGGATCACGGAATTTGAGGAAAAACCGAAGAATCCGAGAAGCAACCTCGCTTCCATGGGTATTTATATCTTCAGCTGGAAGGCATTAAAGGAAGCTCTTATCAAGCTTTCGGAAGAGCCGGGCTGTGACTTTGGAAAGCATGTGATCCCGTACTGCTTCGAGCAGGGCAAACGGATCTTTGCATATGAGTACAATGGCTACTGGAAAGATGTCGGAACTCTCGGTTCCTACTGGGAAGCAAATATGGAGCTCATCGACATTATTCCGGAATTCAACCTGTATGAGGAATACTGGAAGATCTACACAAAGAGTGACCGTATCCCGCCGCAGTATATCTCTTCTGACGCGAAGATCACAAAATGTATCATCGGAGAGGGTTCTGAGATCTACGGTGAGGTGACGAATTCCGTTATCGGATCCGGAGTTGTGATCGAGGAGGGCGCCGTGGTCAAGGATTCGATCATCATGCAGGACAGTGTGATCGGAAAAGGTGCTGTGGTCGAAAAGTCCATCATTGCAGAGGACGTAAAGGTCGGAGCTGGGGCACACCTTGGCGTCGGCGAATACGCACCGAGCAAATACGACCAGAAGGTTTACCAGTTTGATCTTGTTACGGTCGGCGAACATTCCGTAATTCCGGAAAACGTAAAGATCGGCAAGAATACAGCAATTTCAGGCGCGACGGCTGCGGAAGATTATCCGAATGGCGAGCTTGAGAGTGGCGGCTACATTATAAAGGCAGGTGGAATCGTATGAGAGCAATCGGTATTGTTTTAGCAGGCGGAAACAGCAAGCGGATGCGCGAACTTTCCAATAAGAGAGCGATCGCGGCGATGCCGATCGCGGGCAGTTTCCGAAGCGTGGATTTTGCGTTAAGCAATATGAGCAACTCTCATATCCAGAGCGTTGCCGTACTGACACAGTATAATTCCCGCTCCTTAAATGAACATTTAAGCTCTTCCAAATGGTGGGATTTCGGAAGAAAACAGGGCGGAATGTATGTATTCACTCCGACGATCACGGCGGAGCACAGCGACTGGTACCGCGGAACAGCAGACGCGCTCTACCAGAATCTGGACTTTTTAAAGAGAAGCCACGAACCATATGTAGTGATCGCTGCCGGAGACGGTATCTATAAGCTGGACTACAATAAGGTTCTGGAATATCATATCGAAAAGAAAGCCGATATCACGGTTGTCTGCAAGGACATGCCGGGCGATGTGGATGTGACCCGCTTCGGTATGGTGAAGACGAACGCGGACGGACGGATCGTTGAGTTTGAGGAGAAGCCGATGGTGGCTGATTCCCACACGATCTCCTGCGGTATTTATGTTGTCCGCCGCCGTCAGCTGATCGAGCTTATCGAGCGCTGCGCGAACGAGGACAGATATGACTTCGTACAGGACATTCTGGTACGCTACAAGGGCCTCAAGCGGATCTATGCGTACAAGCTGAATACATACTGGAACAACATCGCATCCGTCGATGCTTACTACCAGACCAATATGGACTTCTTAAAACCGGAAGTGCGCAGCTACTTCTTTAAGGAGTATCCGGATATCTATTCCAAGGTGGATGATCTTCCGCCGGCAAAATACAATCCGGGTGCGTCCGTGAAGAACAGCCTGGTATCCAGCGGCTGTATCTTAAACGGAACGGTAGAGAATTCAGTTCTGTTTAAGAAGGTCTATATCGGAAACAACTGTATCATCAAGAATTCGATCATCTTAAATGACGTGTATATTGGGGATAATACCGTTATCGAGAACTGCATCGTTGAGAGCCGTGATACGATCCGGGCGAATACGACGTATATCGGAAAGCCGGACGATGTGAAGATCGTGATCGAGAAGAACGAGAGATATACCCTGTAAAAAGGGTGCCGCAGTTCGGAGACGGGATATTCCGGACGGTGCGGCAAAGGCAGAAAGACAGGCATTCAAATATTGACTGGCCGGTGATTACATAAAATCTGCGGGGAGCGCAGATGGGGGAGGTTATTATGCAGGTAACAGATGTACGTGTGAGAAGAATTGAGAAAGAGGGAAAGATGAAGGCGATCGTGTCCATCACACTGGACAACGAGTTCGTGATCCACGATATCAAGGTCATTGAAGGGGAGAAAGGCCTGTTTATCGCGATGCCGAGCAGAAAAGCTGCTGACGGCGAATACCGCGATATCGCCCATCCGATCAATTCCGGAACACGGGACATGATCCAGAGAGTGATCCTCGACAAGTACGAGACAACCACACTGGAGGAAGCGCAGGCAGTTTAGTTCTTCGGGAAACTTGTCCGGAGTGATTTCCTGGCGCAGGTCCTGCAAAAAAATATAGCCGCAGAGAGCGGCTTGTGAATGGGGAAATAGAAAGTCCGCCGAATCGTGAAAAGGTTCGGCGGACTTTTTTCGCGTATTATGATTTCTTATACAATTACATAAGTCCCGGGATCAGAAGCGGAACATATACGATCATGAAGAATACGATGATCAGTCCGATCAGGTACGGGATAACAGATTTGGAGATCCGCTCGATCGGAAGTCCCGTGATACCGGAAGCAACGAACAGGTTGATGGCAACCGGCGGTGTGATCATACCGATGGCGATACCAACTACGAACAGGATCCCGAAATGTACGGTGCTGATGCCCATGGCCTTGACAAGCGGCAGGAACACCGGGGAAAGAATGATGATCGCGGAGGAGGTCTCCATGAAGACTCCGGCGAGCAGGATGATCAGGGAGATCAGGAACATGATCACATACTTGTTTGTGGAGATTCCCAATACTCCGCTTGCGATCGCCTCCGGGATCTTGTAGTTTGCGAGAACCCAGCCGAACGGACCGCTGCATGCGATGATGATCATGATGACTGCGGATGTTTTTGCACTTCCCTTCATGATCTCAACGAGACCCTTGAAATCAAGGTCGCGGTAGATAAAGAAGGAGACGAAGATCGCGTAGATAACCGCTACGGCAGCCGCCTCAGACGGTGTGAAGTAACCGGAGAAGATTCCGCCGAGAATGATGAGCGGCATTAAGATTCCCCAGATCGCTTCCTTGAAGGTGCGGAGCACATTTCCTACGGAGAAAGGCTTTCCCTTCGGGTAGTTAAACTTGCGTGCCTGGTAGAGGGAGATCGCAACGAGGATCACACCCATCAAAGCACCCGGGATGAAACCGTTGCGGAACAGGGTGTTGACACTGTCCTCAGAGATAACGGCGTAAAGGACCATCGGAACGGACGGCGGGATAACGACACCAATCGTTCCGGCAGCTGCGATCAGGGCAGCCGCGGAGTCTTCACGATAACCACGTTTCTTTAACTCCGGGATCAGAGTCGCGCCGACAGCTGCTGTTGTAGCGGCACCGGAACCGGAGATCGCTGCGAAGAACATACCTGCAAGGACGGATACGATGGAAAGACCGCCCTTTAACATACCGAGCAGAGACTCAGCAAACTCAACGAGCACCTTGGAAACCTTACCTTTTGCGAGAAGATCACCGGCAAAGATGAAGAACGGAACCGCGATCAGGGAGAAGGAATCGGTGCTGGCGAACATACGCTGCACGAGGATCAGGAGCTTTACATCGCCTTTTAAGAGAACGAGGAGAGCTGCGGCTGCGATCGCGAATGCGACCGGAACACCGATCAGGAGCAGAACGATAAAGGAAATAAATAATAATGCTGCCATTTTATGCCTCCTCCTTTCCGAATAAGAGTCCGAGAACTGCATCTACTGCATGGACGAACATGAGGCCGCATCCGACCGGGATGCAGAGGTAAATGTATTTCATGGGAAGACGCATCGCTGCGGACAGCTGATTTCCCTGTTTTCCGAAGTATTTCATTCCATAGATGATCACAACAACGAAGAGGATGCAGCAGATCACATGGACGAGAAGTTTTAAGATCTTACTGAATGCGGCCGGAACCATATCCTGGATGAAGGTGATGGAGATATGGCCGCTGTGTTTGTATACACAGCTTGCACCTAAGAATGAGGACCAGACTAAAAGATAACGGGTTGCTTCCTCACTCCAGGAGAGAGCGGTAAATGCCATACGGCAGACGATCTGGGCGCCGGTGATGATGACCATGGCGCCGAGCATGACAACGATGATGTAGGAACATAAGGTGTCCAGGACATCGCTGAGTTTATGAAAACCTTTAACGAAAGCCAATGGTGTTTCCTCCTTTTTAAATCCTGAGCGGTTACTGCTCACGACAGGCGTTTTCCGCAGCCATGCGTCTGTAAGGGGACGCCGGCGGCAGGTCCTGCAGGTGTGGAAAATGCTTATCGTGAACAGTAACCATGAAATGTGTTTAAGATGGGACCGGCTGCACAGGAGATCCTGGGCAGCCGGGTCAGATCACATGCTGAAATTCCGACTGCGAAAGCAGTGCCAGCGGATATCAGCACAAAAAGTTACGATCCAGAAACCGGGATTACTTTAAAGCATCCTGGATTCTTGTGATGTAGTCAGCGTAATCCGGATATGCATCGTATACGCTCTGAACAGCAGCACGGAAGCTGTCAACATCCGGGTTTTCTACGACTTCCATACCATGATCCTTGATCTCCTGGAGCTGGTCAGCTTCCTGATCAGCAACCCACTGACGCTCGTACTCAGCAGCTTCCTGAGCGGATTCCTCGAAGATCGTCTGAACATCTTCCGGTAAGGATTTGAAGAGGTCATTGCTCATTGTGATGATCGCTGTGGAGTAGGAATGACGGTCAAGTGTTACATATTTCTGGGACTCCCAGAGTTTGTAGGAGTAGATAACGTTGATCGGGTTCTCCTCGCCGTCGATGGTGCCCTGCTGAAGAGCTGTTAAAGCGTCGGACCATGCCATCGGAACTGCGTTTACACCAAGAGCTTTGAATGTTGCTGTGTAAACATCGTTCTCCATGACACGGAGCTTTAAGCCTGCAACGTCTGCTGCGTTTGTGATCGGTTTCTTGCTGTTTGTGATGTTACGGAAACCACGCTCTGCGTAAGCAAGTCCCTTTAAGTCTGCATCTTCAAGAGTTGCAAGGAGCTCTTTACCGATCTCGCCGTCCAGGATCTTGTAAGCTTCTTCGTTGTTTGCGAACAGGAACGGCATATCAAGAACGCCCATAGCGCTGGAGAAGTTTACGAACGGACCGCTTGTGATGATACCCATATCAAGAGTACCCATCTGCATGCTCTCAAGCATGGTACGCTCATCGCCGAGAGCTCCGTTCGGATGGATCTCGATCTCGTAGGCGCCGTTTGTGCGCTCTTTTACGAGCTCAGCGAATTTCTCAGCACATACCTGGAAACTGTCCTGCTCGTTTACGGTCGTACCAAGCTTTATTACGGTTGCGTCTGTGTTTGAAGTCGCTTCCTTGCTTTCAGCAGCGGAAGAATCAGCGGCAGCGGCTGTTGTCTCAGCGGCAGCAGCAGTTGTCTCTGTGGAATTGCTGGAAGAGCCACAGCCTACCATGGAAAGAACCATAGCGCCTGCCATAACGGCGGATAATAATTTTGCACTTTTTTTCATAATGACCTCCTGAAATCTTTTAAGAATAGATTGATTATAAGTATATATCTTAACTGCCCCTCGCAGATAAGAAACTAAGGAATTGATGGTGGTGTTGGCAAAGTGCGCGAAAGGAAATTGCTCCGCACTGCGTGCTCCCGCAATCTCCGCCGGCATTCGTAATCTGGGCTTTCGCCCTGCTTACTCATGCTGGCTTGGTTGTCAAATGTCTGAACATCCTTGCGTGCGAGCACGCAGTCTGTTCAGCCGCTTGACAACGCTTTCGGGGCAAAAAAAAACTCCTGTCTCTTATTTTTTAAGAGACAGAAGCGAAACTTCTGCGGTACCACTCTTATTGCTGTCAAAAAAACAGCCTCTCGATCCCGTCGTTTTTCAAATATGAAAAATTAACAGGCAACACGTTAACGGGTGTAAACCGAACCAGCCTACTTGGAACACTTTCAGTGGTTAGCTCCGGGAGGATTGTCTGTAACGCGGTGTCTGCAGCTTTTCACCAGCCAGCTGCTCTCTGAAAGGCCTTCGTTAAGAGCGTTCCCATCATCGCAGGAAATATTTGAAACTGACCTTTATTATAGTCACAGATTTTCAAAAGTCAAGAGAATTAAAAAAAATAAATCGCGTATTGTGAGAAAAATATGATATGATAGATCGTATAGTAAATTTATTTCATAGGAGATATTCCAACAGGTTATTATAAAGAATGGAGGAGGAGAATGAAACCGACCGTCAGTATAATTGTTCCTGTCTACAATGCGGAAAAATTTCTGAACCGCTGTGTGGACAGTATTCTCGGACAGGAATATAGAGATTTTGAACTGATCCTCGTAGATGATGGGAGCAGAGATATGTCAGGCTCGATCTGTGATGCGTATGCGAAGACGGATGAGCGTGTGGTGGTGATCCACAAAGAAAATTCCGGGGTTTCAGACACGAGAAATCAGGGAATTGAAAGGGCAAAGGGAACATATCTCCAGTTTGTGGACAGTGATGACTGGCTGACGCCGGATGCGACAAAGCTTATGGTCCGGGCGGCAGAGGAACATGGCTGTGATATGGTGATCTCCGATTTTTACCGCGTCGTTGGGGATATGGTATCCAGAAAAGGGGACATCGAGTCAGACTGCGTGATCGACCGGGAGGAATTCGCGTCCTTTATGATGGAGAATCCGGCGGATTATTACTATGGAGTGCTGTGGAATAAGCTGTACCGGCGCGATCTCGTAAACCGCTTCGGGATCCGGATGGATGCGGAGATCAGCTGGTGTGAGGATTTCATGTTCAATCTGGAATATGTCCGCTATGCAGAGACATTCTATGCGCTGAGGACACCGGTGTATTATTATGTAAAGACAAAAGGTTCGCTGGTGAACCAGAAGATCAGCATCACGAAGACTGTGAAGATGAAGCTTATGATGTTTGAGTACTACAACAACTTTTATAAGCATGTGCTGGACGAAGAGGATTATGAGAAAAACCGGCTTCAGGTGTACCATTTTCTGGTGGACGCAGCGAAGGACGGCTTTGTTTTTCCGGCATCGATCCCCGGAAACCGGAAGCTCGGAGAGGAGCGGAGCAGTGCGCTGCAGGAGGTGATCTCCGATGATGGGATCATTGTGGATAAATACCGGGACCGGAAACTTCTGGAGAGATATCTGGAGTCGGCGGCATTGAAGCATGATATGACAATGGAGGAACTTTCCCTGCTTTTATATCTGAAGGATGCAAGCCATGAACTGAGCAGAAAGAATCTTGCGGATCTTATGGATCTTAGCCGCGGAGACCTCGCGGTGGCGGTCCAGCGGTTGTCCGCGAAAAAGATGGTGGAGGTAACGGAGCTTCCGAGAAGGCGGGGAACAGAACGAAAGATCCGACTGGAACTTCTTCCGGCATCAGAAGTTGTGATCCCGGATCTTGAGGCGGCGGAGAACGATTACTATCAGGCGAAGTTTGGAAATTTTACAGAGGAAGAGATCAGACAGTATACGCTGCTGGCACGGAAAGTGCGGGAGAACGAGAGGAGTATTTTGCAGCGGGGATAGGAGAAGGCGCATTCGCGAGAAGCTGCGGACTGCGTCAGGCGGTCGTATTGGTGTGGAAATACAACGGATAAACATCAAAAATATGGAGATAAAGATGGAAAAAGAAAAAACTTGCAAAATCGTATTCAGTGACATCGACGGCACGCTGCTGACGTCGGACGGACAGATCACGGAGGGGACGAAGGAGATGATCCTGAATCTTGAGAAGAAGGGAATCCCGTTTATCCTGACTTCCGCGCGGTCACCGGAAGGCGTGCGGGTCATTAAGAGAATGCTGGGGAATCATGCACCGATCATTGCGTTCTGCGGTGGACTGATCCTCGATAACGACGGAAATGAGATCTACAGTAAGATGATTCCGTTAAAACGGGCACTGGAACTGAAGGCGATGCTGGATAAGGATTTTCCGGCTGTTGCCTGCAATACCTTCGGCGGCGAGAAGTGGATCGTGGATGACCGGGACGATTGGAGAGAGCAGCGGGAAGAGAAAATCGTGGGATTTCCGGCTGAAATTGGAGCTATTAAAGATATATTTGAAAAAGAAGGCGGAATTCATAAATTTCTTCTCATGGGAGATCCGGACGTGATGACAAAGCTGGCGGCGGTTCTGGCGAGAGATTTCTCCGACCTCCAGTCTGCGGCCTCCAACCCGGAATATCTGGAGATCACGGCAGCGGGCGTGGAAAAGTCGGAAGGTTTGAAGACGCTCTGTGGAAAACTCGGAATTTCCCCGGAAGAGGCAGCGGCCTTCGGTGACGGCGAGAGTGATCTTTCCATGATGCGTGCGGCAGGATTTGGCGCGGCGATGGGAAATGCGCCGGAGAATGTGCGGAGACGGGCACCGATGGTGATCGGGAAGAATGATGAGGAAGGGCTGCTGAAGAGGCTGAAGGAGATATTTAAGGACTGAGAAAAATTGAAGAAATAATTAAAAAAACAGACCCATTTGATACAAATCCAGAAATCAAATGAGCCTGTTTTTTAACCGAATCAAGTAAGTCCCCTGCTTCAATTGCGAAAAGCAATAAGTAGTGGGTGGGGACTTGCTTGTATCAGGAGGAGTGCAAGCTCCTTCTGATAAACTGCGGAGCAGTTATTCGGTTATGAGCAAGTAGCGAAGCGGATTGCGAATATCCGCTTGACTTACCAATATCCGAGCGACAGAAGATGTTTCAAAAACTCAACCGTATTACTTCTGTTTCTTCACCGCATTCCTCACCGCATCCGTTGTCCACTGACAAAGCTCAGCGATCTTGAAATCCTGATACCGTCTCATAGTCGTGAGGATCCTATCCCCGATGGGCTTGATATAGCTGTCATCAATGACATCCAGACCGATCATGATCGCCAGTGCGTTCAGTACCGGGGCTGCGGTACAGTCCGCATCCTGACCTTCCATGGCGATGATGTGGCAGGTCTCCTTAAAGTCCATATTTCCGAACCAGAGGGCAATAACTTCGGCGGCTGCGTTCGGATAGGCGTGAATCCAGTTGTACTCTTTGTAGCGCTCCTCACAGGCCGCCCATACCGGCTCCCAGGAAGAATTTTCCTTGCAGAGATCCAGCGCATGCTTTACGACTGCGTAGTATTCGCTCTTATGCGGGATCATGTCCACCGCTTTCTCAACAACGGTCCGGATATGGTCCTCCGTGAAAGCGAGGGAGGTGAGCAGGGCGTTGAAGATCCCGCCCAGCATGCCATTGTTGGAGTGGGAGACGATCGAATCGTCCGCGGCGAGTCTCGCTGCGAGTTTCGGGTTTCCGGGTGCTAACATTCCGTGAAGCGGAGTGCGCATCTGTGCACCGATCCAGTCGTAGAAGTAGTTGTTTATTGTGCCGCTCTCCGGCGGAAGAAGCCCGCGGCGGAGATTTTCGATGGCCGTCTTCTCGGCGGAATATCCGTCGGAGATCAGCTCCAGCCATTTGTAGGCAACGTCGGCAGGCGTGATATCATAGCCTTTTTCGATGAATCCGTCGAGATAGGCGATCTCGTAGGTGATATCATCATTGTATGTCTCCGGACGGCGGAGATATCCGTAGACCTCGCCGAAGCGTTTGCGGATCTGTTCCGTGGTATAACCTTCGATCTGGGTTCCAAGGCAGCCGCCGATGAGCTGTCCCATCCATCCTGCGGTGACTTTCTTTGCAAAGTCATCGGAAAAGACGTCATAGGGCGCTGCAGGGCCGAAATCAGCCTCTTTTTCTACATCCGCGAAGGTGCAGTAGGTGTTGTAGTTCCAGTAAGGGGAGGTGGGATCCTTCGGCGCTTCATTCAGTGCGTGGAAGATCTTCGCGGTAGCCACCTGAATCGCGGCTCCGTCCTTTTCCTCGGACGCCTTCAGGCCTTCCTCCATGAATTTCTCAGCTTCCGTCACATCATATCCCCGGTTGTGCATGCTCTGCACCGCGGCGATCACCACGTCGCAGGGGGCTTTGGATCCCGGAACCTTATTGTCCCAGTCGTGGAAAAGCTGTTTGTCGGAGGCGCGGCCGGCTTCCGTGTAGGCCATCCAGTCCGCCTCATTGTCGTCGTGAAGCTCCGGCGGAACGGCGTCCGCCGTCAGCTTATGTTCAAATTCCCATGCTTTCATAAAGAATCTCCTTCATTTCAGCTGTAAATGTTCCTTCCCGGTTCTGTCGCAGATAAGAAGTGCGGCACGGCAGGGAAGAAAACACAGTGTTAAAAATGATTTATATAGAAATGTTTTGCCTGTAATTATAACAGTTCAGAATTTCAAAATAATTCCATCAACTTTTCTTTTTCCCCGACATACTTCTCTTCGAATAAATTCCGATCGCGATCATCGTAACCACGTAAGGAATCGTCTGAATAAGCTGGGATGGCAGATTTAACATCTGAAGCCGTACGGCCAGTGAATCTGCCATACCGAAGATCAGTACCGAGCAGGCGATCTTCCATGGAATACCGAGACCCATGGATTCCGCCGCCATTCCGATCCATCCGCGTCCGGCGATCATGTCTCTTGAGAAGAAGGAAACATAACCCATGGACATGTATGCTCCGCCGATCCCGGCGAGACAGCCGGCGATGAGAAGGGCGATGTACTTATATTTCATGACGTTTAAGCCTACGGATTTTGCGGCACTCTCATTCTCACCGACAGCGCGGATCCGCAGCCCGATGGTAGTCTTCCAGAAAAAGACTGTGAGGACGACCACGAGGATCAGCCCGAGATAAGTCAGAACATTATGTCCGGAGATAATGGCACCGAGAACCGGGATGTCTTTGATAAGCGGAATCCTGATCTCCGGCATCACCGGACTCTTTAAACTCTGGGTGGAACCTTTATTTGCGGTCAGATAGTAGGTCGTAAAGACCGTGAGACCGCCGGATAAGGTATTCAGGGCGATTCCGGCGAGAACCGGGTTTGTATTCAGGATCAGCGTAAAGTAACCGAACACGAAAGCCAGCACCACGCCGACTGCCATTGCGAATATCACGCCGCCAAGAGCGCTGTGGGTAAAGTAACCGCCGACAGGTCCCGCAAGGGCACAGCTTAACATGATTCCCTCAGTTCCGATGGGATCGATGCCGCCTTTCACGAAGACCATGCAGGCCATGGCCGCGAACAGGATCGGAGTCATCACACGGATCGAGGTAAAGAGGAAGTCAGGGGAAAGAATCACACTCCAGATATTCATGCCTGTACCTCCTTTTTCGCTGCAGCTTCGAATTCTTTTGTCTCTTTGATGATGAGTTTCTTCTTATATCCGCTGAGGATCGCGGTGGCGGAGATCAGAAGGACCATGACTGCCTGAATGATGTTTACGATCTCAAACGGGATATCGGAATTTCTGGACATGATATCCGCGCCGATCCGCAGGTAAGATAAAAACAGTGCTGCGAACGGGACATACTGTACCTTCCGTCTGGCGACGATGGCGATCAGAACACCGTCCCAGCCATAGCCCGGGAGTGCGGAATACTGGAAGCGCTGGTACATGCCGAAAAGCTCCGCAGCGCCGCCGAGTCCCGCCAGCATACCACCCAGAATCTGGGTCAGGATGATTATGAGGCCGGAGTTGATGCCCGCGTAGTTTGCCATATTGAAGTTTTCGCCCACAAGGTTTGCCTTAAAGCCGAAGGGTGTCCGGTTTACGATGACCCAGATCACAAGGACAGTCACAAGGGCGATGATCGTACCGGAGTTGATACGCGTGCCGGTGATGATCTTGCTTAAAGCGCATCCTTCCGGAAATTTGTAGGAATAGTTGGAGTTCTGGGTCGGATCATAGAAGAAGGTGGTGATGATCCAGAGCCCGACGTACAGGCAGGTGTAATTGAGCATCAGGGAAGTTACAAGCTCATTGGAGCCGGTCTTTACTTTCATGATGCCCGGGATAAAGCAGATAAATCCGCCTGCGACCGCCGCAGCCGCCATGGCCACGATCAGTGCCGTTTTTCCGGAAAGTCCAAGTCCCAGGGAAGCCGCACAGGCAGCAACGGCGCCGATAAAGAACGCGCCTTCCATGGACAGATTGAAAAGCCCCGGTTTGAAGAGGATGATGACCGCAAGTCCTGTAAACATTAACGGTGTCATACCTTCGATGACGTTTCCGAAACGGCGGACGGAGGTCAGCGGTCCGAAAATAAAGTCTCCGAGAGCGGAGAGGGGCTGGCTGCTGATCAGGAGAATGATCGCGAAGACGATGATCAGGGAGATCAGGATGGCGATCATGGTCCGCAGCATTTCTACATAAGATGAGAGAGGTTTTTTCTGTTTCATGATTCCGATACCTCCTGATGTTTCAGCCCGAGCATGTAGTTTCCGAGCTCGAACTCATCTACTTTTTTCGCGTCCTCGAAGTAGGCGGCAGCCTGTCCGCCGCACATGACGAGAATGCTGTCGGAGAGCTCCATGATCTCGTTTAAGTCCGCGGAGATCAGGATAACGCCCTTTCCGGCATCGCGCTGTTCAATGATCTTTTTCCAGATAAACTCGTTGGCACCCACATCGATGCCCCGGGTCGGCTGGTTGGCGATCAGAAGCTTCGGGTCAGAGGAAAATTCCCTTGCGACTACGACCTTCTGCATATTTCCGCCGGACAGCATACCGATCGGCTGATCGTCATTCTGGCAGAGGACGCCGAAGTCGCTGATAAGTTTATCTGCCCGTTCATGGATATTTTTATAATTGAGAAGTCCGTGTTTTTTTAACAGCGGGCTGTCGATGATGTCTGCGATCATGTTGCCCCAGAGGCTGATGTTTCCGGCCGCTCCGGTTTTGATACGGTCCTCGGGGATATAGGAAATTCCGTCATCGCGGATCGTGCGGATGGATTTTCCAAGGATTTCTTTCCCGTCAAAGAGGATACTGCCTTTGACACCGGAGTAGAAACCGAAGATCGCCTCGGCGAGTTCATTCTGTCCGTTTCCCTCAACTCCCGCGATACCTAAGATCTGGCCCTTTTTCAGTGAAAAGGAGACATGGTCCAGGAGCTTTCGTCCTTCTTTATTTTCATAGGTCAGATCAGTGACTTTTAAGAGCGTGTCACCGAATTCTGCCGGCTTTTTATTCATTTTCAGGATGACATCGCGGCCCACCATGAAGCGGGAGATGTCTTCTTCTGTCGCGTTGGCGACCGGAATCGATCCCACTGTCCGTCCGTTGCGGAGGACTGTGATATTGTCGCAGATCTGCATGACTTCGCGGATCTTGTGGGAGATGAAGATGATCGTGTGATCATTTTTCTTTAGTAAAAGAAGCTGTTCAAAGAGTTCGTCTGTCTCCTGTGGCGTCAAAACTGCGGTCGGCTCATCTAAGATCAGGAGCTTCGCCCCGCGGAGCAGGACTTTTAAGATCTCGACCTTCTGTTTCTGGCTGACGGAGAGCTCTCCAACGACAGCCATCGGATCGATCTTTAAGTTGTACTTTTTGGCGGTTTCCTCCACCGCCCGGATCGCTTTTTCCTTGTCGATCATGATCCCGTTTTTCGGTTCCATGCCGAGGATCACGTTCTCATATACCCGTAGAGAATCCACGAGCATGAAGTGCTGATGCACCATTCCAATTCCGAGACGGATCGTGTCAGCGGCACTTTTTGGCTGGATCTTGTTTCCCTCGAAGATGATATCGCCCTCAGTGGCGTCCTCGTCACCGAACAGGATCTTCATCAGGGTACTTTTTCCGGCACCGTTCTCACCCATCAGGGCATGGATCTCACCTTCCCGGACAGAAAAGCTGACATCCCTGTTGGCCATGACACCGTTGGGGTAGATCTTTGTGATATGTTCCATTTTCAGGATCTCTTTGCCCATACGGATCCTCCTTTCTTATAAAAGCCAAGGGGACTTGTTGACAAGTCCCCTGATGTACTCGATATTCTGGGAAAATCAATGGCCTTGGAAAGATTCCCCAGATGGTTTACATAAAATATCGCAGCAGGTTTTGAGTGGATCTGCCGGATAAAATTACGGAGCTACAGAGTCGATGAGAACCTGAACTTCGTTCTGGTCAGCATCGCCGAGAGCAGTCGGGATCTCGATTTTTCCGTCGAGAACTTCCTGTTTCTTCTCCTCGATCGTCTTTTTGATCTCGTCCGGAACGTTCTTCTGGAAGTACTCGTTGTCAGCAAGACCCGCACCGTTTTCCTTTAAACCAAGGAATTCACATTTGCCGTAAGGAACCGTTCCCTCTTCTTCCATTTCAGCCATTCTCACGAGGGAATCGCCGACATTCTTTAATACGGAAGAAAGGATCACGTTTGCCTTTGCCTCATCGGAACCGGAGAACAGCATTGCCTGATCAGAGTCAACGCCGATGATGTATTTGCCCATCTCAGCAGCAGCCTCTACGCAGCCAAGTCCGGCCTGCTCAGCAGCCGGGAAGATAATATCAACGCCCTGATTGTACTGGGCGATAGCTGTCTCTTTACCCTTTGCGGTATCATCCCAGGAACCGATGTAGGAAACGTATACCTTGATATCCGGGTCAACAGATTTTGCGCCTGCGATGTATCCAACAAGGAAGTCAGTAATGATCGGGTGCTCGGAACCGCCGACGAAACCGATCTTCTTGTCTTCATTTGCGTTTGGCATGTCTTTGGATTCTGTTACAAGTGCTGCGAGAACGCCGGCAAGGTAGCTGCCCTCGTTCTGTTTGTAGCTGATCGCGTAAAGGTTCGGCCACTTGCCCTCTTCCATATCAGAGTCGAACATAACGAATTTCTGATCCGGGAATTCTTCCGCAACCTGCTCGATGACCTCAGCGGAGGAAGATCCGTTGGAAATGATAACATCGTATTTTCCTTCCTCAGCGAGATCCTGGAATGTCGGCTCCCACTTTGTCTGGTCACGGCCGATCTCGATCACCTTTACTTCGCAGCCAAGATCAGATGCGATCTTTTCCATACCTGCGTTTGCGGAGTCGTTGAAGGACTTGTCTCCTAACTGACCGGTGCAGACGAATACGAAGGACGGCTTCTTTGCGTCTGTTTCTGCGGCAGCAGCGGTTGTCTCAGCACCAGCGGCATCTCCTGCGGCGGCAGTTGTTGCAGCTGTCTCGGTCTTTCCACCGCACGCGGTGAGCAGCAGTCCGGCTGCTAAGAATAATGCGGTAGCTTTCATTGTTCTTTTCATGATATCCTCCTGTTTTCCGTTCTCTGCGGAGTAGATTCTCGCCTGAGAACATTGCAGCGGCGATCATCTGACAAGTCCGCGGATCCATGAAAATAAGCTGCGATTCGCCGGTAAGGCGTTGCCGCTGAAGGATCGCACAGAGAGAAAAGTCCGAAATCGTCACCATTTGTAATTTTTTATGGGTATACTATACCAAAATTGTACATTTCAGACAATGAATATGAGAAAAAAAGTGAAAGATTGTTAAAAAAAAGACAAAAATGATCCGGGTTGTGGGTATTAACAAGATTGACAAAATCTCAGACGGCTATACAATGGTAAAAAAGGAGCTGAGAAGGACAATGAAAAGTAAGATCCTGATGGGCGGAGGGCTGCTGTTAGTTGTAGCGGCTCTTCTTCTCACAATTTACAACATAAGAGAATCGGACCAGGCCGGAAAGGCAGCAGAGGAGATGGTGGTTCAGATGGAATCGCTGGAGGCCGGTCTTCCGGAGCGGCTGGAACCGGAGAGCGAGGAACTTGTTCCGGAGTATAAAAAGCATCCGGAGATGGAGATGCCGGTCGTGGAGGTAAACGGCCAGGAATGCATCGGGACGATCGAGATCCCGCTGCTTGACCTGAAACTGCCGGTGATCAGTGAGTGGAGTTATGCGAAGCTGAAAAAAGCGCCGTGCCGCTACAGTGGATCCGCGTACCAGAATAACCTGATTATTGCCGGACATAATTACCGCACGCATTTTTCCGGCATCAAGCGCCTGGATCCGGGCGATGAGGTGATCTTTACAGATGCGGACGGCAATGTATTTTCTTATGAAGTGGATACGATCGAGACAGTCGGCGGAACCGACATCGAAAAAATGGAATCCGGCGACTGGGACCTGACGCTGTTTACGTGTACGACAGGAGGAAAGGCGCGGGCGGCGGTGAGATGTAAGGAGAAATAGAAGAATCATTCGAAAAACAGGGAAAGTCTCTTGAGAAAAAGAGTATTTTCCCTGTTTTTATCGGATGAATCGGCCTATTTTTTGTAGAAACAGTTCCCACCAACGATCTTATAGGACGAATAGCTGCTGACGGAGGCCCGCTTCGCCGATTTAAAATAGAGATAATCTCCAATATTGTTGGAGCCGGACAGAGCGTCTTTTGCGGCTTTCAGAGCCGTTTTTGACGGACTTTTTGAGAGGTAACGGTCCAGAAGTCCGGACGTTGCTCCCGGAAACTGACCATCAGCGTAGATCACACTGGAGATCGTTTTGCCCCATTCTTTTGTTTTGACACGGTTGACGATACAGCTTGCAACAGCGAGCTGTGCGTCGTAGGAACCATCTCCCGTTTCCATTGCGGTACAGGCTGCCAGCAGATAGACCTCATCATCTGTTGCAGGGATCACATAAGATGGCGCTGCGGCGGACTGGCCGGAGGAATTTAATGCAGCAGATTCCTCCTTCGCATCAACAGCAGCTCCCGGGATCGGAATGATCGATACATATTTTCCGGAAAGATAGCCGGTCGTGTCAGCGGACAGCTGGATCTGCACCCAGCCATTATCTTCGCTTAAAACCGGAAAGGTATCTCCGGCAGCGGCCTGTTTGAGAATATCGGACGTCGTGGATGGAGTTTCCCGGATATTTAAGGTCGTTGCGGTGATCTTTGCGTTTATGAGACCGAGCTCTTTTGCAAGTGGTTCAATATCATTTCCATAGAGAAGATAGTCATCTTTCATCCAGCCCTCAAGCTTTCCGGAACGTACTTTTGTCCAGCCGCTTTTTCGCTCGAGAACAGTTCCGCCAGCTCCGCGGTAGCACTTTCCGATAATGTCCCCTTCTGTGGACGGTTTTGTGCGCATATTTAACGGGTCGCTGTTTACATTTGCGACAGCCATATTGTCATAGGCGGATGCGGCGTGGGATGGAAAAGCAGAGTGGGAGACGGAAAACAATAAAACGGACGCGGCAATGGCCGCTTTGATAAAGACTGCTTTTGAAATAGATGGAATCAATTGCTGTAATTTTTTCATGCCGGTTTCCTCATAGTTGTCAGATGCATCGCAGTAATTGCGAAATATGTTTCAAATATTACAAAAATATTACAGAAATAATATAGCAAAAATGAAGAAAAATGTCAAGTTTTCGAGAAATCCGGGCAAGATCCGCGATCACAATGGTATTATACGGAAATTCCTATCCATGAAAAGTAATATAAAAAATTATGTTTCACAGGGAGAAAGTCTGCCGGTCCGAAAAAACGTATAATAAAAAACTGCCGGGGCGAGATGCCTCAGCAGTTCCATTGATATTTTTTCAGATCTACATGCATGGGATCTTTAAGTTCCACGCCCTCCTGTTGCAGGAGAAATCCCTGTTCCAGCCAGCCGGGGACAAGGCGGCCGGCATGGTTGACAACACGGTGGCAGGGAAAATCACCATAGTTTGACGCGTGAGAGAGAACTCTCGCCACAAGCCGCGAATTTTTGTCCCGGCCGATCAGGCGGGCAATCTGTCCGTAAGTAGCGACATTTCCCTCGGGGATTTCTTCCACAACGGACAGAACTTCATATGCAAAATCTTCGGTAAAACGAGTCGATGATAGCATAAGAACCTCCAGATGGCAAAACATTATCGGAGTCGGTTTCTCAAGCAGCGAAGATATTCCGAAGGCTATGCTTCCGGCGCCTCCTTCTGCTCCTCCCACATCTTCACAGGCATGCCGTTGACTTCCACGTTGTCCTCGACCGCTATCACAAGGCAGCGGCGGCCGCTGATGAATTTTGTCTCGACAAGATCAAGGCGGTCCGGGTTGACTTTGATGTCAACGTCCGGTGTCTTTACGGCAAATTTTCCGGTTCCTGTGATCGCAGGAACGAGGATCGCGGTGTTTTCCCCGGCGGCATCCTCATAGACCTTATCGAAATGTTCCAGACGTTCCGGCTCCACGCCGCTCTTTTCGAGGAGATCTTTGACCTCCGGCTTTGTGAGAGTCAGCGGGACCTCGTCCTCCTTATGTTCCTCCGCAAGCTCCGTGAGATTTTCATGGATCTGTCGGACAGTCTCGTAGTCACATTCCTCGCCGAGCGTATCAGTTAAGATCTCCTGGAATGCCTCTTTCTGTGATTTGAAGGAGATCGGAGTCGGAGCGCCGAGGCAGGCGTCAATGAACTCGGAGTGGAGTTCTTCCGGATTTTTGGAGAAATACAGAACTCCATGGATATCGCTGCTGCGGTCATTGAAAGCCGGGAACAGGAATCCGGTCATCGGAGCCTGGACCCACCAGTCACGCGGGCGCTCCTCGATCGCATTTGTCGCCTCATTGTAGGAAAGTCCCGGTTCTGAGAGCTTTACCGGGCAGATGCAGCAGAGAATGTGGTTGTAGACTTCCTCGGATGCATCGAACATTTCCTCATTGTCGGAAGCTTTTCCCGGAACATCGTAGGCACTGTGGATCAGGATGATGTAATAATTCTCTCCGTACTCGTAATTCTCGATCACTTTGTTATAGAAAGCATCTACAGTCTCATCATCAGCGATCTTTTCGTCGCGAAGCTTCATGAGAAGCGCGTGGGCGCTGTCCGGGCCTTCATCGTGGATCGAGTATTCCAGGTTGTGGAGATTCTTGCCGATCCCGCCGGAGAGTGCCTTCTTGAAGATCTCATAATATTTGAAGATCTCTTCCTCGGAGAGTGCAAAGAATGCCTCTTTCAAGGTTGTCTTGATCTGTTTTTCAGCGTCAACATAGCATCCGCAGATGCGGGTGATCGCATTATTGTCTTTTTTAAATTGCTTTTTAATTTCTGAAATTTCACGTTTATTCATAATGTATACCCTTTTCAATTCAAATTGAATTTGTGCAGAAACTGCTCCGAACTGAGAAATATACCGGATGCTCATCGCTCTCAATCAGTGGAAATTGTATCCGACATAAATCCCCGGTTAAAGTGTAAACCGGGGAGAAACATGAGCCAAAAGGGCAGTATCCCTTTTGGTATTAAAATTTTCTGTTCTGTGGCAATCCCTGCGCTTATTTATTCAGGAGCTTTTCCGCATAATACATTGCCGCCACATGCACCGCCTGCACGAGTCCGCCTTCCGCCATCAGCTTTTTCGTTTCCTCAGCGGACATGACAACGATCTCGAGATCCTCGGTGGCGTCCAGATGCTGGCTGCTGACTTTTTTGCAGTCCGTGATCAGATAGCAGTGGGCGAAATTGCTGATGCATGCCGCATTTGGTGCGACCTTGCATAGAAATACCGGTTTGCTCCCGGCGTAGCCTGTCTCCTCGAAGAGTTCTCTCACGGCTCCGGCGCCCGGATCGGCGTCCGTCGGCTCCATACAGCCTGCCGGAAGTTCCAGAAGGATCTGTCTTGTTCCATGGCGGTACTGGCGCACGAAAACGAAATCCCCGTCCACAGTGACAGCGACCACAACGACAAAATCCGGCACAGTATTTACATAAAACGGAGAGATCTTTGTACCGTCCGGCAGTGCACAGTCATCGGCATGAAGATCGATCCAGCGGTCTTTTACGATCGTCCGTGATCCGTTGCAGATCCATGGTTTGATAGACATAGCTTTTTCCTCCATTATAATGCGATCAGGCTCTCATCATCCGGGACATAGATATTTCCGCTGTAATAGCGTTTTCCCTCACTCTTATAAAGACGTTCCCTTCCGGCAACATTGCTGTCCTCCGTGTGCCAGAGAACGAGGTTCGGGATCCCGAGAGACTCCGCAAGTTCACAGGCGTCCTTCACGGTGCTGTGATGCTTTTCATACGGCTTCCAGATATCGCGCTCCGCATAGAGGCAGAACGCCTCGTGGAGCAGCCAGTCACTGCCGCGCACATACTGTTCACAGTCCGGATTGTACGGCTCATCTCCGACGCAGGTGAGTTTTCTTCCATTATTTAATGTCAGCGTAAAGCCGAACTGTTTTAATTTCGTGGAGTGGATATCGAAGAACGTCACATCATAGCTTAAAATATGGCGCGTCTCCCCGTCCTTCACTTCCTCCAGATGGATCCGGTCACCGATCATGTTGTAAAACTTATCCTGGATCGTCAGGCGGCAGAGTGTTTTGATCGTCTCGATCAACTCTGCGTGGCAGTAAATGTGGGCGTCCCCGATATACTGGTCCTTTTTCATCTTTGTTGCGATCATGCGGATCATCCAGACGATGCCGAGTACATGGTCTGTGTGGGCGTGGGTCACGAAAATGTGGTGGATCCGCTCTAAGGGAACCTGCATGTTGTCCAGGATCTTTAAGATCCCGTTTCCGCCGCCGGCATCCACCATAAAATATTCGTCCCCGTCGCGGAGCGCAAAGCATGTATTATAAAGGTTGGTAACCGTGGCATTTCCGGTACCAAAAACGTAGAGAAGCTCGCTGTCCATGAAAATCTCCTTTTCTTCCTGCTCATAAGTGCCGTGCCGTCCAGATCGGCGATCATCACTGTCTGCATCGGCCGGACACCAGATTCTTTGGTTGAGTTTTGAATATGAATATGTTACTATAAAATAAATGGAAAAGCAATTCCCGGGCGGTTAAATTTTTAACCTGTAAGGTGGAAGAAGAGTATGAAAAGCTCCGCAAAAACCAGAAAAAAGCTGTTGTTTTTCATGGCCGAAAGTTTCTAAAATGAAAATTCTCTACCATACAGTAATTAGTGCAGAGTTGGCCGATTTGGAATGCGAATCATCGGCAAAATTCCGCTGCGGAGCACAGACGGAGGTGCTGTGTACTGTAACAGGATTTAAATATCCGGGAAATTGCAGGGAGGAAAACAGAGACAATGAGAGATTTGGACTATCTGAAGCTGCTTGCAAAAGAGTATCCGACCGTGAAAGCGGCCTCCAGTGAGATCATCAACCTGATGGCGATCCGCGGACTTCCGAAAGGAACCGAGTATTTCTTTAGCGACCTGCACGGGGAATACGAAGCGTTTATTCACCTGCTCCGCAGTGCGTCCGGTATTATCCGCGAGAAGATCTCGGAGACCTTCGGGTATGTGATCTCGGACGAAGAGGAGATCGCTCTTGCAAACCTGATCTACTATCCGGAGCGGAATATCCGGAAGATCCAGAAAGCGGGAAAATTTACAGAAGACTGGCAGAGAATTACGATCTACCGTCTGGTGCGCATCTGTAAAGAGGTTTCCTCGAAATTTACGAGATCGAAAGTTCGTAAAAAAATGCCGCCGGCATTCGCTTATATCATCGATGAGCTCCTTCATGTGGACTACAATGATGATAATAAGAAAGTTTACTATGACGAGATCATCCACTCCATCATCGACATCGAGATGGGTGACCAGTTCATCATGGCACTCTGCAACCTGATCCAGAACCTGACAGTGGACAGCCTTCACATTATCGGTGATATCTTTGACCGTGGACCGCGCGCGGACATTATCATGAATGAGCTCATGCACTTCCACGACGTGGATATCCAGTGGGGCAACCATGATATCTCCTGGATGGGTGCGGCGACCGGCAACCTGGCGTGCATCTGCAACGTGCTCCGGATTGCGATCCGTTACAATGGATTCGATGTCCTGGAGGATGGATATGGGATCAACCTTCGCCCCTTATCCATGTTTGCGGCGAAAGTTTATAAGGATGATCCGTGTGAGCGGTTCATGCCGAAGATCCTGGATGAAAATATCTACGACGCAGTAGATCCGGGTCTTGCTGCGAAGATGCACAAAGCGATCACAGTGATCCAGTTCAAGGTGGAAGGTCAGATCACGAAACGCCATCCGGACTATCAGATCAATGACCGGATCCATCTGGAACATATCAACTTTGAAAAAGGAACAGTAAATATCCGCGGAAAAGATTACAAGATGCTGGATATGAACTTCCCGACGATCGATCCGAAGGATCCGTTAAAATTCACAAAGGAAGAGCAGGAGCTGATCTACAATCTGGCGCTCTCGTTCCACCACAGTGAGACACTTCACCGTCATATCCGTTTCGTATATTCCCATGGCGCAATGTACAAGAGGTGCAACGGAAACCTGCTGTACCATGGCTGCATCCCGATGAAAGAGGACGGTACCTTCGAGGAGCTGAAGCTGAAAGGGATCATCTATTCCGGAAAACGTCTGCTCGACTATATCGAGGACGCGGTGAAGATGGCATATTTCCTGCCAGAGGATGACCCGACGAAAGACTGGTACCGTGACTTTATGTGGTATTTATGGTGCGGTCCGAAGTCCCCGGTATACGGAAAGGACAATATGGCAACCTTTGAGAACTACTTTGTCGCTGACAAGGCAGCTGCAAAGGAAAATATGAACCCGTATTATAAACTGAGTGAAAAAGAGGAATTCTGTAATAAGATTCTCAAGGAGTTCGGACTTCCGGTGGAAGGTTCCCACATTATCAATGGACATGTACCGGTAAAATTAAAGGATGGTGAGAGCCCGATCAAGGGAAACGGAAAACTCTTCGTCATCGACGGCGGACTTTCCAAGTCCTACCAGCCAAAGACGGGGATCGCAGGTTATACCCTGATCTTCAATTCCCATCATCTGGCGCTTGCGGAGCACAAACCGTTTGACAGGGATCATGAAAATACACCGAAGGTCACGATCGTAGAGAAAATGAAAAAACGTGTGATGGTCGCGGATACCGATACCGGAAAAGAACTTGCGGCAAAGATCGCGGACCTGAAGGAACTTGTGGCAGCATACAGAGGCGGCATCATTAAAGAAAAACTGGAGTAGAATTGCATGAACAAGGACGAATTTTTAAGACGCTTAGAGGACGCGCTTTCGGGTGAAGTCCCGGCGTCCGTGATCCGCGAGAACCTAAATTATTATGCGGATTATCTTTCCCAGGAACTCGGGAAAGGACGTACCATGGACGAGATCATAGAGGAGATCGGCGAGCCGAATATCGTGGCGCGCACGATCATCAATTCCGCGGAGGCTGCGGGAGAGACCGGAGATGGTCATGGAAGCTTTGAGGATGCGTCCCCGCGGGACGATGACAGAAGAAGCACTTATAGCCAGGGAAGTTATCAGAACGGCTCCGCGCCGAATATCCATTATTTCGATCTGAATAAGTGGTACTGGAAATTGGCCCTTGTTGTGATCCTGTTTCTTGTGATCTCCGTGGTGTTCAGCATTATGGGCGGCGTGTTCTATCTCCTGATCCGGTTTTCAGGACCGATCCTGATGTGCCTGATCATTTACTGGATCGTTAAGAATTTCCGGGGAAGATAGCAAAGTAAATATAATGAACAGGCAGTCGGAGCTGTGAGCTGCAGATGCAGGCACGGAAAACGGTGGACCGATTCATGAATTTAAAGCCGGAAATGTCTGAAAAGCCTTGATTTTACTGAAAGAATCAACAGATTACAGGATGTTACAATTGAAATAAGTTATGTAAACAGGTGCGGCGTTCTCTGTTGGGAGCGCCGCATTTTTGCCACAAAACTGGTGATTTTCGCCTAAATTATTAAGAGTTTATGAATTCCTTTGTTTTTATTGACAAAAGAGGCCATAGGAAATATAATTTGTTTGTAACAAAACGTAACATATTTGTAACAAACCTTACAAACTATGAAAGCTTTAAAATAAGAGGATTTCAATGACAAATAAACTTTTCAGAACTTTAAAGATCACCTGTTTATGTATGGCTTTAACCGCAGCGCTTCCGATCGTTTCCTTCGCGGATGAGCAGACTGCAGTGAATGAAAATAAAAAAGTAGTAACGATCATCCACCTCGATGAAAACGGAAATCCGTTAGAAAAGGACAAGCAGACAGAGACAACGACAGAGAGTTCTGAAGAGAATACCGATACAGCTTCCGAAGAGAAAAACACAGACGATACTGCAGCTGACAGTGCGGAGGCAGAAGAGGCAGACGCAGATGAGGAAAATGCGGATGACGAGGAAGTATTAGAGGCAGAGGTCGATGTTGAGGATGACCTCCGCTCCGAGATTGTTACATATGCACTTCAGTTTGTAGGAAACCGTTACAAATACGGTGGAACAAATCCGAATACCGGTGTTGACTGTTCCGGATTTACTTCCTATGTAATGCGTCACGCAGCAGGCGTAGAGCTCCCGCATTCTTCCGGCGGACAGTCCCGTATGGGTCGTGTGGTAAGCAGCTCCGAGATGCGCCCGGGTGATATTATCAGCTATGGTTCCGGAAAGAGGATCAACCACGTTGCCCTCTATATCGGAAATGGACAGATCGTACATGCCTCCACAGAGAAGACCGGAATTAAGGTTTCCAGATGGAACTACCGTACACCAGTGAGGATCGTGAATGTACTTGGTGACTAACCTGAAATTGGATAAAGGATAAAAAGGATTAAAAAAGTGCCCTTTGCAGCAGATTTTTGAGGATTGCTGCTGAGGGCACTTTTGCGTACTATCTTCTCTGGCGGTTTCCGGCATGAAGGATGATCTTAAACACGCCGGCCTGTTCCAACGTCTTTGCCACAAGGAAAAAGATCAGGGAGTCCACAGGCCACTGGATCAGGTTCTTGATGGCGCGGGCCGGCAGGATCGCTAAAAATCCTTTTCCGTTTAAAAGCGTCAGCCAGTAGGTTCCGAGGATGATGTTGCAGAGAATGATCACCACGAGCTTTGCTGTAAGGATCCGCGGCAGGGAAAGGTTCTTTTTATAGAAGAACAGGCCGTAGATAAATGCCGCAAGCATCGCGTTGAACGTAAAGCCCGGCATAAATCCGCCGTCCGGCTTTAACATAAACTTGATCACATCCATAGCGCCGCCGAATAATCCGCCGACGACCGGGCCGAACAGATAATCCACCAGCATATTTGGGATCGAACCGAAGCCGATCTTTAAGTTTGGTGTGATCTTAAAAGAGTAGTATCCAAGTACAACGGATAGTGCGCCGAACATGGCGCAGGTAGTGATGGTGGTGACCTTCTTAAATTCACGGGATGATTCAAAGATCCTGGAAAAGAGGTCGCTTGAGCTTTTTTGCATAAAAAAATACCTCCTTTGCAGATTCTCGGACCACAACAGGAGATAATCGAACGGTCACAGACACAAAAGGTATCTGCAAACTATCTTCTGATGCAGCGGGATGCGATATGTGCACCGCGGGAAATTCCCTTCGTCCTGCCAGCAACTCCCTGTCTGGCGGGCACTTGACGCGCACACGTCTACTCTGCATGTTTGTTTGATTTTCAGGGCGGTTGGCGCTCTGATGCCATTACAGTATCATGAAATGGGAAGATTGTAAAGAAGAACTTTGACGGGTCGGGGAAAATGGGATAAGTCACCAGAAATGACGATTGTAATGGAGAGACTGTGAGTGCGGATATGAAAAAAGGTGAGAAATGGGGATTTTTCTCACCTCTAAAAACTTAAACTACGGTGTCTGGAGGGAACCGTCAAAGTTTCTTGTCTGTGTCCATGTGGTTACCGGATGTGCCGGCGGGTATTTCTTAGCGGCTTCTTCGTCGATCTCTACGCCGAGACCCGGAAGATCATTTCCGTATACAAAGCCGTCATTTCCGTACTCCGGCATGTTTTTAAATACTTCATGCAGCGCTTCATCCGCGTCGTGGCCTTTACTCTGCTGAAGGAAGTCATATGTCCGGACTCCGCTCCACTCCTGAAGACCAAAGTTCGGGATCGCAAGATCAATATTGATAAGCGCGGAAGCTGCAACCGGAGACAGATCCGGCGGGCAGTGCCAGCAGGTACGAACGCCGAACTCTGCGGCGAACGCGGCCATGCGGAGCGCAGGAGTGATTCCTCCAATATCGGAAATGTGAGCGCGGAGGTAATCGACGCTTCGATCGATCACGGCATTGTGCCATTCATTGTTATTCACATACAGTTCGCCGTGGCTTAAAGGCGTTGTACAGTAGTTGTGGATCTCTCTCAGCCAGCTGATATTTTCCGGTGAAACGACATCTTCTAAGAAGAATAGTCGGAACTGATCCATTTCTTTACAAAAACGTCGTGCCTCGATCGGATTGATGCGTTCGTGGACATCATGGATGAACTCCAGAGAATCACCGAAGTGGGAACGAAGCTTTTCGAACATTTTAATTGTGTTCTGCATGTATTCCGGAGAATCAATGTAGGTGCCGATCTGAGCGCCTTTTGCTGCCTGCTTCGGAGGCTCGCCGAATGGAGTTCCACCGTAGATTCCGTTCTGGCATCGCACGTAGCGAAGCCCGATCTCCTGATACTTTTCAACATTATCAATCAGTTCTTCGATGGTTCCACCGTCAGCATGCTGGTATACCGGGATACCGTCTCGGAGTTTCCCGCCCAATAGCTGATAGACGGGCATATTTGCCATTTTTCCCTTGATGTCCCAGAGCGCCATGTCAACACCGGAGATCGCATTGTTTTCAATTGGACCAGATCTCCAGTATGCATTCTGATGCATAAGCTGCCAGAGATCGGAGATACGGTCTACATCACGACCGATCAGTAATGGTTCAATATACTGTTCAATCAGATTTTTAATAGTAGCTGTACGATATGAAAAGGTAGCACAGCCAAGACCGTATAAGCCTTGTTCGGTTGTTTCTACTTTTACAACGAGAAGATTGATACCGTCGGGAGCAGTTTCGATGACCTGGACGGAACGGATTTTTGGAAGCATAATATTTCCTCCTTATGAAGTCAAATACAATATAGGTAATACAAGTTCACTATAAATGATTTTCGAATAAAAGACAAGCAAAAAACAAAAAAAGATAAAAATAGTGCATAATGTCCAAAAAAATGGGAGAATAATGCACTATATGCATAAAAATGCGCAGAGCGACGTTGGAATATTGACACACAACATGAGACGTGGTACTATTAACTTGTATTACAAATAAATGCAAAAACTCAATGGAGGGAATGTTATGAAAAGAAAATTGGCAATCGTTTTAGCAGCGGCAATGGCGGCAATGTCCATGACAGGATGTCTAAACAATGCGTCAACTACGACGACATCCCAGACAACTGTGGCAACTGCGGAAATCTCATCAGAAGCAGAAACCAATGAGACAAAGAAAACATCGGAGGGAGAAGACTACACATATCAGTTTGATGCATCAAATGTTGAAAAACATACATTTTCTTTATCAACAACAGCACCTAGCGGAAGCGCACTGGCAGATGTGACTCACCATTTTGCTGATAAAGTAGAAGAGCTTTCTGATGGAAGGATGAAAGTAGATGTATTTGAGGGCTCTGCACTGGGAACTGAGGCGCAGAATCTGGAGGCATTAACGGCCGGTACACTGGATATGGCAGTAATTGCAGTTGAATTCTATGTAAACTCTATTCCTCAGTTAGGCGCACTGATTCTTCCGTATATGTATGATGATTATGATCAGGTACAAAAAGTGCTTGAAAGCGAGGCGGGCGAATACGCGTCTGAACAGCTTCGCAACGTTGCGAAAGTACAGAACCTTGGATATTATGTAATGGCATTTCGTAATATGTACACAACAAAACCAATCAATAGTGTTGATGATTTAAAGGGATTCAAGATGAGAGTTCCGGAATCTTCCCTGTATGTAGATACATTCCGTATGTTAGGGGCAGCTCCAACTCCGTTAGCAACTGGTGAGATTTACACAGCAATAGATACTGGCGTCGTAGATGGCGTTGAGAATACTCCGGATGGCTGTTTACATTTGTCGTGGTTTAAGGTTGCACCATACTTCAATAAGACAAACCATCTGAACGCTCCTACAACATTCTCAATGTCGGCATCTGTTTTCGATAAATTAAACGATGATGAAAAGAACTTATTATTGCAGGCGGGTCTGGACGCCTCCCATTATGGTTTGGAATCTACCAAGACTTCTGATGCTGAAAACCGTAAGGCATTGGAAGAAAAGATGACATTCGTTGATTCTGATGTTGAATCCATGCGCGCGATGATTGATTACAACGCATATGATTTTATGCAGTCCGACGAGGCAAAGAAATTATTTGAGCTGGTACAGAAGAATAAGTGATTTTGGATAAAACTTGTGAATATTGATTCGCATGTACAGGTGGGCGGTGTCAAGTCTGCCCACCTGATTTTTTTAGGGATATTCTGTTTGATGTCAGTGGAGGAATTTCGCGATGGAAGTGTTGAAGAGGGTAAAGAAAGTCATAGATGAATTATTGTTATGGGTAATTATTTTTTTGTTTTTGATGATGTTTGGAATAACCAATCTGAATGTTATTATGCGTTATTTCTTTAATAGCCCGATTGTCTTTTCTGTGGAAATGGGACGTTATTGTTTCGTATCGATTATATTCTTGGGAGCAATCTTTACAACGAGGGAGGATCGTCATATTCATGTGGATTTTTTCACAGGCATGTTCCCTGAAAAGATACAGAAAATAATTGCACAATTTGGACGTTTTTTAATGGTGGTGTTTTTTGGAATCACCACAATATATACGTGTCGTATGGCAATACTGAATATTTCGGTTTCTTCATCGGCAATGAAAATTCCAATGGCGATTCCATACGGAATTATGGCATTTGGATGTGCGGGTATTGTATTAGAATCTGCTATTAACATAATAGAATTTCATTTGGGATTGAAAAAACATAAGAAAAATATTGAGGAGGAAATGTAAATATGTCAGTATTGTTGATATCTTTTTTTGCACTCCTTCTGATTGGAGTTCCGGTTGCAGCTGTTATGGGAATTTCTTCCATGCTGTATCTGCTAACGAGAGGAACTGATATCCTCACAATTCCGCAACGCATGTTTGCTGGCGCTGATTCTTTTACTTTGATGGCGATTCCGTTATATATTTTCGCAGGAGAAATTATGAACCGCTGTGGAATTACAAGAAGAATTTTTAAATTCGCCTCAGAAATTGTAGGATTCTTGCCAGGCGGTCTTGCTTTGGTAAATGTCCTCGCATCAACTATGTTTGCGGGAATTTCGGGTTCAACTTCTGCAGACGTTGCTTCTTTAGGCGTCATGGAGATTGGGGGGATGACGGAGGCAGGATACAGCAAATCATATTCGACAGCTATTACATGTGCGTCAGCGACGATTGGTTCCATTATCCCTCCGTCCATTCTAATGGTACTTTATTCTTCTATTACGGGGATTTCTTGTGGTAAATTGTTTGTGGCTGGAATGATTCCTGGAATTATGGTATCCGTATCACAAATGATATATTGTCTTTATAAAGCAAAGACTGATCCGGAGAACTGCGATGGTAACTATCGGCCAAAGTTTAATTCCCATAATCTTCTTGTTGCAGCGAAGGATGCCATTCCGGCTATGATTATGCCAGTGATTATTATTGGCGGTACATTATCAGGTGTGTTTACCGCAACAGAGGCTGGTGCTGTCGCTGGTCTGTATGGCGTTATTATTGGTGTATTTTATTACAGAGAATTTCATTTTCATGATATGATCGAAACAATTAAATCTACAGCGTTTACAGTTGGACAGAGTTCTCTAATTTTTGCAGCAACAAGTGCTTTCAGCTATTGTATTGCGATTTTACAGCTTCCGAATAAGTTAAGCATATGGATTTCTGGACTTACAACAAACGTTTATATTATTATGTTCCTAATGATCCTCGCTATGATGATCATCGGCTGCTTTATGGATACGACTCCGGCGGCAATCATTATGGTACCAATCTTCCAGCCATTGGCGGCGAGCTTCGGATTTGACCCGATTCATTTTGGAATGGTTATGGTTCTGACATTTATTTTCGGTGGAATTACTCCGCCTGTCGGTGCGACTCTCTTTATTGCAAGTTCGGTTGGTCAGATCTCCTTGGCGAAGCTCGTAAAAGAAATGTGGCCGTTGATTCTTCTTTTCTTCATTGTAATGATGCTTGTGGCATATATTCCGGCAATATCAACATTTCTTCCAACGCTGGTAGCATAAGATAAGCATTTTTTCGTAAGGACTTGCGTTTTAGAATCTATACATTTAGAATAGAGACATAAAAACTCATTTAAAAGGAGTTATATATATGGACAAACCTGAAAATGTGATAGATCATATTATGCAATACATGAAGAGTAAAATTGATGATGGAAGTTGGGCGATTGGAGAAAAAATACCATCGGAAAATGAATTGTGTAGAGAATTGGGATATAGCCGTACCAGTATTCGCAGTGCAATTCAAAGATACAATGTTTTGGGAATACTTAAAAGTGAGCGGGGAAAAGGAACATTTGTATGCTTAGATCAGGTATATCTTCCGGATCAACGAATACTCAATGCAAGTGGGTCGGTAGAAAAAATTGAGATGAAAAATTATCTGACCTGGCTACAAGCGAGAAAACTCATAGAACCGGAGATTGCATATGCGGTAGCTCAAAATGCGACACCGGAGCTGGTTAAGAAACTTCGTCAGATTAACTATGAACAACATAACGCAATTGGGAACTCTTTGTTATATAATCAGAAGGAAATGGAATTTCATATAACGATTGCCGAGGCATATGGAAATCCGATTATTTCAAATATAATACATCAAATATTGGGAAATCCTAATATGCTGACATATGGAAATGATAAATTTGGATTTCTTGGTGGAATTTATTATCATTTTCTTATCACAGACGCAATTGCGCGGCATGATGCAAAAGAGGCAAAGAAACTTATGGATGAACATGATGATGTAAAAAAAAGAGTAGAGAACTTTGTACAAACGGAATAGTGGATAATATAAAGGATGTTAAATCATTGTATGGTCTAACATCCTTTATGTTTAAAAGCGCTTTTGACGAATCTAAAAGTAAAATCGTACACTTTTTTGGTGCTTTGATGCATATACATTTTGTTATCACTGATTTATAATACATCAAAGTTTGGCAAAATATGAAATTTTGATACAGGATATTTCAAATTTGAGACACAGGAGAATTACATATGCAGAAAAGTGAGGTAAAGGATCTGACAGTCGGATCGCCAATGAAGCTGATCTTAAGCTTTGCGGTTCCGATGCTGCTGGGATTTCTTTTTCAGCAGTTTTATAACATGGTAGACACGATCATTGTCGGAAAATGTCTGGGAGTATCGTCTCTGGCGGCGGTTGGATCGACGGGGTCGATCAACTTTATGATCATCGGTTTCTGTACCGGTGCCTGCAGCGGATTTGCGATTCCGGTGGCGCAGAAGTTCGGCGCGGGAGATTACAAGGGAATGAGAAAGTTCGTGGCGAATGCCGGATGGCTTTCAGCGGTGTTCGCGGTGGTCATGACGGCGGTCGTAGGTGCACTCTGCATGAATATTTTACAGTGGATGAATACGCCGGAGGATATTATTCAGGGCGCATATGATTACATTTTTGTGATTTTCCTTGGAATTCCGGTCACTTACCTTTATAACATGCTGGCGGGAATTATCCGCAGCCTCGGCGACAGCAAGACCCCGGTCTACTTTTTGCTGTTATCGTCCCTCCTGAACATCGGTCTTGATTTCTTTACGATCCTGGGACTCGGCATGGGTGTGGGCGGACCGGCTCTGGCTACGGTAATCTCGCAGGGAATTTCGGCAGTGCTCTGTCTGATCTACATGATCCGGCACTATCCGATCCTTCATATGAAAGACGAAGAGTGGAAGCCGGACGGACGCATGCTCGGCACACTCTGCAGCATGGGGATTCCTATGGGACTTCAGTATTCCATCACGGCCATCGGCAGCGTTGTGCTCCAGACTGCGGTAAATTCTCTGGGTTCTATGGCGGTTGCGGCCGTTTCTACGGGAAGCAAGGTCAGTATGTTCTTCTGCTGTCCGTTTGATGCTCTGGGTGGAACCATGGCGACTTACGCGGGACAGAACGTGGGTGCGAAGAAGCTTGACCGTGTGAAAGAGGGACTGAAGGCGGCAAGCCTGATCGGTATCGTCTACTCCCTGATCGCGTTTGTGATCCTGTTCTTTGGCGGAAAGTATATCGCGCTTCTCTTTATGGACGCGGATCAGACGGAGATCATCGGTCGTGTGGCGATGTTCCTGATCGGAAACAGTATGTTCTACATTCCACTGACGTTTGTGAATGTGGTCCGCTTTACGATCCAGGGAATGGGATTTTCGACGTTTGCGATCCTGGCCGGTGTCTGCGAGATGGCTGCACGGTCTCTCGTTGGCTTCTGCCTTGTTCCGGTGTTCGGATTCCTTCCGGCATGTTTTGCGAGTCCGCTTGCATGGATCTTTGCGGATGCGTTCCTGATCCCGGCTTTCTTTCATTGTATGAAAAAATTAAAAGTGCTTTTTGGGGAAACGGCATAAAAGATGTTGCCTGAAAAGATCATGGACAGCGGTGCATAAAAGTTCAGGTTCGGACCATACTAGAGAATGCAGGTGCGGCAGAGGATGCCGCAGCAAAATATTTCCGCCGGTGCGTCTTACAGGCGGCCGTGGAACAACAACTCCAGGAGGTACGAAAAAAATGGCAAGAAACAGCTATGATATGGACGACAACATGAAAAACAGTGGGTCTGAGACTTACGACAAGACAAAGAACCAGAGCAGAAACAGCCAGAACCGTTCGGAGAATAACAGTCAGAACCGTTCGAAGAACAGTTCTAAGGACTCTACGGACAATGGGAGAAACTGCAAAAGATAAAAAAGATGCGGCGGTCTGACTGTGCAGGAAGCTGTGTGGAAAGATTGCGTGGTCGAACAGTCAGATCTGATAAGAATGGCGGTGGGGTGATCCTGCCGCCATTTTTGCGGTTATTGCAGACGAAAGGTATATGATTTCAGACGTTATGCGGACACAGAACGGTCCACGGCAGCTGCATAAAGCATTGAAATGTGCTGGAATTGACTGTGCAGAAAGGAACCATGTCCGGGCCGCCCGGCATATTTTAAATTAAGGATATGTTTCAGGAGAAGGAATATGTTTCGGACGATCTCGATGCAGCAGCTGGAACAACTTCTGGACGGGGAGCGGACATTCACGTTGCTGGATGTGCGGGAACAGAAGGAATATGAGGCAGGGCATCTCCTGGGGGCTGTGAACCTGCCTTATGAACAGCTGGATGAAGTGGAGGCAGAGATCACAAAAGACCGTCCTGTGGTCATCTACTGCGCCTACGGAGGTCAGAGCCTGCTCGCGGCGAGAGAACTCGCGGGACGCGGGTATGATGCGGTGAATGCACTGGGAGGACTGCATTATTACAGGGGAAAATATTATGTGGGATGCCGGGAGTAAAAGTTCCGGAAGAAAAGAAAGTGATGATTTGGCAGGGTAGGACTGTCGATTATCGAAAAAAATTCCGGATGGAATGCTTGGTATGATATGGTCACGGTCACGGGTGCTTTGCATGGTCAGAAAACTCCTGTACCGTGGACAGGAAGCCTGGATTGTAGTTTTACAGGGATTGACAGGGTGACTGCGAACCCTTAAAATTAAATGGAATACAGCCATCCGGCGAACGATACGGATGGAATGAAACTATGAAAATAAAGTGGCTGCGAATTTAAAATGGATTTTTGCTTGTAGGTTGCCATGCATCCGAAGGGAAGCTCCGGGGGAGGTTGTTCCTGTAGGTGTGAGGGTACTGAACAGTTACGTGAGCAGCTGCGCGATACATCAGAACGGAGAAAATCAGATTGAATACATTTGAATTGATCGTCCCATGCCATTTCGGCCTGGAGGCAGTGATGAAAAAAGAAATCCTGGACCTTGGATATGAGGTCAGCCAGGTGGAAGACGGGCGTGTGACATTTATCGGCGACGCGGAGGCGATCTGCCGTGCCAATATTTTCCTCAGAACAACGGAGCGCGTACTTTTAAAGGTCGGCAGTTTCCATGCAGAGACTTTCGAGGAACTGTTCCAGGGGACCCGCGCGATCCCGTGGGAGGAATATCTCCCGAAGGATGCGAAATTCTGGGTCGCGAAAGCTTCCTCCATTAAGAGCAAGCTCTTCAGCCCGTCCGATATCCAGTCCATCATGAAAAAAGCCATGGTCGAGAGGATGAAAAAGGCATATGGGATCGAATGGTTCCCGGAGAGCGGTGCAAGCTTCCCGCTGCGCGTATTCCTTCACAAGGACACGGTGACGGTAGCGCTTGACACGACCGGAGAATCCCTGCATAAGCGCGGTTACAGGACCCTGACAAGTAAGGCGCCGATCACGGAGACGCTGGCGGCGGCACTCATCATGCTGACTCCGTGGAAGAGCGACCGGATCCTTGTGGATCCGTTCTGCGGAAGCGGAACCTTCCCGATCGAGGCGGCGATGATCGCAGCGAATATGGCGCCGGGCATGAACCGGGAATTCCTCTCCGAGGACTGGAAACATCTGATCCCGAGAAAATGCTGGTATGATGCGATGGACGAGGCGAACGATCTTGTGGATCTTTCTGTCCAGACGGATATCCAGGGCTACGACATTGACGGGGACATCATCCGTGCAGCGAGAGCGAACGCGAAGGCAGCAGGCGTGGACGAACTGATCCATTTCCAGCAGCGTCCGGTGAGTGGGCTCAGCCATCCGAAAAAATACGGATTCCTGATCACAAACCCGCCGTATGGGGAGCGAATCGAGGAGAAGAAGAACCTGCCGGAGTTATATAAGACGATCGGAGAGCGTTTCGCGGCGCTTGATTCCTGGTCAGCTTATATCATCACGGCGTATGAAGATACCGAGCGCTATTTCGGACGCAAGGCGGATAAGAACCGGAAGATCTATAATGGTATGATGAAGACGTATTTCTACCAGTTCCTGGGACCGAAGCCACCGGCAAGGAAACGTGAGGAGAGAAACGAAGAGCAGTGATAACTGCTCAGCAGGTCTGCGCACTTGTTGCGCTGACCGTAATAAAGCACAGGCTTGAAGGTGAAAATCCCATCGGCGCAGCCGACCAGGAATGGATTTTTGATCGTAACCTGCCATGCAGGACAGGGAAAATGCCGATTGCAGGCGGAATGTGGGTAAGACGGAGAAGATGAGAAGCCGAAGAAGGAAAAGACGTGGGAGCGGTCTGTGGCCCGGAGCGGTCGCAGTGCTGGCAGCAGGCATGGTTTTTGCTGCGAGGACAGAAATCTTGGATCTGGCAAAGACAGGGATCGACCTCGTAGTGGACGATGACCATCAGGAAAACAGCGCAGAGAAGCCTGATCTGAGCGTCACGGAGAATTCTGACGCTGCAGCTGATGGGGAAGAAACACTGACGGATGCCGGAGCGAACAGTACAGATGAAACGGGAGCTGACCGGAAATACATGGATGCGGACAGTGAAATTTCCGCAGATGGATCCGGGGAGCAGGAGTTTATAGAACTCCCGTCATCCTACGATCTGAGGGAACACCGGGCGATCCGTGTTTCCGACCAGGGAGATCTCGGTACGTGCTGGGCATTCGCGGCATTAAAGGCGGTGGAGACGTCCATGCCGGAATCCATGGCAGTGCCGCTCTCGGCGGACCATATGTCGATCCACAACAGCTTCGGAATCAGTCAGAATTCCGGCGGGGATTACAGTATGGCGATGGCCTACCTTCTCGCCTGGCAGGGACCTGTCTCGGAGGCGGACGATCCATATGGGGACAGCACCTCACCGGACGGTCTTGCACCGGTCTGTCATGTCCAGGAGATCAGGATTCTGCAAGCGAAGGATTATGGCGCGGTAAAACGGGCGGTATTTTTATACGGAGGCGTCCAGACATCGCTCTATCTTCCGGCGGAAAACCGTGGGGGCGACGGAAATGTCTGTTATAAAGGCAGCGAGGAGCCGAACCATGACACCGTGATCATCGGCTGGGATGACGATTATCCGAAGGAAAAGTTCGCATCAGCTCCGGAGTCGGACGGGGCGTTTCTCTGCATCAACAGCTGGGGAGAAACCTTTGGGGATGGTGGATTTTTTCATGTCTCCTACGAGGACAGTCGGATCGCGGAGAGCAGTATCTCCTATCGCGGGATCGAGCCGTCGGATAATTATGACAGGAATTACCAGAGTGATCTCTGCGGATGGACCGGCCAGATGGGCTATGGAGAGCCGGACGCATGGATGGCGAACGTGTATACAGCAGAGTCGGAGGAGACGCTGGAGGCAGTGGGATTTTATGCCACGGCGCCGGACACGGAATACGAAGTGTATGTGTTTGACGGGGACAGTTTCCGTGAACATGTGGAAAACGGTGTGAAATTTCAGGTGGACAGTGGAAAAGTCCTGGCATTCGGCATGGTCACGGATGCAGGATTTTATACGGTCCGCCTGGCAAAACCGCAGACGGTGAATGCAGGAGAGCCGTTCGTTGTGGCAGTTAAGATCCACACGCCGGGGACAACGCAGCCGGTGGCGGTGGAGTATGCAGGCAGCGGGCGGACAGGAAATGTTGACATAAGCGACGGTGAGGGGTATATTAGTTTTGATGGCGGCACATGGGAGCGGACCGAAGAGTCAAAGGGATGCAACGTGTGCCTGAAAGCCTACAGCAGGATCATTGGAAAGTGAGAAGAACATGGAACATAAGATTGTTTTTGCAACATCAAATGCCGGAAAGATGCGGGAGATCCGTGAGATCTTAAAGGACCTCGGAGCGGAGATCCTGTCGATGAAGGAGGCAGGCGTGGATGTTGATATTGTGGAAGATGGAGATACATTCGCGGCAAATGCGTTAATTAAGGCAAAAGCTGTTTGGGAGAAGACCGGTGGGATCGTTCTCGCGGATGATTCCGGGCTTGTGATCGATGCCTTAAACGGGGAGCCGGGCGTCTACTCCGCGCGGTATATGGGGGAGAAGACTTCCTATGAGATCAAGAACTGGAATCTGATCCATCGTCTGGACGGTGTCCCGGAGGAGAAGCGCACGGCGCGCTTCGTCTGTGTGATCGCAGCGGTCCTTCCGGATGGAAGAACCTTGACAGCGGAGGGAACGATGGAAGGCGTGATTGCGCATGAACCGGCTGGTGCCGGCGGATTCGGCTATGATCCGATCTTGATGCTTCCGGAATACGGGAAGACATCGGCGGAGATCACTATGGATGAGAAGAATGCCATCAGCCACCGCGGTAAAGCGCTTCGGGCGATGAAAAAATGTCTTGCAGAAGAAATCGGAGAGTAAGGTATGAAAATTCTGATCGTGAGCGATACCCACAGAAGAGATGGAAATCTCAGGGCAATTATTGAAAAACAGTCCCCGTTCGATATGCTGATCCATCTGGGGGATACCGAGGGCAGCGAGATCTATTTTAAGGAATGGGTGAATAATGATAACTGCGTGATCCATGTTGTGCGCGGAAATAATGATTTCTTTTCCCAGACAGACAAGGAGAAGGAGATCTCCATCGGGAAATACCGGGCATTTCTGACTCACGGTCACATGTACGGCGTATCGTTTGAGCTGGAGACGATCAAGGAAGAGGCGAGAGCCAGAAAGGTGGATATTGTCATGTTTGGCCATACCCACAAGCCGCATCTGGAGTACTGTGAGGATGGGCTTGTGGTGCTGAATCCGGGAAGTCTTTCTTATCCGAGACAGGACGGGAGAAAACCATCGTATATGCTGATGGAGATCGACCGGAATGGGGAGGCGCATTATACGGTCTGTTATGTGGATCAGGATCGGGATATTCCGTCGGGGTTGTATTAGACGGGGTGTGACTGAGATATGGTGTTGGCGAGAGGGCGAAGAAAGATTTTGACTGGATCGCAGTGTTAGCGAGAGTACGCGGTGAGCTTCCGCCCAGGAGCGCCCAGGGATGCGGGGATGGTTCCGCTAAGCTCCCGGGAGACTGCTAAGGGCGGGACACAGATACCGCAAACTCGCTTCGCTCAGACAGTGCGGTCTCTGCGTCCCAACGCAGTCACCCGCGAGCTAAGAGGAACCAGATCCCCGGATCAAGGCACTCCTGGGCGGAAGATCACCGCTGGTAGTGTCGAGAATACAGTCACCCTTTGCTGAAACAGTTATACCTGCGAGTTAAGAAAAAGTAGATGCCTGGATCGAGGTCCTTAGTCAGAAGCTTCCCGCTGACTGCAGTGACGGTCGCGGGTTTTAATGGCTTGGAGGGTAACGTGGACTGCAATTTTATTGGAAGATTTCAAAAAAATGGTTGACAATCTATCGTGTTCACGGTATAATTTTAAACGCATTTAGTGAACTTTTGCTTTTCAAATGCTTCGCAGAAATTCCGGGGTGTGGCTCAGCTTGGCTAGAGCACCTGGTTTGGGACCAGGGGGTCGCAGGTTCGAATCCTGTCACCCCGATTTTTATCGAAAGAAAGATAAAAAAATTGTTGACAGATGAACGGATATGAGATATAATATTCAAGTCAGCGAAAATAAAACAAAGTTTTCCTGCGGGTGTAGTTCAATGGTAGAACACCAGCCTTCCAAGCTGGATACGTGGGTTCGATTCCCATCACCCGCTTTGCTTTTGCGAAAAAGCATAATGAGTCTGTAGCTCAGCTGGATAGAGCAACGGCCTTCTAAGCCGTGGGTCGGGGGTTCGAATCCCTTCAGGCTCATTTGAAATCAAGTGCGATTTCGAATTTTATATTATGGTGGGTATAGCGCAGCTGGTTAGCGCGCCAGATTGTGGCTCTGGAGGCCCAGGGTTCGAATCCCTGTATCCACCCGTATTTCCCTGGGAAGCAGTTCCCGGGGCTTTTTTGTTTTGTTGGGGAAGCTGCTGTGCTAATAGGTCCTATGTCAATGGATGGGGCGGAGTTCATAAGAACTCTGCCCCATCGTTGGTTCTGGAATGGTTTGTGATAGCTATTAAAAACTTCCGGGAGCTTTAACCGCGTTCAGAGGTTAGATTTCCTGTTGCAAACAGATAAAAAAAGTGCTTATAATAAAAATTACAAGCACTGGATTTGCGAATCATTTCCTGGGCCAACGGGATTCGAACCCGTGGAATGCAGGAGTCAAAGTCCTGTGCCTTACCGCTTGGCGATGGCCCAGGAAATGATTCGCTGTCATATGAATGTGGCTGAATCTTTGATACAACCATAACGATATTATTCTACCATAAGACATGGAAAAATACAAGCAAAGGTTCTTCGGAACAGTGACAAAGAGAAAAGCGAGTTATTTTTCGCGAGTAGGGATTTTACGAACTGAAAATTCCGTATGATACCGCTGCGATCGAGGATTTTGCCGATTCGGAATGCGAAGCATTGGAAAATTTTGTTACACAGTATATGCTATGGTAACGGGAAAGATACGAAAGGGGTAGAAGGAATGGCAGAGAATAAGCCGATGGATATTGTGGAAAAACCAACAAAAAATGAAACAGTCTGTGAAAAAAGCCGCGGGGACCGCGCGCGGGAACTGTTCCGGGAAGGTTACAATTGCTCCCAGGCGGTGACGCTGGCATTTGCTGAGGAGCTGGAAGCACGGGGGATCAGCAGAGAGATGGCGGCAGGCCTGGCGTCCTCGTTTGGCGGCGGCCTCGGAAGACTTCGGGAGGTATGTGGCTGTGTCAGCGGAATGGCACTGGTCTGTGGGGCTCTGGAAGGCTATACAGACCCGAAGGCGGTAGCGGCGAAGCAGGATCACTATAAGAAAATTCAGGAGCTTGTAACGACGTTCAAGAACGAGAACGGAAGCTACATCTGCCGGGAGCTGCTGGCCGGGATTAATACGGATACGAATCCGGTGCCGGAGGCGAGAACGGAGAGCTACTATAAAAAGCGCCCGTGTGCAGAGCTCGCAGCCTGTGCAGCGGATATTCTGGAGAGACATCTGAAAGAGAACCAGAAATAATAAAATCAACTTCGGCGTGCTGCGGTGAACTGCTTGCAGCGGCAGTTCGGGCGAAGAATTGAATTTCCGATTTTGAGAAGAAAAGAACTCATCTCTGAGGTATCAAGATGCCATGGAGGTGAGTTTTAAGCAAAAAACGACCCGCCGCAAAAGCGACGGGTCATCCTGCCTTTATATTTTACGCAGTAAGCTTTGTAAGCTGCTATACTCTGAATTAGAGGATTCCAGCCGGAAGAGCAACGCCTACGCCCGGTCCGAACGGAAGTCCGATCATCATCCAGATAACAACTACGATGATCCATGCGATCTGAAGAACGATGGACATCGGAATCATGTTGGAGATCAGAGTACCAATTTTGAGATCCGGAACGTACTTTGTCTGAGCAACACTTAAGATCATCCAGATATATGCGGACATCGGTGTCCAACAGTTGAACGGGGAATCACCAATTCTGTAAAGTAACTGTGTGAAGCCCGGATGGTAACCGAGGAGCATGAACATCGGAACGAAGATCGGAGCGAAAATAGCCCACTTCGCGGAACCGGAGGATACGAAGATGTTGACGAAGGAGCAGAGGATGATGAAAGCTACACAGAGTGGAATGCCTGTGAAACCTGCAGCCTCGAGACCATCAGCACCTGCGATCGCAAGGAGTGTACCAAGCTTTGTCCAGTTGAATAAGCCCTGGAACTGTCCGCAGAAGAAGCAGAACAGAACGTAGGAACCCATAGCAGCCATCTGCTTAGACATTGCCTTGTTGACATCAACAGCGTTCTTGAATGTACCTGCAGTGAAGCCGTATGCAAGACCGCAGAGACAGAACAGAACGAACAGGATCGGGATCAGGCCCTTTAAGAGCGGGGATCCAATAAACGCACCGTTCTCGCCGGAAAGAAGACCGGTGAAGAATCCGATTGCAATGATGATGATGTAGATGATCGCGGTAAGAGCTGCAGCATTAAGACCTTTCTTCTGCTGCGGAGTAACTTCTTCAAGTTTTGCTTCTCCGGCACCCTCGTATTTTCCGAAACGCGGCTCGATCATATGTACGGAACAGAATCCGATAACTGCTGCGCAGAGGAAGGTGGAGAAGATCATGAAGAACCAGTTACAGGTCGGGTCAACCTGGAATGTTGTATCCGGGATGAATGCCTTGATCGCATCGTTTGTAAGACCCTGTAACAGAGTATCAGTACCGGCAACCATCAGGTTCGCTGTGAAACCGGCCTGAGCACCTGCGTAACCAACCATCATACCAACTACCGGGTGTTTGCCAACGCCCATGTAAACGATGGCAGCCATCGGCGGGATAACGACCATAGCTGTATCGGAAGCGATGTTTCCGACTGTACCGACGAATGCGATTACATACGGGATCATAGATGCCGGAACGTTCTTTAAGGAACTGTTCAGCATGGAGATCAGCATTCCGGACTCCTCACAGAGACCGATACCGAGTGTCATTGTGATAACCAGACCTAACGGAGCGAAACCGGTAAAGTTCTTTACCATGTTGCCTAAGATCCAGTCAACGCCGTCTTTGGAGAACAGGTTCGCAGATGTTACAACCTCTCCGGAAGCCGGGTTTGTAAGGGCAACGCCCATTACACTGAAGATGCAGCCGATGATGGCTGTGATAAGGAAGAGCCAGCAGAACAGAATCGCTGGCGGCGGCAATTTGTTACAAACTTTTTCGATACCATCAATCAGTTTGTCCACGCCGGTTTTCTTAGCGGTAGTGTTTTCACTCATTTGAAAAACCTCCTGTAAACTTAATTTACGGGACCTAAACCCCCGAGATCCCGCTTGCATGGATATTATACTATAAATGGTTCGAAAAAGCTATATATTTTTTAGAAAGTGTTTATAATTTTTATTTTTAAATTAGAAAACTGAAAAAAAGCCCGGAGATTTCGCTAAATGGAATGACAAATATTTGGTAAAAATGCACAAATCAGGAAATGGCGATCATGAGAAGATTATTGCGTTTATAGTGGTTTCGTGTTAAGATAAAGTATCGTGCATGAAACGTGATGACAGATAATAAAGGAATCCTGCCTGACGGATTCAAAAAAGACTGTCAGTGGCAGCAAGTGCCAATGTGCGGTTAATTGAATACCTGGGAGGATAAAATATGTTTGGTGGAAACTTTCAGACATGGAAACTTCATTCGGCGCAGGACTATTTTATGTTCTTTGCCTACATTTTGGCCGGTGTGATGGTGTTTTGGCTGATCGCGAAACACATGAACAAACAGCGGAATCACGAAAAGGCTGTAGAAAAGGTCTCCGCGCGGCTGAAAAAGATCTGTGGAAAGCCCGGTGAGGTTTTAAAGAACGCGACTTTAAATCTGCCGGAAGGAAAAATGACGTTTGATGCGGTCCTTATGGATAAGAGAGGCGTTTACCTTGTAAGAACTTATGGCTGGGGAATTAAGATATACGGAACTCCGGACGGAGCAATGTGGCGGCGAGAGGACGCAAAAAGAAAAGAAGAATTTGAAAATCCGCTTCTTAATTTAAAGAAAGGTGCGGAGGAGATCGGAAAGATCATGGAAGAAAACGGAGTCCATAATTTAAAGGTTATGCCGATGGTCGTTTTTGCAGATAACTACCAGACTCCGGAACTGTATCTCGGATATGGTTCTTATTCCACGACTTATCAGGAACTGAAAAGCTGGTATAAAAAACAGTCCGGCGTGAAAGAAGTCCAGTATGACTATGATAAGGTTTCTTCTATTATAAAAGGACTTGTAAAGTAGGAGAGGACCGGAAAACAGAATAAAGGGTATGAGACAGGCGGTCTGGTAAGCGGATCACCTGTTTTTTATTTAACAGGAAACTCCGATGGAACTTCCTGTTAAATAAAAAGGCACTGCGTGCCTAACTCGCGCGAAGATGAAGGTTGTCGCAAGCGACCACGCGAGATGCCGAATGTGCCGAGGCACCTTCTTTTTATACATAGGGACATTCGGTGTTACGGGGTGGCCGGAGACCGACATAGATGAGACAAAAAACGCCAGGGCACTTCACATGCCCTGGCGAAATAAACGTATTCAGTTATGTAATTCTGCAGGATCGGATAATTTACATGATTCCTGCCGGAAGAACGGAACCGACACCCGGACCGATCGGAAGACCGATGAGGTACCAGATGATAAAGAAGACAACCCAGATCACTTCGAGGATCACTGCGATCGGAAGAAGGTTGGAGATCAGGGTACCGATCTTTAAGTCCTTCATGTACTTGGTCTGAGCAGTTGCGAGAACCATCCAGATATACGGGGACATCGGAGTAACCGCGTTTGTCGGGGAATCACCGAGTCTGTAAAGTAACTGTGTAAAGCCCGGATGATAACCGAGGAGCATGAACATCGGAACGAAGATCGGAGCGAAGATCGCCCATTTTGCGGAACCGGATGACATGAAGATGTTTACACATGTTACAACGAGGATGAAGCATACAAATAACGGGATACCTGTGAATCCTGCGGACTGAAGAATGTCAGCGCCGCCGATTGCGAGGAGTGTACCGAGTTTTGTCCAGTTGAATAAGCCCTGGAACTGTCCGCAGAAGAAACAGAAGGAAATATAGGAGCCCATTGCTGCCATCTGTTTGTTCATAGCTTTACTGATGTCGCCGGATTTCTTAAAGGAACCGGAACCAAAACCAAATGCGATCGCACAGATCGAGAAGAATACGAACAGGATCGGGATCAGGCCTTTTAAGAGCGGAGAACCAACGAAGGCACCATTCTCACCTGCTAACGGACCAGTAAAGAATCCAACAACGAGGATGATAATGTAGATGATCGCTGTAATTCCTGCACAGCGGAGACCTTTACTCTCAGAAGCACTCAGTTTTTCGATCTTTTCATCGGAGGAACCTTCGTATTTTCCGAAACGCGGCTCTACAACCTTTGTACAAACAGCACCGATCACGATAGAACAGAGGATTGTGGAGGCGATCATGAAGAACCAGTTACAGGTAACATCTACCTGGAAGGTAGTCTCCGGAAGGAAACCTTTGATTGCGTCATTTGTGAGACCCTGAAGCAGGGAGTCTGTACCTGCAACCATCAGGTTTGCAGTGAAGCCTGCATTTGCACCTGCATATCCGCAGATCATACCTGCAACCGGATGCTTTCCGGCACCGATATAGAGAAGAGCGGCGATCGGAGGGACGATGATGTTCGCAGTATCAGAAGCGATATTTCCGATCGTGCCGACAAATGCGATAAGGTACGGAACGAGTGCCGGAGGAACATCGCTTAAGCAGCTCTTTAAGAGGGACATTACGAGACCGGACTCCTCGCAGAGACCGATGCCGAGGGTCATGGAGATTACCAGACCGAGCGGTGCGAAACCGGTAAAGTTCTTTACCATATTGTCAAGGAACCAGTGGAGTCCGTCTACCGAGAAGAAGTTCTGGGAAACAACGGCTTCATTTGTTGCCGGGTTGATCAGGCTCACGCCAGCTACCGTTGCGATCGTACCGATGATCGCCGTGAAAAGGAAGAGCCAGCAGAACAGGATTACCGGGTCGGGAAGTTTGTTACATACGTTTTCAACGACTGTTAACGCCTTGTCGAGCCAGGTTTGCTTAGTGGTACTAGTGGTGTTTTCGCTCATATAGAAACCTCCTGCAATAGTAAAAGTACGAAATAGCTGAAAAAACAGGGAGATTTCCAGCAATTCCGCCGATTGAGAAAAAGTTAATTCTTTGTTAAGAATAAAGAATATAAACTTTTTATGAATTAATTATATATCTTTTGTAAATATCTGTCCACACCTTTTTTTATTTAGTGAAAAAGTTGTTACAGTTTATATTGTTAATAAAGAATAAATAATTCAGATAATTCAGACAATAATAAAGAGATGAGTTCCGGCGCGCTGAAGGAGCGGATGAGGAAAAATCATGGATCTTCGGGGAATCGCGGAGAAAATATGAAGCGTGCCGGCATGGAAAAACGCTGTATCAGGGCAGTGTGGATTCTTGCGGAGACAGCAGATCCATGTTAGAATAAAAACACAAAATTGTGATGCAAAAGAACGAAATGCCGGTATTTTGCATGTAAAACAGGAGGGGTAATGCCATGATAAATGAGAAGAGACTGCTCGACACATTCTTTGATTATGTTATGATCGACAGTGAGACAAAGAATGAAAAAGCGATGGGGGAAAAGCTGGTTGAGGATCTTAAAGTACTTGGACTGGAAGTAAAGACCGACAAAGCCGGGGAAGGTTTTGGCTCCAATGGATTTAATGTATGCGCATATCTTCCGGGAACGATCCCGGGTGATCCGACGATCATGTGTGCACATATGGATACGGTGACTCCGGGCAATGGCATCAGACCGCTTGTCGATGACGGGATCATCCATACAGACGGCTCCACGATCCTTGCGGGCGATGACAAATCCGGAATCGCAGCGATCATGGAAGCAATCAAGGTGATCAAAGAACAGAATATTCCGTGCCGCAATACAGAGATCTTATTTACGATCGGCGAAGAAGGTGGTATGAACGGTGTCAAGAATATGGATCTGTCCATGATTAAAGGAAAAGAAGCGATGGTATTTGACGCCAGCGGTGATATCGGAAAGATCTTAACCTGTGGACCGGGGCAGATCAAGATCTTCGCGACGATCATTGGAAAATCTTCCCATGCGGGTCTTGCACCGGAAGAGGGAATCAGTGCGATCCAGGTCGCAGCGAAGGGAATCGCAAAGATGAACCTGCTCAGAATCGATGAGGAGACTACTTGCAATATCGGAACCCTGAAGGCGGAATATGCGACCAATATCGTTCCGGAGAAGGCAGAATTTGTGGCAGAAGTCAGAAGCCGCAACCTCGATAAATTAAATGCCCAGGCTGCGCATATGCAGAAGTGCCTGCAGGATGCCTGCGACGAGATGGGAGCAAAGCTTGAGATCGAGTTGAAGACAAATTATGTAAGCTTTAACGTGGAAAATGATGATCCGATCGTGCAGAGAGTCTTTGAGTCCTGCAAACGTCTTGGATATCAGGCAGTGACCGCAAAAGGCGGCGGCGGAAGCGACGCGAATGTGATGGCACTTCACGGGATCAAGCCGATCGTACTCTCCACAGGTATGACAAAGGTACATACGACCGGAGAAACATTGAAGATCGATGATCTGAACAAGTGCGCAGAGCTGGTACTGGATCTTTTAACACACTAAATTTAAGAAGAAATGATAAAAACGGGGCGGCCGGATTCAAAGGCTGTCCCGTTTTTTCACTTGTTACTCAGGAGAAAATCTCAATGAACTTTCTGCTGCACAACAGGCACGAAATACTGAATGATATACGCATGTGTGAAGATACAGAATGCTGCAAGTGAACGTGCGGGATGAGCGAACGGGTCAAGAGACATTTAACTGCAGACATGAAAAAACTCCGGTTCTGGCATACCGGAGTTTTTTCACACAAATACTAAAAAAGGGGGATGTATGAGTATCGAATATATGTCAATCCTGGATCACAGGGATCCGAGAATTATGTTTAGTCGAGTCCGGCATAAATGTGCGCGCATTTCATTTGCCTGCCGGCCCCATTTTTTATATATACCTGATCAGGCGCTACACGCCTCGTCTTTCGTCTTTTAAAAACGCTTCGTGATGTCTTTAACTGATTGGTATCTTTTATGATACAAAGTATACAGGAAGAATGTGACGGAAGTATGGAGAAACTCTAAAAGGAAAATAAAATAAATGGAGATTTTCTAACGAAAAAATAACCATTTCTTTAGAAATTGTTTATTGTCAGGAAAAAGAGGGCGTGGTATAGTTCTGATACAGTGAGACAGGTACATTTATGAATAGAAGGAAGCCCGGGTACCCGGTAAAAATCTGCCGGACACGGATCCGGATGGACCGGATAAGATCAGAGGAGGAATATTGTATTATGAAAAAACATGTATTGTTAGCAGCGGCACTCTGCGTGACAGCAGTGATGGCGACAGCATGCGGCTCAAAAAACACTCAGGAGACAACAGCGGCTGTGGAGGCTTCCGCAGCGGAGACATCCGCCGTTGATACAACAAAACCGGATCTCTCCAATGTAGACCCAAAGATGGCGGAAGGACCGGGAGCTTTTGAGACGGACGAGAGTTCTGAGGGCGTGCAGGTTGCAGAGATCTCTGATGAGGAGATGGCGAAGCTTCAGAGCCAGGCGGCTGCCCAGCTCGAGAAGACAGACTATAAGTCCTACGCAAAAGAGATCATCGCGATTGTAAAGAATAAAGATATGGAGGGGCTTGCGGACCACATCGATTTCCCAACCTTTGTCTCCTGTGTGAAGACGAACGGAGGCATGGTCGATACGAAGGAAGACTTTATGAAACTGGATCCGGCAGAGATCTTCTCCGATGAGATGGAGGCTGCGATCGAAAAGGTGGATGTCGATTCCCTGGAGCCGGTTATGGCCGGGATCGTCCTCGGTGACGGTGCTCCGAACATCATTCTTGGTGTCACTGCGGATGGAGAGCTCGCAATCACCGGAATGAACTACTAAAACAGAGACGGACTGTAAGGGAAAACATCTGACGGGTCCGTGAAACTGATACATAAGAAAATAAAGTAATAGGAAAAAATGAAGGGACATGGAAGTATCTGTGTCCCTTTTTCCTATATACAAATATAGGAGAAACATGAATCCTGTTGACTTTTATCCAGAAATACACCTGGTGATTTTTGGACAATTATCCATATGTGTCCAAATATACCATGTTATTGACAAAAGAATTCACGAAATATCTGTAAAGTCGATGCGTAGAAATGGACAAATCCGCAAATATTTAGTATAATGGCGGTATGCGTTACGCGGTAAGTGAGGTGGGAGAAAATGCGTCAGAAAAAAAACGGACTCGAAAACCTGGTGCTGATCACCCAGCTTGGACTCAATGTTGTGACACCGGTCCTTATCTGTGTGCTTTTCGGAAGCTGGATCGATAAAAAGACCGGACTTCATACCGTTCTGATCTTTCTGATCCTGGGGGTTCTCTCGGGCGGCCTGAGTGCATATAAGATGGCGAAGCATATCGTAGACAGAGAGAAAGAAGACGAAGACAGGGAAAAGAAAGAGCAGGTAAAGCAGTGGGAGAGCCGTTTCGGAACCGGAGACGGTGCTGACCGTCCCAAAAGATGGCGGTGACGGCCGAAGGGACGGCAAAGAAGACGGTACCCGTAAACGAAAGCGGAATATGAAGCAGCAGGGAACTGTCCGGCAGAAGACAGCCTCGGCAGGGTAATTGAAAGGGTGGAACAATCGTGAGTGATAAGACAAAGAGACAGGTAGTGGGAATGAGCATCGGGATTCTGATCCATAATATGATCTTGCTTCTCATCTGCCTTATTTTTTTCCGAACCGTTCCGGTGATCGCCGGAGTGCTGATCGGAGCCGCGGCGGCGGAGGTACTGCTCATCAGTATCGCGAGATCCACGGAACTCTGTGTGGAATCGGCTGATGGGGCGTACAGCAGCAAAAAGATGGTGATCCATTCGCTGATCCGCAGCCTGTGCGCGGTAATACTGGTGTGCCTTTTATGGAAATTTACGACGATCAACCTTTTAGCAGTCGTTCTCGGCGCACTGGGCTTGAAGACCGGAGCTTATGTGTATCCGGTACTTCAGAAACGAACCGACCGTATGGCCTGATCTTCAGGCTTGACGGATAGAGTCTTATACGCTGCTGTTGTGGAACAGACAGCAGTCTTTCAGGAGTCTTAAGGAAAGGAGGAAAAAGAATGAGTGGTGGCAGTGGTGCTGATTTCATGATCCACGGGATCGTGAAATACCATCTCTTCGGTCATGAACTCTGGCTGACGACGACGACGGTCGGAATGACGATCGTTACGATCGTTCTGCTGATTCTGGTGATAGCCGCGAACCGTGCATTAAAACATGCGACGGATGTACCTGGAACATTCCAGAATATCATCGAATTCGGTATGGAAATGCTGGAAAATATGACCACGGGGATTCTTGGCAGTTCAGCGAACCGGTTTGCGAACTATATCGGAACGATTTTTCTGTTTATTCTGTTCTGCAACCTGAGTGGTCTGTTCGGCCTGAGAACGGTTACTGCCGACTTTGGTGTTACGTTCCTTCTTGGTCTGGTCACGTTTGCGATCGTACAGTATCAGGGAATCAAAAATCATGGTGTCGGACACTTTACGGGATTGTTTCAACCTCTCCCGGTGCTGTTCCCGATCAATCTGATCGGTGAATTTGCGAATCCGATCTCGATCTCCCTTCGCCTGTTCGCGAACATGCTGTCCGGAGTTATTATCATGGGTCTCTGGTACGGAATGATGCCGGTCTTATTAAAAATCGGTATTCCGGCCGCACTTCATGTGTATTGCGACCTGTTTTCCGGGTGTATCCAGACATACGTATTCTGCATGCTGACTATGGTCTATGTAAATGATAAACTGTAGGAACGCAGGGCGGAACAGGGAAGGCAGGACCCCATCGACGCAGTCGATCGGAAAGGATTTTGCCTGTAGCTGTGAATGACAGCTATAAAATTTTTTTACAGGAGGTTTTATCTATGAATATTACAGGACAGGATTTGATCCATGCTTGCTCAGCAATCGGCGCCGGTATCGCGATGATCGCCGGTATCGGACCTGGTGTTGGACAGGGTATCGCCGCTGGTTTCGGCGCATCTGCAGTCGGCCGCAACCCGGGCGCGAAATCTGATATTACATCGACCATGCTTCTTGGACAGGCCGTTGCCGAAACGACCGGTCTTTATGGTCTTGTTGTTGCCATTATCCTTATGTTCGTTAAGCCGTTCGGTTGATCCGGATATGGGAACAGGAAAAAACTTCCGGCTATGCGCGGAAGTTTGTAAAGGAGGCGAGATGAGACCTTGGAACGGTTAATAAATTTTGACCCTCAATGGATCAACGACATTGTGATCACGGGAATCAATATTTTTATCCTGTTCTTTGTAATGTCGTATTTTCTCTTTAATCCGGCGCGTGAAGTACTGGAAAAAAGAAGAAAACGGATCGCGGGTGATCTGGAAACGGCAAAGACAAGCCGCGAAGACGCGCTCGCGCTGAAAGCAGAGTATGAGGATAAAATAAAGTCCATCGACAAAGAGGCGCAGGAAATTCTCGACGCAGCGAGGAAAAAAGCGAAAAAGCAGGAAGCTGATATCTTAGCGGAAGCGAGAGAGGAAGCAAACCGCATCGTTGACCGGGCAAACCGGGAGATCGAGCTGGAGAAGAAGAAAGCGCTTGAGGACATGAAGACGGAGATCGTTTCCATTGCGTCCCTGATGGCAGAGAAGGCGGTTGCCGCTTCCATGGATGTAAAGATCCAGGATTCCCTGATCGAGGAGACTTTAAAGGAAATGGGTGAGAGCACATGGCAAAGTTAGTGTCAAAGGTCTACGGCGACGCGCTGTTTGAAGCTGCCATGGAGCGGGATATGCTGTCGCCCGTATATGAGGAAGTACAGTCACTGCAGACGATCCTCATGGAGAATGCAGACCTTGTACAATTTTTGAACCATCCGCAGATCATAAAAGAAGAGAAGTTAAAGGTCGTGGAAAATATCTTTAGAGGAAGAGTTTCCGATGACCTGATGGGATTTCTTGAGACCGTGATCGAAAAGGGACGGCAGAAGGAGCTCCCGAAGATCCTCGACTATTTTGTGAATCGTGTAAAGGAATATAAAAAGATCGGTATCGTAACTGTTACAAGCGCGGTGGAGCTCTCCGCGGAGCAGAAGGCCCATACGGAGGCGAAGCTTTTGGAGACCACAGCTTTTGTGAGTCTGGAAGTTACCTATAGCGTCGATCCTGCGATCCTCGGCGGACTCGTGATCAGGATCGGTGACCGCGTGGTGGACAGCAGCATCAGGACAAGACTCGGGGAGATCCGGAGAGACTTAATGAAGCTGCAGCTGGCGTGATCCCGGCGGATCCGGGACCGGAAACAGCAGTCCGGCAGCAGAAATAATACTGAACAGTTACGTGATGAAATGGAAAAGAAAGAAGGTGCAGACCTCAAATGAATTTAAAACCAGAAGAGATCAGCTCGGTCATCAAAGAGCAGATCGAAAGATATTCGACGAAGCTGGAAGTCTCTGACGTGGGTACTGTCATCCAGGTAGCGGACGGCATTACACGAATCCACGGTCTTGAGAATGCCATGCAGGGAGAACTTCTGGAATTTCCGGGAGAGGTTTACGGCATGGTGTTAAACCTTGAGGAGGACAACGTCGGAGCGGTTCTGCTCGGTGATTCCTCAAGCATCAGTGAGGGAGACACCGTAAAGACGACAGGACGTGTCGTTGAGGTTCCTGTGGGCGATGCCATGACAGGACGTGTCGTGAATGCCTTAGGACAGCCTATCGATGGAAAAGGTCCGATCCTTACGGATAAATTCAGAAAGATCGAGCGTGTTGCCCACGGTGTTATCGAGAGAAAATCCGTAGATACCCCGCTTCAGACAGGTATCAAGGCGATCGATGCCATGGTTCCGATCGGACGCGGACAGCGTGAGCTTATTATCGGCGACCGTCAGACTGGTAAGACGGCGATCGCGATCGATACGATTATTAACCAGAAGGGACAGGGAGTTCACTGTATTTATGTTGCAATTGGACAGAAAGCATCAACAGTTGCGACAATCGTGAAAACTCTTGAGGAGTTCGGCGCGATGGATTACACGACACTTGTCGTATCCACAGCTTCTGACCTTGCCCCGTTACAGTATATTGCCCCGTATTCCGGTTGCGCAATCGGTGAAGAGTGGATGGAGAACGGCGAGGATGTGCTTGTCGTTTACGATGACTTAAGTAAGCATGCGGCGGCGTACCGTACCCTGTCCCTGCTTCTTAAGAGACCGCCGGGACGTGAGGCATATCCGGGCGATGTTTTCTATCTGCATTCCAGACTGTTGGAGCGCGCGTCCAGACTTTCCGATGACCTTGGCGGCGGTTCCCTTACCGCACTTCCGATCATTGAGACGCAGGCGGGTGACGTATCGGCCTACATTCCGACAAACGTCATCTCCATCACAGACGGACAGATCTACTTGGAGACCGAGATGTTCAACTCCGGTTTCCGTCCGGCGATCAACGCGGGTCTTTCTGTATCCCGAGTTGGCGGCGCGGCACAGATCAAGGCGATGAAGAAGATCGCTGCCCCGATCCGTGTGGAGCTTGCCCAGTACCGCGAGCTCGCTTCCTTCGCCCAGTTCGGTTCCGAGCTTGACGCCAGCACAAAGGAACAGCTTGCCCAGGGCGAACGCATCCGTGAAGTTTTAAAGCAGCCGCAGTATCAGCCGATGCCGGTCGAGTATCAGGTCATCATTATCTACGCGGCGACGAAGAAATATCTCCTCGATATTCCGACAAATCAGGTTCTTGATTTTGAGAAAGAGCTGTTTAAGTTTATCGATACAAAGTATCCGGAGATCCCGGCAAGCATCCGCGAGGCGAAGCAGATGACACCGGAGACTGAAGAATTGCTGAAAAAAGCTATTGAAGAGTGCAAGGCAGCAAGATAAGGCAGGTGATGTATCATGGCAACCATGAGAGATATTAAACGAAGGAAATCCAGTATTGAGAGTACCGAGCAGATTACCAAAGCCATGAAACTTGTTGCCACTGTAAAACTCCAGAAATCCAGAACGAAGGCGGAAAATTCGAGATTGTACTTCAATCTGATGTACCAGACGATCCAGGAGATGCTGAAGAAATCCACCGGGATCCGGCACCGCTATTTAAAGAGCGGGGATTCGAAGAAAAAGGCAGTTATCGTCGTTTCTTCCAATCGCGGACTTGCCGGCGGATATAACTCCAACATCATCCGTCTCGTGACGGAGAGCGGGATCCCGAAAGAGGACGCTCTCATCTTCGCGATCGGACGGAAAGGACGCGACGGACTCGCAAGGAAAGGCTATGAGATCAAAGCGGATTACTCCGATGTGATCGACGAGCCGCTCTACTCCGACGCGCAGCAGATCTCAAAAAAGCTTTTAGCCATGTTTGAGAAGAATGAGATCGGAGAGATCTATCTGGCGTACACGGCGTTCAAAAATACCGTAAGCCAGATCCCAACGTTCTTAAAGCTTCTTCCGGTGGATCTTGCGGCAGCAGGGCCAAAGGGCGAAGTAAAAGAAGAAAAGCCGGATCTTCTCATTATGAACTATGAGCCGGACGAGGACGAAGTTCTGGATGCAATTATTCCGAAGTATGTGAGCAGCCTGATCTACGGGGCATTCTTAGAGGCCGTTGCCAGTGAAAACGGTGCGCGAATGACTGCAATGGATTCGGCGACGAACAACGCGGAAGAGATGATCGGAAAACTGTCGCTGCAGTACAACCGTGCGCGTCAGGGATCCATCACTCAGGAGTTGACAGAGATCATCGCGGGCGCGAATGCCATCGATGGTTAAAAAGAAATATGAGTAATTATTTGGCAGACTTGCGTACTTGCGGTGCTGGAGGTAAAAGACAGCATACAGGAGACAGAAATCAGTCAGCATAATGTGCTGGAATGGATTTTTACCGCTGGCCTGAGTGGCTGAATAGTTATGATAGAGACAAGGAGAAGTGAGATGGCAGAGAAAAACATTGGTAAAATTACTCAGGTCATCAGTGCCGTTCTGGATATCAAATTTCCCCAGGGCGGGCTGCCTGAGATCAATGACGCCATTGAGATCACCACAAAGGATGGCGGGGTCCTCACGGTTGAGGTTGCCCAGCATCTCGGTGATGATACGGTAAGATGCATCGCTCTCGGTCCCACCGACGGTCTTGTCCGCGGCATGGATGCCGTAGCGACCGGCGGACCGATCATGGTGCCGGTCGGTGAGCAGACACTTGGAAGAATTTTCAATGTTCTGGGACAGCCGATCGACAATAAAGAAGCTCCGAAGACGGAGAAAAAGCTCCCGATCCACCGCAAAGCCCCGAGCTTTGAGGAACAGTCCACAGAGACAGAGATCCTTGAGACAGGTATCAAGGTCGTTGACCTCCTCTGCCCGTACCAGAAAGGTGGAAAGATTGGTCTGTTCGGCGGTGCCGGTGTAGGTAAGACAGTCCTGATTCAGGAGCTGATCCGAAATATTGCGACAGAGCACGGCGGATATTCCGTATTTACAGGCGTTGGTGAGCGTACCCGTGAGGGAAATGACCTTTACTATGAAATGTCCGATTCGGGCGTTATCAATAAGACGACCATGGTGTTCGGCCAGATGAACGAACCGCCGGGATCCCGTATGCGTGTGGGACTTACCGGTCTTACCATGGCAGAGTATTTCCGTGACGAAGGCGGAAAAGATGTGCTGTTATTCATTGACAATATCTTCCGTTTCAGTCAGGCTGGTTCCGAGGTATCAGCGCTGCTCGGACGTATGCCGTCAGCCGTAGGTTACCAGCCGACCTTACAGACAGAGATGGGTGCCCTTCAGGAGCGGATTACCTCCACAAAGAACGGTTCCATCACATCTGTACAGGCAGTTTACGTTCCGGCCGATGACTTAACAGACCCGGCTCCGGCAAATACCTTTACCCATCTGGACGCGACGACCGTACTCAGCCGTTCTATCGTAGAGCTTGGTATTTACCCGGCTGTAGATCCGCTTGAGTCTACGTCCCGTATCCTTGATCCGCGTATTGTTGGTGAGGAGCATTATAAGGTTGCCCGCGGCGTACAGGAAGTGCTGCAGAGATATAAGGAGCTTCAGGATATTATCGCAATGCTCGGTATGGATGAGCTTTCCGAGGAAGATAAGCTTACCGTATCCCGTGCGAGAAAGATCCAGAGATTCTTATCCCAGCCGTTCTTCGTAGCTGGACAGTTTACCGGTCTGGAAGGCCGCTATGTTCCGCTTTCCGAGACGATCCAGGGCTTCAAGGAGATCCTCGAAGGCAAACATGACGATATACCGGAGAATCTGTTCCTCAACGCAGGAAATATTGATGATGTTCTCGCCCGCGTGAAATAGGGGGTGTGGACATGGCGGAAATGATGAGACTTCAGATCGTTACGCCGGATGAGGCGTTTTTCGACGGAGAGGTTTCGATGGTGGAGCTCAACACGGCAGACGGGGAAGCCGGAATCTATCCGAAGCATATCCCGATGGTCGTCGCGGTTGCACCGGGCGTTCTTAAGATCCACGGGGCAGACGGCGTGAAAAAAGCGGCGCTGCTTTCCGGATTTTTACAGATCCTGCCGGAGAAGGTAACGATCCTCGCGGAAGCCTGCGAGTGGCCGGAAAACATCGATGGCAAGAGAGCCAATGAAGCCAGGATCCGCGCAGAGAGACGTCTGGCGGAAAAGAATCCACAGACCGATATTGATCGCGCTGAAGCCGCTTTGAAGCGGGCGCTGGTGAGACTGTCGCTGGTGGATGGAAACTAAAGATAGAACTGTGAAACGCAGTGGAAAATAAAACAGCATGTCGGGAAGAACGCTTGTAAGCAGGACTTACAGGAGACTTTCCGGCATGCTGTTTTATATTATGATGTTGGAGACAAAAGGTATTTTGGCGCGGAGCTTATTTTTTCCGCCTGGAAAGCAGCGGCTCACTTACCCCATCGAGTCCCACAAGCGCGAAGATCGCCGCAAGGACTCTCTGAGATCCCTTATAGGCGTCTTTGCTGTCATACCACTCGTCAACAGAATGGCAGGCACCGCCTTTTCCGCCTCCGCCGACGCAGATCGCAGGGATTCCGAGGCTGATCGGGATATTTGCATCGGTACTTCCTGCGCTTTCGAATTCTACATCTTCGCCGCATGCCTGGAACGCAGAGGCTGTGGCGCTCACGATCTCACAGTCCTTCGGCTGGCTTCCTGCCGGACGGTTTCCGATCTGTTTTACTTCCACAGTGATACGTCCGTTGTGATCGAAGCTGTCCTTAGATTCTTCGTAGGAACGCTCGGTTTCCCAACGGTTATTTTCATCCTCAACTGCACGTTTGATGCACTCCTGAAGCTTTGCATCAAGCTCTTCAAGCTCCTTTAAGCCGTTGGAACGGATATCGACAAGCATGGAGCATTCATATGCGATGGCATTGATGGAGGTTCCGCCGTTTACGACACCGACGGAGAAGGTAGTCTTCGGTTCTCTCGGGGTGCGGAGCTCAGAGATATAGGAGATGGCGCGGCCCATGGCAAAGATCGGATTGACAAGGCCGAAGGCGCCGAAGGAATGTCCCCCCGGTCCGCGGAAGGTTACCTCGTAGCGGTGGCTTCCGGTGCCGCCGTGGCAGATCAGGCAGCCTGCACCGTCAACGGAGATAAAACCGTCAACCTTGTCGGCGTTTTTCGAGAAGAAGTGGCGCATGCCGCGGAGGTCTCCGAGACCTTCCTCACCGACATTGCCGCCGATAATGATATCTCCGACCGGTTTTAAGCCGGATTCTTTGATGGTTCTTGCCAGCGTAAGGATCTCAGCCAGTCCACGGGTATCATCGCCGATTCCGGGCGAGTAGATCTTTGTTCCTTCGCGTTTCACCGGGAGCGGAGTTTCCGGCGGGAATACGGTGTCCAGATGAGCGGAGACATAGAGAGTCGGACCATTACCGGTTCCATGGATATGGGCGTATACGTTGTGGACCTCATCCATCACCGGATCGAGACCTGCCTCGGTCAGAAGCTCTTTAAAACGGATCGCGCGCTTCTCCTCAAATGGGCTGAAGGAGGAGATCTGAACAAGCTCAATCTGCTGGTCGATGGTGTGCGCTTCATCCTGTTTCAGGTATTCGAAGGCGTGAGCCATCTTGTCGGACGTTAAAAGGGTCTGAATCGCTTCTTTCATGTGGGAACCATCCTTTCGATTTGTATATGATGATATCAGAGACAAAATACCTTTTGATCCCAATATCATATGATAGAAATATCATAGCGCGAAAAAGAAAATTTGTAAATAAAACAGAGAAAACTAATAATTCTGTAAGTATAGTTTATATAGGAAATATCGTCAGATAACAAAAGAAAAAAGAGGGCAGAAAAAAAGTATCGGTTTGAATGAGCCGGGAGTAAAAAATAAAAAGGACGGGGAAATGTGTGCGGGGCAGGCTGTAGAAAAAATAAAAAGCAGGTTCTGAAACGATAGCGGAGATGAACCGCATACCGGAGCAGAACCTGCAAGTTTACGTTTTATTCCAGATGGTTACACTTTGTTACTTTTACTGATCATTTGTAAGCTTCATCTTATCAAAGAGATAGAAGATCAGGCTTAAAATCATGCCGACAACACATGCAAGGACCATACCTGTGAGCTGCACATTGCCGAAATTCACCTTGATCCCGGAGAGGCCGGTTACAAAGATCACGGCAGTCAGTGCCTGGTTTCTGTTTTTGCCGTAGTCGACTTTTGAGTCGACCAGAATGCGGAGGCCGGAGGTTCCGATCATACCGTAGAGCAGGAAGGAGATTCCGCCGATGACCGGACCCGGGATCGTCTGGATCAGGGTCGATAATTTCCCGATAAAGGAGCAGATGATGGAGATCACGGCTGCTCCGGCGATGACCTGAACACTGTAAACCTTTGTGACAGCCATAACGCCGATGTTCTCACCGTAGGTGGTCGTCGGTACGGAGCCGATGAGACCGGATACCATGGTGGAGAAGTTGTCACCAAAGATGCTGCGGTGAAGTCCCGGATCCTTTAAGAGGTCGCGGCCGACGATCTTACTTGTTACGACCTGATGTCCGATATGTTCGGAGGTGATGACAAGGATGACCGGCATGATGATCATGATCGCTTCCATATTAAATTTTGGAGCGGTGAAGTTCGGGATCGCAAAGATCGGGGCAGCGGCAACCGCAGAGAAATCAACGATCCCACATGCAACGGCAGCGATATATCCGGCGATCACGGCGATCAGGATCGGGATAACAGATAAAAATCCCCGGAACAGGACAGAACCGAAAACGGCAAAGCCAAGTGTTACGAGGAACACGATCAGATTCTTCGGATCAATGGTCTCGTCCAAGAGTCCCGCGTTGCTTGCTGCGCTGGAGGAGAGCTCCAGACCGATCAGGGCTACGACCGGACCCATGGCAGCCGGCGGGAGAACGACGTCGATCCACTTATATCCGATCTTATAAATGATGAATGCGAGGATACATCCGACGAAACCGACGGCAACGAATCCGCCGAGGGCATATTCATAACCGAATTTTGCGATCACGATGCCGGCCGGGGCGAGAAATGCGAAACTGGAACCGAGATAGGCGGGAGCTTTTCCCTTTGTGATAAAGATAAACATGAGAGTTCCGACACCGTTCATGAAAAGAACGATCGCGGGATTGATTCCGAATAAGAACGGAACGAGAACGGATGCGCCGAACATGGCGAACATGTGCTGGATGCTCAGGGGGATCAGAAGGTTAAAGGGAACCTTTTCGTCCACCTGAATGATCTTATGGCTTTCCATACGGGACCTCCTTGAGAACAATTGGTTTTTTAGTACTTGCGCCTGCGCCGGACGTTCCCGGTTTCAGGCATTTTTTCTATTCTATCACATTCTTGTTATTTGTCCAGAAAAAATCAGGGGGAAATTGCAGGAAAGGATATGAAGTTAACGAATTTCAGGGCTTCCGCTCTTGACAAAGCTTTGGAATCTCCATATAATGACCCATATAGCCGCGTTAAAGCATGCGGTATATAATGGAAAAGCGATGAAGGGAACAAGTAGGAAAATGACCTGCTCCGCACAGAAAGCTGCCGGTGGATGAGAGGCGCGCGGACTTCTTTTTCTGAATACATCCCGGAGCTGCACACCGAAAGCGTGAACGGAGATAACCGGAAAATGTGAGTAGGCTGTGACGGAACTGGTACCCGTTAGAAATGCCGGGGTCTTTTATGATGAGGACTCCATGAGCCGGAGCGTGTGAGCGTTTCGGGAACATCAGGTGGTAACACGAGCGTATGCCTCGTCCTTTTGGGAAACAAAGGACGGGGCTTTTTTTCGCTTCGTCCGGATAGCAGGTCTTCATATAAAGACCAACACAGGCGGAAGAAACGAACATCCGCAGAAAATTACAGAAAAGGAGTAAACAAAATGGGAGTTTACGAAGAGTTACAGGCCCGCGGCTTGATCGCGCAGGTCACAAACGAAGAAGAGATCCGTAAAATGGTAAACGAGGGAAGGGCCGTATTCTACATCGGTTTTGACCCGACTGCGGACAGCCTTCATGTCGGACATTTCATGGCACTCTGCTTAATGAAACGTTTACAGATGGCAGGAAACAAGCCGATCGCGCTGATCGGCGGCGGCACAGGCATGGTCGGCGATCCGTCCGGACGTTCCGATATGAGAACCATGATGACGGTTGAGACGATCCAGCACAACTGTGACTGCTTCAAGAAGCAGATGAGCCGTTTCATCGACTTCTCCGAAGGAAAAGCCATGATGGTAAACAACGCGGAGTGGCTTATGAACTTAAACTACATCGATTTCTTAAGAGAGATCGGACCGCACTTCTCCGTCAACAACATGCTCCGCGCGGAGTGTTACAAGCAGAGAATGGAGAAGGGCTTAAGCTTCTTAGAGTTCAACTACATGCTGATGCAGAGCTACGACTTCTACGAGCTGTTCCAGAGATACGGCTGTAATATGCAGTTCGGCGGCGATGACCAGTGGAGCAACATGCTCGGCGGTACAGAGCTTATCAGAAGAAAACTCGGCAAGGACGCGCACGCAATGACGATCACACTGCTCTTAAACTCTGAGGGCAAGAAGATGGGCAAGACCCAGTCCGGCGCTGTATGGCTGGATCCGAATAAGACGACTCCGTTTGAGTTCTACCAGTACTGGAGAAATGTTGGCGACGCAGACGTATTAAAGTGCCTGCGGATGCTCACATTCCTTCCGCTTGAGCAGATCGATGAGATGGACAAATGGGAAGGCAGCCAGTTAAATCAGGCGAAGGAGATCCTTGCATACGAGCTCACAAGCCTTGTTCACGGCGAGGAGGAAGCAAAGAAAGCACAGGAGAGTGCACGTGCATTATTCGCAGGCGGTGCTGCGGCAGAAATGCCGACAGCAGAGCTTTCCGACGCAGATCTTTCTGATGGTTCGATCGACCTCCTTTCTATCGTACAGAAATCCGGCCTCTGCGCGTCACGTTCTGAGGCGAGAAGAAACGTAGAGCAGGGCGGTGTTTCCGTAGATGGTGAGATCGTGAAGGACATTAAGGCTGTATACACGAAAGAACAGCTTTCCGGTGAAGGAATCGTTGTAAAGCGTGGTAAGAAGAACTTCCGCCGCGTGGTAGTTAAATAATATATTGCAGAAAGTATTTACGAATGCAGTTTGATCCGGAAGATCGGGTGAAGTCAGAGCTTTTCGGTAAATATTTTATGAAAAATAAGCTGCGCAGGGGACTGGAATAAGTTCCCTGCGCGTGCTAATATAAAGCTGTCTGGGAACAGACATGTGCAGACATAACTGTGGAAAAACGAAACAGTTATTGTAAATCTCAAACAGAAACGACGGATCTTCCATATTACTGGAAACAGAGTGGAAATAGCTTTCCGCCAGAATGGAGAAAACATGGATATTTTAAACGAAGCTAAGAAAAATTTCGACTACATGGTAAGAATCAGAAGACATATGCACGAGCATCCGGAAAACAGCGGTGTTGAGTACGAGACAGTAAAATATATTGCCTCTGAGCTCGATGCGCTGGGAATCGAGTATGTAGTCGTTCCGGAAGGTGGTATTATCGGACAGATCCACGGCGGAAAACCTGGAAAAACCGTTCTTCTTCGTGCCGATATGGACGCACTTCCGATCAAGGAGAGCAAGACAAACCTCACAAAGGAAAAGGTCTGCATCTCTAAGAACGATGGAATCTCCCACGCCTGCGGACATGACGCCCACACAGCGATGCTTCTCGCCGAGGCAAAGATCTTAAACGAGAATAAGGAAGACTTAAACGGCAATATCGTCCTCCTCTTTGAGCGCGGCGAGGAAGCTGGCGGAAATATCAGAAATTTACTTCCGTATGCCGTTGAGACAATGAAATTAAAGATCGATACCTGTATGGCAACACATGTAAAATGGGATGTTCCGACAGGAACGATCTCCGCGGAGCCGGGCGCAGTATTCTCCGGTGCATACGGATTTATCATCAAGCTTCACGGCCAGGCCGGTCACGGATCCCGTCCGGATCTTGCCCACAGCGTTTTAGACTGCTTCAACAATATCTATAACCATATCAATATGATCCGCATGAAATATGTGGCTCCGACGGATATCCTGACCTGCTCCGTTGGTTTCGTAAACTGCGGAACCGTCCGCAACATTATTCCGGACGAGCTGACCTTCGGCGGTACGATCCGTACCTTCAATGTTGACGGCGCAGGCACACCGTTTGTAAAACAGCTGATGGATGTAGTTGAGAAAGAGTGCGAGCTCTGTCAGTGTACATATGAAATCCTTCATATGCCGGATCCGCTGTTCGAGTGCCAGAACAACGCAGTCTGCAGCGAGATCGCAAAGAACGCAGTAAGAAAGTACATCGGTGAGGATGCTGTTACGGTTGCACAGCCGTGGATGGCATCTGAGAGCATGCAGGCGTGCTTAAAGCTCTGGCCGGGTATCATCACCTTCACAGGTATCCAGAGCGAGGAGGCCGGCACCGGCGCAAACCATCACACACCGGAATTCGATGTGGATGAGCGCGGCATGATCTACGGTGTTGCAGCAGCACTTGGATATGTGAAAGATTTCTTAAATTACGATAAGGAAATCCCGTTCAAACCGTTCGAGGGAACCTTAAAGAATCTGGTTGAGAGAAACCTGTAAAAGCAACAGAAATGGTAAAAAAAATATCCGTTAATAGATAAAAAGACCGAATAGCAATAAAAAGACCGGTGTATCAAGAAGAAATTTGATATGCCGGTCTTTTTGCGTACATACGTGGGTACCGAGTTAAAGCCTGTGTTTGTACGAGAGATTGGCAACTGTCAAGCGGATATTCGCAATCCGCTTCGCTACTTGCTCATAACCGAATAACTGCTCCGCAGTTTATCAGAAGGAGCTTGCACTCCTCCTGATACAAGCAAGTCCCCACCTACTGCTTATTGCTTTTCGCAATTGAAGCTAGGACTTACTTGATTCGGTTAAAAAGACAGGGGCAATAAAAGCTGATAATAAGCCCCGTGTTCCGGTACAGCGCGGTTTCCGGCGGTAATGGATCCGCCAAGATAGTGGATGCCGGTCCATACAATCGAAAGACCAATTCCATTTTTTCCGCCATTACCCTTATAAAAACGTTCAAAAATATGAGGGAGATCTTTCTCCAGGAATCCCGGACCATCATCCTGTATCAGAAGGATCAGCGAGTTACCATCTGTACTCATACGGATCAGAATCTCGTGCTCGGCATATCGCAGACAGTTTGAAAGAATATTTTGTATCACCCGCTTCAACAATTCCGGATCCGTGTGGATCATTAGTGGACGTGCGGCTTCAAGATGTATCACGCAGTCCCTTCGGATCGTACTCATGATATCCACACACTCATCAAGAAACTCTATTACTTCCAGATCTGTCGGATGCAGGTCAAATGTGTGACTGTCCATTTTTGAGAGAGAAAGAATACTTTCTACAAGGTCAGTCATGCGCAGACTTTCAGAAAGAATGATACCGGCAGCTTTCTGATGATCCTTTATGACATTGGAAACGATCCCCTGGGAATACCCGGTTATAGACGCAAGCGGCGTTTTCAGATCATGGGAAGCGTTTTGAAAAAACTGCCTTTTTTCTTCCTCGGATCTTCGGATCGTTTCTTCCATCTGGTTATAGGAGCGTTTTAAAGCTTCCAGTTCATTTAAAGAATAGGAATCCTGGATCTGTGCGGCTGTTTCTCCATTGATCCGCTGGATCTGGAGGCAAAGATGCTGGAGCGGGACAGAGATGGTTCTTGCAATTCCCCATACTAAAAAAGATGATAAAAACACAGAAGCGATTAAAATCGCAAGATACAATTTCCATGTATAATTCCAGAAAACAGATGAATCCGGAATTTGGACAACAGAAACAAAATACTTTGCCCGTACAGGTGTACTGGACGGAAACACATACATACTGATGTACCAGAAGTCTTCAGAAAGTAAAATCCGGGACGTTTTTCCGGAAATCAGTTCACCTGACTGGATCATCTGTCGGCACTGTTCCTCTAAGGCAGATATCGGATAAATATTCTGGTCATTACTAGATTGAGGGAAGACAAGTTTTTGCTTGGAATTAAAAACCAGAAATATACCATTATAAGGCTGATCTCTGAGCTGCCGCCGGACAGAACGAAGCAAAGCTTTTGAAGATTCGCGCGTATTTTCCTTAGAATCTGAGGAAGTGTAAGCCGGGTCAGTGCTCAAACGATCCGACTCCGACTGAACCATCCTGATCAGATGCTCTGTTTCTTTCCTGGCAGTGTACTGTACATACCAGCGGGAAGAAAGGAAAAAGGTGATTCCGACTCCGAAAGTCATCATAAAAATCACGAGAAAAACTGCAGAAAATAAACGTGTCTGGATACTCTTTCCAATCATATTGATTCGATCCCTTCTGGCTTTCGTTCGCTCATCCGATAACCAAATCCCCATACCGTCTCGATCAAGGCAGTAGAACCGAAAGATAGTAGTTTTTTTCGAAGCCGTTTAATAAAATCCTCCGGCATATCTGCTTCAGGATTAGGACCTTGAAAATGCCAGATCTGTTCGGCTAATTCTTTTTTAGAAACAGCATTATCTGCCCGTTGTATCATATACAGCAGAAAATCAAATTCTGTAGGAGTTACATTGAGATCACGTTCCTGAATTGTGACTCTGTGGCTGACAGGAAAAAGGACCAGATTTCCACATATAAACCGAGTGACAGGATCGGTCATGCTGGCATCGTAAAAGTGTGGATCAGACCGGCGGAATAATGCTTTTACCCGCGCAACGAACTCTAATGGAAGAAAGGGCTTTGTAATATAGTCATCGCTTCCGAGAGTGATTCCCATAACACGGTCGAGCGGCGTATCTTTGGCAGATACAAAAATAATGGGAACGTGGCTTTGACGACGGAAATAGGTACATAGACTGAGACCATCGATTCCGGGCATCATGATGTCGAGGATCAGCATATCGGGTTCTTTTGCGGAAAAGGCCTGACAGGCTTCCTGACCATCTTTAAACGTCTCTACTGTAAAGCCTTCATTTTCAAGAAATAGCTGCATCATTGTACGGATATTTGACTCATCATCTACTACATAGATCAGTTTTGACATAATAAAGTACCTCATTTGTATTTATGTTTTCATATTAACAGGAAAGTTTAAAACCGTAAATGATTGCCGCATTTTTGCCACACAGGTGAACTGGTAATGCACACAGGGATAGCGGTATGATAAACACATAAAATAATTTAACCGAATCAAGTAAGTCCCCTGATTTAATTGCGAAAAGCAATAAGCAGTGGGTGAGGACTTGCTTGTATCAGGAGGAGTGCAAGCTCCTTCTGATAAACTGCGGAGCAGTTATTCGGTTATGAGCAAGTAGCGAAGCGGATTGCGAATATCCGCTTGACTGATGGAGCTAACAAGATGAAAAAAGGTTTAAAAATTTTATGCGCGGCGTTATCGCTTACTGCAATCATGTCCTTCTCTGCGTTTGCGGCTGAGACAAAAAAAGAATATAGGGCGGAAGCGGAGCCGATCCGTACTGAGATGAAAGTGATGGAGGAGCAGATGGATGCTCTCAGGGAATCCAATAAAGATTTCATGGAACATTTCAAAAATATTCATCAGAACAAAAAGGAGACAGGAGAGCTTCCGGTTGATAAGAGTGTGTGGAAAGAGGCAAAAACACTTCGTGGGAAAATCAAAACGATCCGTGAGGAAAACGGGGATTCCCAGGTAAAGAATCTTCGCGCAGAAGCGAAGGCGGCTGCCGAGAACAAAGATTTTGATACAGCAATCTTAAAATTAAAAGAAGCAGAAAAAGAAAAGGAAAAACGTCTGGAAATGCTGAAAGAGATCAATAGCATTTGGAAACAGATTGATGATCTTCTTTCTTCCGGGCAATAAGTGGAGGAAATTTGTCAGAGCTGAAAATTCCAAGTGCACACAATGGATATCTTATGGCAGAATGGCACTTTTACGCATCCGGACCGGATAAGACAAATGAAAAGAAGCTGTGGACTACGGGAACGGATGCTGAGAAAAAGCTGATTACAGATAAGATCCAGACGGCGCTTGCATGGCAGCAGCAGGCGGGGATTCCGACATGGGTTGGAGCCTGGATGCCGGAATTCCGTTTGCGGTAAATGCAGATACAAAGTATTATAATGCGGCAGAGAATACATGGATCTCGTCCATGCAGCCGGTTTTTAAAACAATATTCCAATAAAAGAAGAAGCTATTACGAGCAGTGGAATGCTATCCGCTGCTCTTAGTGAATGTGATGCAATAGATAGCTCATAAAAAGTATTATTTTACTCCTATTTCGGAAAAGTGTTCCCCTTACTTAAAATTCTAAGCAATATGCATATTTACACATGGGTTTATTGAATCTGAACTTACCTAACGGTTCTTCAAACTTGGATTTACACTCGATATATCAATCTGTTAAATCTCTATTTAATAATTTCTTATACAAGACATCCATTCCAAAAGCACCCACAGGAGCAGTAGTAACAATTGCCATAACGGCAACTGATAAAACGATTTTCCCACATGCAAGACCTGCTGCAAGTGGCACAGAACCAATTGCTGCCTGTACAGTGGCTTTGGGTAGATAGGCAATCATACAGAAAAGACGCTCTTTCCATGTCATAGGTGTGCCGACTAAACAAAGAGCAACACCCGCAGAACGGAAAATAAGGGCGAGGAAGATCATCAATATCGCCGCAATGCCAGCGTTCAGTGTATAACGAATATCCACCGCCGCACCGACCAGCACAAACAGGAGCACTTCTGCCGCCAGCCAGAGTTTTCCGAATTTTTCAGACAATCGTTTTGATACAAAGGTAACACTTTTGATTTTGAGAACGCAAGCCATGCTTACTACGGCCAACAGACCGGAGACAGATATACTCTCCTCCAACCATGTTTCAACCGCCATGAGCAGGAACGACACGCCCAAAACAACGATTACTTTTATGCTGTTTCGGACGCAGTGGTTATGTGCGTAGGCAGTTTCAAAAAACAAACTGAGCAGATACCCGGTGATTGCGCCCAAGGCAATGCCGAGGACGATGGAAACCGGGATATTGATAAAATCCATCAAATTTGCATGACCGCCCTGTGCCATGCCGAGAAAGGTAGAGAACAGCACAATAACGAAAATATCGTCGCAGGACGCCCCTGCCAGAATGAGCTGGGGAATACTTTTGTCTGTGCCATATTTTGCGTCCATCAACTGAACCATGCGTGGCACAACGACTGCCGGAGAAACTGCGCCGAGGACAGCGCCCATGACAGCGGCCTCTATTCTGGTAACGCCTAAAATGCCAGGCGCAAACAGAAAGAAGGCTAATATTTCACAGCTTGCCGGGACACAGGACATCATAATGGCGGGTCGTCCTACCCTTTTCAAATCAGCCAGATTGAGGGATAGCCCTGCTTTGAGCAGAATGATGATAAGAGCCATTTGCCGTAGGTCAGCGGAAATGGACAGGATAGAGGGATCGAGCAGGTCAAGGACATAAGGTCCCAGCACAATACCCGTAATCAGCATACCAATAATGCGGGGCAGCTTGAGCCGTTGACAAATTGCAGCCATGAACAGACCAACAAGAAAAATGAAAGCCAGTGATGTTAACATAAAATTCTCCTCCTTTGGACGCAAAAAAGCTGATGCCTTTCTGCGAACAGATAATCGCAGAAGTCATCAGCTTAAAAAGCGGTTTAGGTTTCCCAAGGGAGAACTTCATTCCCTTTAACGGTTTCAATAATACCTCTGACTTCTTATCATGTCAAGTTATTTTGGAAATTATCATCATTGTCACTTTGATTCACAAATCATACTACAAATTCTGATTAGTCTCCTTTTATAACGGTTGCATCATCTCAAGAATGATTCCATCCGGGTCTCTGAAATAAAACGCTCTGCTTTTCCCAAATCCATCTGCTCTGAAATCGAAATACTGCGGTTCAGAGAAGCACTCCACATGATTTTCGATAAAGGTTTTGTAGACAGAATCAATGTCATCCGTGTAAAAGCATAATTCTGAGATAGATGTCGTAAACAAGTCTGATCGTTCTTTATGGATTTCGCTGTCTACAAACTGAATCAATTCAACCGGTGGTGCTTCAAGAACCTTCGAACCATTCAAATATGCAACCCTTGCTTTACAATTTTCCTTACGGAACATTTTATCTGTCTCTTCGCCTTCCATAAAGATTTCGCCCTGAAATTCAAGCCCGAGAATATCTCTGTAGAAAGCAATCGAGCGATCCAAATCAGAAACGGTTAATCCAACGTGATAAATTCTTCCAACCATATTTTCCCTCTCCAATAATTTCTTTATTTCATCAAACTGGAATTTGCCCGCACTACAGAATCCATTTTAAACAGATTGGATAAATGTCTATCACAAAATGTTCCTGAATCAGATCTGTACTCGGATGCGATTCTGAAATATCAATCTTCACATTTTCTATTTCTTTTGATAATTCACTTGGAGCGGAACCAATTACTATATACTGGCATATACAATACTCCAGCATCCCATGCTCATCAGGCTCTAATGGGCTTGTTTCAAATGGCTTTTCAATATCTATTCCTATGCTGTCCAAAAACTCTGCTACCTTAGGATATGCATCTTTTACTTGCAAATAATAATTCTTACAGTAATTACAGTCGCACAAATCCTCTTGCTTAATATCCTTATAATACTTTTTTGTCTGCTCTACATTTATCGCCATTATCATTCACCAGTTTCCGACCAATCGAGTTGTTTGTATTTATGAAATCCACCAATTTCCATCAGGACCTTTGTTCAAACAACCTACCTCTTCGGAAATTTTATTACCTGCAAAATCTTTTACTATGATTTTGTCGTAATATTTATAATCATCTGTTGCACAGTTGTTTTCGTCATCCCAACCTTCTTCTATCCAAGCTTCAATATAGACCTTGCCATCCTCTATAAAAATCACCGATTCATTGTGCTTTAATGGGAAGAAAATTTCCGTTGGATAATAACATCGAAATCCTTCTCCATCTTCCTGACTTATGATATATAGTGGATTACCTACAATATGCAAATTATATGGATTCAAATCATCGAGGTTTAATTCTGCAACTTTTTCCAGTATTTTCTCTGGTAAATAGCGATATAAAGAAATTCTTTTCTTGTTATAATCACACTGCAAAAAATATATGAATTTTTCTACATATACCGGATCTCCATAAACAATATTATTCTGCTTTTCAAATGGAGTGTATACCTTCCCTTTTTCGAAATCATAGATAAGTACAACCGATCCTCTACTAATTCCTTCCTTTGCTAACTCGACTAAATCATAGAAATCTATCGTATCACTCTTGGAATAGCCATATCTATCTTGCCCATATAATTTTTCAACATAACTGCCATCAACTTTATCAAATCGCTTTATCATAGATACCTCCTCCAACTCCCCGTTTGTATGGGTTCGATAAATTGGGAGTTGCCTTTGCTCGTTTGCTTCCAAAGCACAATTACCTTCTTGCAATTTGGACAATACCAGCCTCCGTCAAGGTCATGTGCTTTTATTGAGTCCTTACTTCAAAAAACATTTTACCAAAATGCTTTAGCTCTGTTTCTTCTGCCTTTCGAGGATATAAGGTAGGTCCAGCTGCGGTCTTACAGACAACATCGCCTGCCACCATTTCAGTACTGCAAATTGGACATTTCATAGCGTTATCACCTTCAAATTAAAATTTAGTCTCGGCACGGAAAACTGGAATTGCTCAATCTTTTTTCTCCGTTAGGAGAATATACAATCCATAAATAAAAAGAACAAGGAATAAAACTGTAGGAATCAATACTCCATTTTCTAAAATACTTGCAATCATTCTTCCAGGTGGCGTTACCCATGCAGTTACCGGATTTTGCATCGCCACTATTATCATTCCTACAATACCAACAACGCCACTCAATGTTAAAAAACCACCTTTTATATTTCTATTCATAATCATTACCTCCGCATATCAAATACCGATTTATTTGTTATCATTATTTTTTTTATTTTTATTCAACCATGTAGCACCAAAACACAAAGAGGTTGAACCTAGACATAGATATATAACACCCATCCTGACATCACTAGTAAAATTTAATATACCACTAACGTAGAAAAGCAAAGACATTATAAAATATAATAATGCTGTTATTTTGTTTCTTTTCATCATGTGCACTCCTTCAAATTCCGAGTTATCTTTTTGTTCCGTCATCATTGAATGTTCGTTTCAACGCAGACTCCGTTGGGATAATTGAAATGATTAAAACGATGCATTGAATTGTTATAAGAATACCTCCAATAATTCCAATCGTTTTCTCATTACTCTGGTAGAATGGAATATGTATTAAAGCGGACGGAATAAGCATTATTACACCCAGTTTCCACCAAAGTCGACCACAATAATCATGTGCAAACTTCCATGTATCCATATTTTTCATAGAGCGGGTTGTCCTATACCCAATTATACCATTTATACTTTTAGGGCAATGCTTCCACATCATTCTCCCGGCAATAAGCATGGTTACGGGAACTAACAAATCACATATCAACATAAACCACCAATACCACATATGAATTCTCCTCTCATAAAAATCCCGATTTGTTAATATCAAACTTGCTGGCGGCGGACGGCAAGTCCTCAAGGGATAGACGCACAAGCGTCGCAAGGGAGTGTAGCTCCCTTGACGGAACGAAGTGACGAAACATTTTCGGTCATGCAGCCTTTTTCTGCTGACAGAGAATGAAGCTCCGCAGGACGCACAATACTCCAGGAAGGAGAGTATAGAAGTGCGCCCTTTAGTTCCTAAAGGGATTTTATCAGCTCGACAACCTGGAAGTTATTCATTTAATTCAGCCTCAATCTCTTCAATGGTAGGCATACTACCTCTGAACTCTTCTGGTATAAGTTTTGATAATTCATAACTAGAAATACCAAGTGGCTGGCTAGTTGATTCTAATGCATACTGGGCTTCTACTTTATCCATATCTTTACAAATCAGAAGTCCCAAAGTAGGATTATCAGCTTCTGTTTTCATCTGATGATTAACAGCTACAACATAAGTTCCCAATTGACCTGCATAGGAAGAATCAAATTTTCCTGTCTTTATTTCTACAACTACATAGCAATGCCTTTGCAGAATTTCCTCTGCATTTATCAAGTATTATTTTGTTATGTCCCCATGGAATTCTAAAAATGATTTGTAAATCATCCCCAACTTGGGGACGATTTGCATCTGCAATCAATTCGTCCTCAACCTGAGGACAAAATACTGCATCAGAATACATCTCATAAAAGTATCTCATATATTTCAAATTAGTTGGAGAAAATGATTTCACATCTGGCAAAATGGATTTCAAATCATCACTCACCGTTTTATAGAATCCCATTCCATATCCGAACTGTTCACTCATAGATGAAATACCCTTACCAAGCTTCCAATAAAACCTTAGCATCTCATCATTTATCTTCATAGAAGCTCTGATTTGGCTTTTTCTAAAATCAGTAGATATTCCGGTAATCCACTCTTTATATTCATTATCAGCCTTAATCAATTCACTCATATATAACCCTTTCTAATGTGTCAGTTCGACAACTTCCGAGTTGTCGCTGAGTTTCAATCTCACCGAAAGATTGGAAGTTATCTATTTGCATAATCAATCAAAATCTTTTTACAACTACTACAACGATAAGCTTCACAATGAGGGATTCCTCCTGAACTTTTACTCAATTCCAAATCGTCCGATTTTTTTGTATGAAAAACTTTTGTCTGATTATCAATTGTAAAAGTAATGTCTCGTTAGCTCATCAGGTATCCTCTCATCATTTCTTCACCACGATATGGACATTTCATGCTGATTTACCCCCCTATAAATACTAGTTTTTATATATTTGATTGTAAAATAGATGTCTGCTGTTTGCATTGTATATTTATAAACTCATTTCCCATGGGTACACAATTCCGAAAAGGGAGTTATTTTACAAATCTAAAGAGTGTTTTTTGTGAAAAATCATGCATAATTTCATTTGTCTAAAAAAGATATATTCACCAAAACATTAATCTAACATTAATCTTTTTGTAAATGAATCATCCCACGATCCAGTGATTTCAAGATAAGCCTGCAGATATTCGACATTTTCGCCATCGATCTTGCAGTTTAAGAGATGACGAGTAATTAAATAACCGGTAGTGGTATGGCGCTGTACTTCACCTACGATCTTTGGCGCTTCAAGTCCGGAATAATCATTTTCAATCATGGCTTTGACGGGAAAGCTGATGTAGCGACTGCCGGGCCTTTTTTCCCATATAAGATCCGAGCGGGAATAAGAACTGTTTTCAGATACAATGAGTCCTTTACGTCCAGAACTTTCTGAGTTGGTATCCTTACACCAGACGTAGTATGAAGGATCGGATACGTATTGCCGGATCCGTTCTTTTTCACGGAAATCCCACGAGATGACGTGATGAAAGTCCGGAGTCTCAAGGATAAAGGGATTGACAAGCAGTCTCAGCAACCGATAATAGTTCCTTTTCAGACTTTGCGATCTTAGCAGCATCTGTTGATATTCTTCAATCTTTTTGTTGAGTTCCCGTTCCTGATTTTCCAGGAACTGATCATATTCAGATAATTCCAGAGAAGAAAATGCACGGATGTCTTTAACCGGTACTCCAAGATTCCGATAATACAGAATATCAGCTATGTCGATTAAATCCGTATTGGTATAGGTTCGGTAGTGATTGCTCTTTTTACTGACATGAAAGAGGTTCTCCTTTTCCCAAAAACGAAGAGTTGAGGGAGTAATGTTCAATATTTCGGATATTTCTCCGATGGTAAGATTTTTTTTGCCCATTTTTAGAACTCCGGTGAATGTGGATAATGATCAAAAAGCAACTGTTATTATTATAACAATTTCACACTTGACATTCAAGTAACTTTAAGGATTTAAATATAAGAAAAGGCAATGCTGAAGGGACTGAATGTGTATTATAGTGTGGTGCTGCAAGGTGATGGATAAGCATTCAGAAAACATGCAGTGTTGCTTCAAAGATTATAAACTAAGGAGGTACTTATGAGAACTTTGAAGGAAAGGATCAAAAACTTTAAGATGCCGCATACATATGTGATACTTGTCACTATTATGTTCATCGTGCTGATTCTTACACACATCATTCCTGCTGGATCTTATGAGCGTGTAGAGGATGCGGTTACAGGAAAGATGGTCGTTGTGCCTGACTCTTACGCGTATGTAGATGCTGAGGCGCCAGGGCTGTTTGGTCTGTTTCAGGCTCTGGAAGCTGGTTATGTGGACGCTGCTGATATTATGTTCCTCATTATTTTTGCGTATGGTTTTGTTTATGTTTTAACCAAAAATGGAACGATGGATGCTGCGCTGGGAACTTTAGTACGGAAGATTGGCAATCGTGTCCAGCTATTGATTCCGATCACAATGCTAATTCTTGGTTTAATGGCATCTACCATGGGTATTTATGAGGAAGTCTATGGACTGTTTCCGGTTTTCGTAGGAATCTTTGTTGCCCTGGGTTATGATGCTGTCGTAGGCGGCGCAGTTATCTTTTTAGGCGTATCTATCGGATATGCCGCAGGCACCACGAATCCTTATACCATCGCTATTGCACAGGATATTGCAGGTGTTGAACTTTACTCAGGAATGGGATTCCGCTGGCTTATTTTTGTTGTCACAGAGATCATTGCCATTGCTTATGTGATGTACTATGCCCGCAAAGTCAAAAAAAATCCGACAAAGTCTGTGGTTTATGGCACTGAGCTGGATGCAGTCAAGGCAAAATCCTTAGATGAATTACAGACAGCATCCATGAATATCCGTCAGGGGTTATGTTTAGTACTTTTCTTTGGAGTCATTATATTTTTATTCTATGCTATTTTGAATCTGGGCTGGTATGTAGATGAAATATCAGCATTTTTCTTAATGGCAATGGTGGTTGCAGGTATTATCAGCGGTTATTCCGCAACTGATATCTGTAAGACCTTTATTGAGTCTACTAAGAGCATGGTTTCTTCTATGCTAATTGTCGGATTCACCAGAGGAATCCTGATTTTAATGAAAGAGGGTATGATCACAGATACGATCGTATACGGACTGGTGAGTCTGCTTAAAAATACAGGTACATACCTCTCTGCCTACGGAATGATCATAATTGAGAACATTGTAAAACTCTTTATCAATGGTTCAACAAGCGCGGCAACGATCACAATGCCGATTTTGGCACCAACAGCCGAGCTGGTTGGTATGAGCCGTTCAATTGCCGTATTGGCATATCAGTTAGGACACAGCTTTGCAGATATATTCTGGCCGACTTCCTGCGCTCTTTGCTGTGGTCTGATGGGAGTGCCTATTAACAAATGGTACAAATTTATTACTCCGTTGTTTGGCATCCTGTTTATTATGGAGTTTGTATTTATGACGGCTGCTGTAATGATTGGTTATTAACTCCCATATATCGGAAAAAATATTATATTTAGAGGTAACATTGATGCTTATTAAAAACGGATATTTGTTTACTACTTGTACAAATGACTTTGAAAAATTGGATATTCGTATAGAAAATACGAAAATAACGGAAGTGGATTTCGATATTTCTCCAAAAGAAAATGAAGAAGTGATAGATGCGGCGGGAAAATATATAACGCCGGGTTTCATTGATGCTCACAGTCATATTTGTATCAGCGAAGAAGGTATGGGGGAAGTAGGCGATGATTGCTGCGATTACTCGGATGCTATTACCCCTCAGTTAGAAGTGCTGGACGGTCTGTATCCTTTTGACAGAGCGGTGGAACGATCTGTCCGGGCAGGGGTAACCTGTGCCTGTGTTTGTCCGGGCAGTGATGGCGTTATCGGAGGTGTTGCTTCGGTTATCCGGTTAACGGGTAAGATTGCAGATGAGATGATCGTGACCCGCAAGGCTGCTGTGAAAGGCAGCCTTGGGGAAAACCCGAAGGCAGCTAAGCATGGATTCGCTTCACGTATGGGTACTGCTTATCACTTACGTAAATGTCTGGAAGATACGAAGGAATATCTTTTTGAGAAGGAAGAAGCGGAAAAGAATGATGATCATTTTCGGTGTGATCCCGGCATGGAAAATATGGCTATGGTTCTGAGAAAAGAAATCCCGCTGCATATTCACGCTCACCGTTCGGATGATATCTGTACGGCGATCCGTATTGCCAAGGAGTACGATATCAGGATCGTTATAGTCCATTGCACAGATGGGATTGAGATTGCTGAATATATAGCAGCCAGCGGTTTTCCTGCGATTGTCGGTCCCAGCATGAACCCATGCAGCAAGCAGGAGGTTTGGAATAAGAGCTTTGAGACTGCCGGTGTCCTCAATAGGGCAGGTGTTAAAGTCTGCATCACTGCCGACCATGATGTAACACCGCTGTATTATTTACCTATTTATGCCGCTATGGCTGTTCGCTTTGGCATGGATGATGCAGAAGCATTGCGCGCAGTAACATCATATCCTGCAGAGATTTTGGGTATCGATGATCGAAAAGGTGCGCTTGTCAGCGGAAAAGATGCGGATCTCGTTATCTGGAGTCACCATCCATTTGATATTCATGCGAAAGCAGAACATGTTTTTATTGAAGGAAAACAGGAATGTTAAAAAAGCAAAGAAACTTGACTGAAAAGTGTAAAAAGTCATTTATCGGGTGGAAATTGCCTCATACATATGTAATTTTAACGATCATTTTACTGGTCGTAGTAGGATTGACGTATATCATTCCTGGAGGAGAATATGATCGGGTAATTGATTCAGCAAATGGAAAAACGATCGTATTACCTGAGAGTTTCCATTTTGTTGAAGGAAACCGCCCAGGCTTCTTTGATATTTTTCTTTCGGTGTCTCGTGGCTATGTAAGTGCTGCGGATATCTTGTTTCTTATTGTTTTTGCATATGGTTTTGTTTATGTGCTGAAAGACAACGGTACACTGGATGCTGCGGTGTCTGCGCTGCTCAAATTGATGGGGAAACGTACCGAATTATTGATACCTGTAGGAATGCTGTTGTTCGGCCTGCTTGGATCAACATTGGGTATATTTGAAGAAACCTATGGTCTTGTGCCGTTGTTTGCAAGCATAATGCTGGCATTAGGCTATGACAATCTTGTAGGAGGTGCCGTCGTTTATATTGGCGTAGCTACCGGATTTGCGGCAGCTATGACAAACCCGTTTTCAGTAGGAATTGCCCAGACCATCGCTGATGTACCGCTGAATTCCGGCGTTGCCTATCGCGCCGTGATTTTTGCAGTATTTGAAATGGTATCTATTTGGTATGTGATGCGCTATGCCAGAAAAGTAAAGCAGAATCCTGAACTTTCCGTTTTATATGGCTGTGATGAAGCGGAACAATCGGACAAAAAGCAGTATGATAAAGAGGTGAACTTTACATTTCGCCGCAAATTGTGTACGATTTTGTTTTTTGCTACGATAGGGATCCTGCTTTACGGAACGAGCATGCTTGGATGGTATATCGATGAGATATCTTCATTATTTTTAGCAATGATGGTAGTGGCGGGAGTCGTGGGAGGAAGCAGTCTGAATGAGATCTGTCTTACTTTTATTGAGTCAACTAAGAGTGTAGTATCCTCGATCCTTGTGATCGGATTTACCCGGGGTATTCTTATTGTCATGAAAGAAGCACTTATTTCTGATACAATTGTTTACTATCTTTCTTCTCTTTTAGATATCGGGAATCCCGTTATTTCTTCTATTGGAATGTTGTTTTTGCAGAGCATCATTAATATTTTCATTAATGGTTCCTCCAGTCAGGCTACGATCACTATGCCGATTATGGCACCTGTAGCTGACATTGTAGGCGTAAGCCGCCAGACAGCGGTATTGGCATATTGTTTTGGTGATGGCTTTTCGGACATGTTCTGGCCAACGAACTGTTCACTGGAATGCGGTCTGATGGGAATCCCTCTTGAGCGATGGTATAAATTTATTACACCGCTGTTTTTGATCATGACGATCCTGCAGGTATTTTTTATAGCATTGTCGGTTTACGTTTATTGATGTTCCCTGTGAGCAGGCGGGCAGGGAAAGTTCCGGGCTGTTTAACCGCCTGATCCCCTTTTTATAGTAAATTATCTGAACAAGTCCGCCTTTTTTTAGCGGAATCTTAACCTCTCAAAACATACTTTTCTCACAATTCCCATGTTATACTAAACATAATTCGCCGGTTACAGGATCGTGGCGCTGAAAGCCCGCATAGCCTGTAACGGCATCCCCTGTTCGTGAAATACCTGGCGGAGAGAACACGAATGTGGAAAGAAACCAAGTAACAGGGCGGATTTTGAGAGAATGGGAATGTCCGCCTCAAAAAGACAGGAGAGTGGAATATTGGGAATGACAAAAAAACTGCGGGAGAAGTGGAATGAGGCGCTGCAGGCGGTACTGCCGATCATCGCGATCGTGCTGGTGCTCTGCTTTGTGATCGCGCCCATCTCCTCCAGCATCCTGCTCTGTTTCCTTTTGGGAGCAGTCCTTTTGCTTGCGGGAATGATGCTTTTTACACTTGGCGCAGAGCTTGCCATGTCACCGATGGGCGAGCGAGTGGGAACGTGCCTGACGAAGAGCAGGAAGCTTCCGGTGGTGATCGGGCTGTCCTTTCTCTTAGGCTTCATCATTACGATCTCGGAGCCGGATCTTCAGGTTCTGGCGAATCAGGTTCCGGCTGTGCCGAACATGACGCTGATCTTGTCCGTAGCATGCGGAGTCGGCGCATTTCTTGTTGTGGCATTGCTGCGAATGCTGTTCTCCGTGGCACTTCCGCCGCTGCTGCTTGTCTTTTACGGCGTGGTGTTTGTACTGGCGATGTTCGTGCCGAAGGCTTTTTTAAGCGTGGCCTTTGACTCCGGCGGCGTTACGACGGGACCGATGACCGTGCCGTTTATCATGGCTCTCGGTGTCGGAATCTCTGCAACGCGAAGCGACCGCCACGCGGCGGACGACAGCTTCGGTCTCGTAGCGCTCTGCTCCATCGGACCGATCCTCGCAGTCATGATCTTAAGCATGATCTTCAAGGCGGACAGCAGCGCCTACACACCGCCGGTGATCCCGGAGATCGGTGATTCAAAAGAACTGTTCCTGCTCTTTGCGAGGGAACTTCCAGCCTACATGAAGGAGATCGCGGTCTCCTTACTGCCTATTATCTTATTTTTCATGATTTTCCAGATTTTCATGTTAAAATTAACAATAAGAAAATTAAAGAAGATCGCGATCGGTCTCGTCTATACATATGCGGGGCTGGTGCTTTTTCTTACGGGAGTGAACGTGGGCTTCATGCCGGCGGGAAATTATCTCGGACAGGTGCTTGCGAAGTCTGCCCACCCGCTGTTCCTTGTTCCCATCGCAATGATCATGGGATACTTCATCGTAAAGGCAGAGCCGGCCGTGTACGTTCTCAATAAACAGGTTGAGGAGATCACGGACGGAGCGATCTCCTCGAAGGCCATGGGAATGGGACTTTCCCTGGGTGTTGCGGTTTCTCTCGGACTTGCGATGGTGCGGGTACTTACAGGGATCTCGATCCTGTGGTTTCTCATTCCGGGATACGCGATCGCGTTGGGAATCTCGTTTTTTGTGCCGAAGATCTATACAGCAATCGCCTTCGACTCCGGCGGCGTGGCATCGGGACCGATGACGGCAGCGTTTCTGCTTCCGATGGCACAGGGAGCCTGCTCCGCTCTTGGAGGAAACATTGTCACAGATGCCTTCGGTGTGGTCGCGATGGTTGCCATGACACCGCTTATCACGATCCAGGTCATGGGGCTGGCTTCGAGAATAAGAGCGAAGCGCGGAGTGCAGGAAGGAATGTCCGCAGCTCATGGACAGTCCGGGGCATACGCGGCGTTTGAGCTGCTGGATGATGACGCGATTATTGAATTGTAGGAGGTTTTATGAGCGAATTATACTTGATGGCGACGATCAGCGACCGGAACCAGAGCCGGAGATTCCTTGCCTTCTATAAGGAATATGGGATTTCCGTCACATTCCTGACGTTAGGCCGGGGAACCGCGGCATCGGAGGTGCTGGACGCCTTCGGACTTGAGGCATCGGAAAAGGCCGTCCAGTTTGCAGTAGTGACGGCGTCGGAATGGAAAAAGGTAAAAAAGGGACTGGAACAGGAGATCAAGATCGATATTCCGGGAACGGGGATCGCCTTTGTGACTCCCCTGAGCAGCATCGGCGGAAAGCGGCAGCTTCGCTTTTTGACCGAGGACCGTGGATTTGAGAAAGAGGAGGAAAGCAGCTTGAAAGGAACAGACTACGAGCTTCTTGTAGTGATCGCAAATCAGGGCTATACGGATGTGATCATGGACGCGGCGCGAAAGGCCAACGCTACCGGCGGAACCGTGATCCATGCGAAGGGAACGGGAATGGAGAAGGCGGAAAAGTTTTTAGGCGTTTCCCTTGCTCAGGAGAAAGAGATGATCTTTATGGTCACGAAGACAAAGGATAAAAACGGCATCATGCAGAGCATCATGAAGGAAACCGGGATCGGAAGCAAGGCGGGGGCGATCGTCTTCTCTCTGCCGGTGACGGAGACGGCGGGGATGCGTCTGATCGAAAAGAATGAGGACGATTAAGCTCTGTCGCGCTGACCGCAGCAGATCACAGGCCTGAGGGAACGGTGCCATTAGTTACTTTTCATGGGTAGGAATTTTCTGAACTGAAAATTCCGTATGATACCGTTATGACCGCGGATTTTGCCGATTCGGAATGCGAAGCATCGGCAAAATCCAGTTACAGTGCGCGGGCATGGAGTGCCCGTGTACTGTAACTGCCATTAAAAAAACACCGCGGAAACGCCCCGAAACCATTGACACGGCATATAGAGTATTGTACAATCATTCGTAAATCTTCGACCGGTCCAGACACAGAGCGGAGCGTGCGGGGAGACAAATCATGGACGAAGCCCCGGAAGAAACCGAGCGGCGTCAAATTTATAAAGATTTAGGAGTTGATTTTTTTGGATTCAGGGCAAGCCCTGCAGGGACTGATCGTAATTGGACTTCTGGCGTTATCCGCGTTTTTCTCATCGGCGGAGACGGCAATGATGACGGTAAATAAGATCCGTGTGCGGAATCTCGCGGAGGCGGGACTCAGCCATGCCGTTGTGCTGGAGAAGATCTTAAGCAATCAGCCCAAAATGCTCAGCGCAATCTTAATAGGAAACAATATTGTCAATATTTCAGCGTCTTCTCTGATGACTGTGCTGGTCACAGACGTGCTTGGAAATAAATATGTCGGTATCGGAACCGGCGTTTTGACGCTGTTAGTCCTGATCTTTGGTGAGATCACACCGAAGACTTCCGCGACGATCTATTCCGAGACCCTGTCACTCAAGTTCGCGAAACCGATCTACCTGATCATGCAGGTCCTGACACCGCTGATCGTGGTCGTTGATGGCCTCTCCAAGGGCGTTTTAAAGATGATCCATGTGGATCCGAACAAGAAACAGGACGCGATCACAGAGGATGAGCTCCGCACGATCGTGGAGGTCAGCCACGAAGAGGGTGTGATCGAGTCAGACGAGAAGAAGATGATCTACAACGTGTTCGATTTTGGGGATTCTGTCGCGAAGGATATTATGGTTCCGCGTATCGATATGACATTCCTCGATGTGAATGCCAGCTATCAGGAGATCATGGATATTTTCCGACAGGAGAAGTATACGAGATATCCGGTCTATGAGGAGACGACGGACAATGTCATTGGCATCGTGAATATCAAGGACCTGTTCCTGATCCCGAAAGACAAGGAATTTAAGCTGCGGGATTACCTGCGTGAGCCGTATTACACCTACGAGTTTAAAAAGACGACGGAGCTTATGGTGGAACTCCGTAAGACCATGAACAGCGTTGCCATCGTTCTTGATGAGTATGGCGCGACGGCCGGGCTTATCACATTGGAGGATATGCTTGAGGAGATCGTCGGAGAGATCCGCGACGAGTACGATGCGGATGAGGAAGACAGCATCAGGAAGATCAATCCGAAGGAATATGTGATCGAGGGCGCTATGAAACTCGATGATCTCGACGACCAGCTTGGTCTGGATCTCAAGTCAGAAGATTACGACTCTGTCGGCGGCTATATTATCGGCCTCTTAGACCATCTTCCGCAGGCGGGGGAGGAAGTCACAAGCGGAAATCTCCGGTTTGTGGTGGATACGGTGGAGAGAAACCGGATTGACAAGGTGCATCTGTATATTCTGGATGCGCCGCAGAAGAGCGAAGAAAGTGAGCAGGAGAGCAAACCCGAACGGTGAAGTTACTGAACCGCGACAAAATTAGCGAAAAATGTACAGCTTTCAGTCTTGACAATTTTTTTCAAACCAATTAATATGAAACTATCCAAAAGGGGAGTAGTTGAAATGCACTGTCAACAATCGCGGCGGAAACGTCTGGTGGTGCATACCGGTAAAATGGTAACGAGACTTTTTGCAGAGAGAAATTTCTGCAGAAAGTCTTTTTTTGTTGCTCTGAGGATCCGAGAACGATCCGATATGGCGGCAAAAAAAGACGGTCTGTAAAATTTCATGGAATCCATTGGCAGGGAAAGAGAAAAACCTGCGCATACTATTTTCAAGGAGGAGTTTTTATGGACTTTTTATGGAGTGGATTACTATCGATCACCTGGCAGCAGGTCGTCATGTATGTGGTAGGGCTTTTACTGATCTACCTGGCAATTGAGAAAAATTATGAGCCGGCCCTTCTTCTGCCGATGGGCTTCGGTGCGATCCTTGTGAATCTCCCGGCCAGCGGTGTATTAAACCAGTTTATGGAGGGCGCCGGTGAGACTCATGGAATCATCCAGTGGCTCTTTGAATCCGGCATTGAGGCATCGGAAGCTTTTCCACTGCTGCTCTTTATCGGTATCGGAGCCATGATAGACTTTGGACCGCTGCTTTCGAACCCGAAGATGTTTCTCTTTGGTGCAGCGTCCCAGTTCGGCATCTTTTTTACGATCTTTATGGCATCGCTTCTCGGATTTGACATCAAGGACGCTGCCTCTATCGGAATCATCGGAGCGGCAGATGGTCCGACTTCGATCTTGGTATCTCAGGTGTTAAAGTCAAACTACATCGGAGCGATCGCGGTGGCGGCATATTCCTATATGGCACTTGTGCCGATCATCCAGCCGATGGCGATCAAAGCGGTTACGACAAAGAAAGAACGCATGATCCGCATGCCGTATGAGCCGGGAAAAGTAAGCCGGTTCACAAGAATCGCTTTTCCGATCATTGTAACATTTGTCGCAGGACTTGTCGCTCCGGCGTCTGTTGCTCTTGTAGGATTCCTGATGTTCGGAAATCTGATCCGTGAATGCGGCTGCTTAAACAGCCTTTCCGAAACAGCGCAGACGACACTCGCGAACCTGATCACACTTGTTCTCGGAATCACGATCTCTTTCTCCATGAAAGCGGATCAGTTCGTAAGCTTACAGACACTGATGATCATGGGACTTGGACTTTTCGCTTTTATTTTTGACTCCATCGGCGGCGTCGTGTTTGCGAAATTCTTAAATCTGTTCAGCAAGAACAAAGTGAACCCGATGGTCGGAGCAGCAGGAATCTCCGCATTCCCGATGTCTGCCCGTGTCATTGAGAAGATGGGAATTGCGGAGGACAAAACAAACCATCTTCTGATGCATGCTATCGGAGCGAACGTATCCGGTCAGGTCGCATCTGCAGTTGCCGGCGGAATCGTCCTTGGATTCTTTATGTAGGAGGTCTGGACTATGAATGTAAATACAATGCTTGCTTTAGGGATCATGTGGAAGGGAATGCTTGGAATCTTCGTTGTGATGGGGATCCTGGCGCTCGTTGTTTATCTCCTCACGAAGGTGGGAGACCGTTAGCTCACCATCCCGCCCGCCATTCCGCTCAATGTGCACATGGCGAGGACAGAGAGAAGTCTTTTGGTGTCTTCCGTGACACCGTCCTTCTGGGCGAGGGACATGAGATATAAAAACAGAAAATAGAGAGTTCCGAGGACCAGGCCCCAGAAAAAACGCCTGGTCCTCATTGTTTTTCCGGCGATCATGCCGCCGAAAAAGCAGGAGAGGACGTAGACGGCGCAGACGGCGACGTTTACCTGGTTTTCCGGGAGACGGAACTTAAAGAGGGCGAAGGAAAGCACCACCAGAAGAATGCCGGAGAGGATATAAGTTACGATCAGGGCGCGTACCATGCGCCATACCGGGTTTGTCTGCATGAGAAAGCTCCTTTCTTGAAGGATGTACTCCGGGAGTCTTTCCGGAACTCATAAAATCGGGAACAGAAAGATTCTGAGAGGACATCATGGTGTGGGCGTTTACTTTATACAGGATATGTGAGGAAAGGCCATGCATATGCATCGCGCGGCTGATCTTGTAACTGATGAGCCGATTTGGCTGAAAAAAGCACCCGGATATTTTTCCTTTGTGGTTGCCTGACACGATCAGGAAGCTGCCTGCGGCATGTTATGCGGATAAAAAATGGATATCCGTACCGGATTTTCCTGCATCACGGCAATAAAATCCGTTGCATAATAGAAAATCGTATGGTATAATTTCATTTAAATTCGGGGTATTATGCCCACGATAAGAGAACAGGAGGAAATGATACCATGAAGCATGTAAAAACTTTAAGTTCCAACACTTTAAAGAACAGCATGAAGAAGGGCGGCTGCGGCGAATGCCAGACATCCTGCCAGTCTGCATGCAAGACATCCTGCACAGTAGGAAACCAGAGCTGTGAAAACAGCAACCGCTAATGCGGGGCTTCGAATAAACGGAAGTTTTTAAAGAGACCCCTACGGTCGTATGATTGTAGGGGCTATTTCTTGTCTGATCAAAGAATCTGCCGGTGACGGGTTTCCCGGACAGCGATGCCGGGAAAGCCGCCACTGACAGACCGTAAAGGGCAGGTAAGAAAGAAGTCAGGAGACCACCAGATCGTGACTGTAACCGGGAAGAGACGGAACAGTCACCTGAAAATTAAGACAGTAGGAGAAAGTTAGCTTTGATACATCAGTATATAAATAATGGATACCATATTGTTTTGGACGTAAACAGTGGATCGGTTCATTCCGTGGATGCGCTGCTCTACGATGCCGTGGAGGTTCTCGCGAAGATCGTCCCGGATATGGAAAAACCGATGCCTCTCACGGATGACCAGAAAAAAGCAGTGAGAGAAGCATTGGTCTGTAAGTACTCTGCAGAAGATATTGAGGACGCGCTTTCCGATATTCAGGAGCTCATCGACGCGGAGGAGCTGTTCGCTGCGGATATTTACAAAGATTATGTGATCGATTTCAAGAAACGTCAGACGGTCGTGAAGGCACTCTGCCTTCATATTGCCCATGACTGCAACCTTGCCTGCAAGTACTGCTTCGCAGAGGAAGGCGAGTACCATGGACGCCGCGCCCTCATGAGCTTTGAGGTCGGAAAGAAGGCACTGGATTTCCTGATCGCAAACTCCGGAAACCGCATCAACCTTGAGGTTGATTTCTTCGGCGGCGAGCCGCTTATGAACTGGAACGTGGTAAAACAGCTTGTGGAATACGGACGTTCCCAGGAGAAGGAGCACAATAAGAAATTCCGTTTCACGCTGACAACAAACGGCGTACTCTTAAACGATGAGATCATGGAGTTCTGCAATAAAGAAATGAGCAACGTGGTCTTAAGCCTTGACGGACGTCCGGAGGTCAATGACCGGATGCGTCCGTTCAGAAATGGTAAGGGAAGCTACGAACTTATTGTTCCGAAATTCCAGAAATTCGCGAAATCACGCGGCGAGAAGGATTATTTCGTCCGCGGAACCTTCACAAGAAACAACCTGGATTTCGGAAACGATGTCCTCCACTATGCGGATCTCGGCTTTGAGAAGCTTTCTATGGAGCCGGTAGTTGCAGCTCCGGAAGAGCCGTACTCCATCCGTGAGGAAGATCTTCCGCAGATCATGGATGAGTATGACAGACTCGCAAAAGAGTTTGTAAAGCGTCAGAAAGAGGGAAGAGGATTCAAATTCTTCCACTTCATGCTTGATTTAAGTCAGGGACCGTGTGTTGCGAAACGTCTGTCCGGCTGCGGTTCAGGAACCGAGTATCTTGCGGTAACTCCGTGGGGAGACTTATATCCGTGCCACCAGTTCGTTGGAAATGAAGAGTTCCTGCTTGGAAACGTGGATACCGGCGTGGTCAACACGAAGGTGCGCGATGAATTCAAGCTCTGCAACGTATACGCGAAAGAAAAATGCAAAAACTGCTTTGCGAGATTCTACTGCAGCGGCGGATGCGCGGCAAATTCCTTCAACTTCCACGGCAGCATTACGGATGCCTACGATATCGGCTGCGAAATGCAGAAAAAACGTATCGAGTGTGCGATTATGATCCGTGCTGCTTTAGCGGAGGACGAGGAAAACAACTAAATCGATCATAGCGGTCAGGGGAAGAAAGCCCCGGACTGTTATTGTAAGGATGACGGAGGCGGTGATTACGGCAGACTCCGGAATCAAGAGGGACAAAAAGCCTTTTGAACCTCGAAATCATATCAAGAAGGAGATTTTATCATGAAGAGCAACAAAGGAAAGGGACTGCTCGGCCTCCTGGGACTGCTCGTTGTGCTCGGTATCTTCGGATTTTTCGGCTATGATACTCTTCAGAAGAGTAAGTTGGTCACCGATGAGAACGGGGTAACTTCCCAGAATGGCGGAATCAAGCTCGGTCTGGATCTGGCAGGCGGCGTCAGCATTACCTACCAGGCGAAGGAAGAGAATCCGAGCGCCGAGGATATGTCCGATACCCAGTACAAGCTGCAGCAGAGAGTACAGAACTACAGCTCTGAGGCAGAGGTTTACCAGGAAGGCGGAAACCGTATCAATGTTGATATTCCGGGTGTCACAGACGCGAACAAGATCCTGGAAGAGCTCGGTAAGCCGGGATCCTTACAGTTCTATGATGAGAACTGGAATGTTGTACTGGAAGGAACCGATGTAGCTTCTGCGAAAGCTGTGATCTATAAAGACCAGCAGACAGGAAACAATAACTATGAAGTAGCGCTTACATTTACGGATGAAGGTACTAAGAAATTCGCAGATGTGACTGCAGCGAACGTCGGCAAGAAGATCGCGATCGTTTACGATAATGTGATGTACTCTAACCCGACCGTACAGCAGGCGATCACAGGCGGACAGGCCTCTATCTCCGGCATGACTTCCTATGAAGAGGCTGAGAATCTTGCGTCCACGATCCGTATCGGTTCCCTTTCCCTGGAACTGGAGGAGCTCCGTTCCAACGTGGTAGGCGCGAAACTTGGTCAGGAAGCGATCACGACAAGCTTAAAGGCCGGCGCGATCGGTTTCGGAATCGTATGCGTATTCATGATCGTAGTTTACCTCGTCCCGGGTCTTGCGGCATCCCTTGCACTCTGCCTCTATGTGGCATTGATGCTGATCCTGCTCGCGGCCTTTGAGGTTACATTAACACTTCCGGGTATTGCCGGTATCATCCTTTCTATCGGTATGGCAGTTGATGCGAACGTCATCATCTTCACCCGTATCAAGGAGGAGATCGGTCTCGGAAAGACAGTTCATTCCGCGATCAAGACAGGTTTTGCGAAAGCGTTATCCGCCATCGTCGATGGTAACGTGACAACACTGATCGCAGCGGCTGTTCTTTACTGGAGAGGCTCCGGTACAGTTAAGGGATTCGCTACAACACTTGCCCTTGGTATCGTTCTTTCCATGTTCACAGCACTTTTCGTTACAAAGTTCACACTGAACACCCTGTATAACCTTGGCTTCCAGGATCAGAAGTTCTACGGCATCAGAAAAGAGAAGAAGGCGATCAACTTCCTCGGAAAGAGAAATATCTGCTTTATCATCTCAGCTGTCATGATCCTCGCAGGTGTTGCAGGAATGGTAATGAACAAGTCCTCCATCGGAAACGCGTTCAATTACTCCCTTGACTTCCAGGGCGGTACCTCCACAAGCGTGACCTTCAATGAGGACATGTCCCTGGAGAGAATCTCAAGCGAGGTCGTTCCGGTAGTCGAATCCATCACAAACAGTGCGGATACGCAGACACAGAAGGTTGCCGGAACAAACGAGGTGATCATCAAGACAAGAACCTTAAGCGTGGAAGAGCGTCAGGCATTAGACGAGGCACTTGTTGAGAACTTCGGTGTTGATGAGTCAAAGATCACCGCAGAGAGCATCTCCGGTGCGGTAAGTGCTGAGATGAAGCGCGACGCGGTTATGGCTACAGCGATCGCTACCGTATTTATGCTTCTCTATATCTGGGTACGATTCAAGGATATCCGTTTCGCTGCAAGTGCTGTTTTAGCTCTTGTCCATGACGTATTGGTTGTAGTTGCATGCTATGCCCTCGCAAAGTGGTCCGTTGGTTCCACAGCGATCGCCTGCCTGCTTACTATCGTCGGATACTCTATCAACGCGACGATCGTTATCTTCGACCGTATCCGTGAGAACATCAAGCTCATGGGACCGAAGGCATCCACTGTTGATATTGTAAATACAAGTATCACCCAGACCTTCACACGAAGCATCAATACATCCCTGACGACCTTTGTCATGGTATTTGTTCTGTTCATCATGGGCGTATCCTCCATCCGTGAGTTCGCACTCCCGTTAATGGCAGGTATCATTTGTGGTACCTACTCTTCCGTATGCCTGACAGGCGCTATGTGGTATGTTATGACTACAAAGAAGCAGAAGAAGGACGCAGCTGAAAAACAGGCAAAGAAGGATGCTGAGAAGGCAGCAAAGGAAGCGAAGAAATCCGGAAAATAGCCGGAAGAGTGTTGCTCCGAAAATAACGATAAGGCAAGAAAAATATGAAATATAAGATTCTGGCAAAAGACGGACGTGCCAAACGGGCTGACGTAGAGACAGTCCACGGCACGATCCACACGCCGGTATTCATGAATGTAGGAACTGTCGCCGCGATCAAGGGCGCTGTGTCCACCGATGACCTTCGCGGGATCGGGACACAGGTGGAGCTTTCCAACACCTACCATCTTCATGTCCGGACCGGCGACAAGCTGATCAAGGAGCTCGGCGGTCTCCACAGGTTTATGAACTGGGATCGTCCGATCCTCACCGATTCCGGCGGATTTCAGGTATTTTCCCTCGCCGGACTCAGAAAGATCAAGGAAGAGGGCGTCTACTTCAACTCCCACATCGATGGTCATAAGATCTTCATGGGACCGGAGGAGAGCATGCAGATCCAGTCAAACCTTGGTTCCACCATCGCGATGGCATTCGATGAGTGCGCTCCACATCCGTGTACCAGAGAATACATGGAGAATTCTGTCGCGAGAACTACAAGATGGCTGGCGAGATGTCAGGCGGAGATGGCGAGATTAAATTCCCTGCCGGATACCGTCAATAAGGAACAGCTTCTGTTCGGCATCAATCAGGGCGGAACCTTCGAGGATATCCGGATCGCGCATGCAGATACGATCTCGAAGATGAACTGCGACGGCTACGCGGTCGGCGGACTTGCGGTCGGTGAGAGCCATGAGGAGATGTACCGCATCCTCGATGCGGTGGTTCCGCATCTCCCGGAAGAGAAACCGACTTACCTGATGGGCGTCGGAACCCCGGCGAACATCCTTGAGGCGGTGGACCGCGGCGTTGATTTCTTCGACTGCGTTTACCCGACAAGAAATGGCCGTCATGGTCATGTATATACAAACCACGGAAAGATTAACCTGTTTAATGAGCAGTTTTCAAAGGATATGCGCCCCATCGAAGAGGGATGCCAGTGTCCGGCCTGCCGCTCATACAGCAGGGCCTATATCCGCCATCTCCTGAAGGCAAAAGAGATGCTCGGAATGCGCTTATGCGTGCTCCACAATCTTTACTTCTACAACACGATGATGACGGAGATCAGGGAAGCTATCGAGAACCACTGTTATGCCGAGTACAAAGAGAAAAAGTTGGAGGGCGTGACAGGGAACTATAAAGACAAGGTATAAGAAAAGGAGGTGCAACGGATATGACTAACAGCCCGGCATTTTGGATTGGATATATTGTTTTAATCTTTGCTTTCATGTACTTCATTGCGATCAGACCGCAGCAGAAGGAAAAGAAAAAAATGCAGGAACTGATGGCAAGCATCGCAGTCGGTGACAGCGTGCTGACATCCAGCGGATTCTACGGAGTGATCATTGATATGACAGACGATACCGTTATCGTTGAGTTTGGCAACAATAAGAACTGCCGTATCCCGATGCAGAAACAGGCGATCGTTCAGGTTGAAAAACCGGAGGCGTAAGACCTGAAAAACAGAAAAAAGAGGTTCATTTCCGATTATCTGGAGATGAACCTCTTTTTTATGCTCGGAAGAAATTTCCGTTTTCTACTGTGGCGTTGCGTTTCTTCCTTCGGCCTCAAAGTATTTCTTTAATTCTTCAAATTCCCGTGCATATTTCGTGGAAACAGCGGTTGGGTTGGAACGGATTCTTTCTTTGCGGAAACGGCGGCGTTCCTTTCGGAGTGCAGCGAGGCGGGACTCCCGTTCCTTTAACATTTCGGCAAGCTGTTCCGCAGATTTTCCGCGGAGTGCTTCCAGATGGATTCCGGTAAGGTCTTTCAGACTGTCGAGCTTTCCTCCAGCCTTTGCCTTTAATTCCTCAAGGCTGACATTGGAGAGATCGCGGATGGAACCTGCGGCGGATCCGGCTTTTTCGCGAATCATGGACATGCCAGCAGCTGGTTTTTCCTTGATGGCTCCCAGCTTTGTACCGGCTTTTTCCCGGAGTTCTTCCATACTCATTCCGGTGAGGGCTGCAGCCTGAACTTTCTTTGCCTCGATCTGATCCAGCAGTTCTTCTTTGGCGGCCTGTAAGCGGTCTTCAGTATTCATCTTGAGGAGCGCACGCTGTACCTGAAGATTGTCAAGTTCCGCACGGAGCTTCTGCATAGCTTCCAGGGACTTTCCGAAGGCAAGCGCTTCCTTCGTGCAGACGATGGAATCGTAAACAAAGAGCACAGTCACAAAAAATACAAAAAACAGATCCCAGTAGAGCGGCATCGCGAGGACGGCCCGCGCAATAGGCTTATGGATCAGGTGTGTCATAAAGATCGTCAGAAATCCCCAGGCGATGGAGGAGCTGAGACAGATATAACCGTGAATATTAAAGGGCTGGTTGCTGTAATCCCAGTAGCGGACTTTGAAAAGACGCTCCATCACATATCCGGTCACGTACTCCAGAGCCGTGGCACCGATAACGCCGGAGATATAGGTGAGGATCAGGCTGTCCTGAAACGGGAGAGATACCCATAACATCATCACCGCGCCGCTCCCGTATAACGGCAGCATCGGCAGCCGCAGAAAGCCGCGGTTCACGAATTGCTTCTGTTTTAAGGAAACATAGGTGGACTCGAAGATCCATCCAAAGAAACAGTATAGATAAAAAAACGTAAGCCATTGATACCAGGTGTAAGTGTACATAGATCTCCTCTCGGTTGTAAATTCAGATTATCCATATCATACGACAGAAACGGGGAAATAACAAGGTGCAACGGGAGAACGGATATGGAAAAAGCAAACAGATGTGAAAACAGCCGCCCTGGATATGACCGGGACGGCTGTTTTGTCAATTGATTTATTGTAAAAGTATCTGGCTGTCTGCTGTATCTTTAATACGGACGGTTGAGCAATGGGGAAATTACTGAAGATTTTTATATACCTCAAAACTTGGCTTTTTATTTCCGTTTACATCAATGAGACCGAATGCATAATGGGCTCCGAGAAGTCCCTGCTCATCCTTCATACGGTTCAGCAGGAAGGCTTCCACATACGGATTTGCCCTTGCGGTCTCGTAAGCTTCCTTGATGCACTGGGCCTGCAGATCGAGGCACTGACCGCCGTGGGCCGGGGAATCTGATGTGAATCCCTGCTCGGAGAGGATCAGGTGACGGACTTTTCCGGTCGGGGAGAGCATGTCTGCCTGCTGCATATAGTCGGTCAGAACGTGGAGGTTCTTCAGGTTGATAATATAAGTATCTGCTTTCTCCAGCGTATAGATATCATCGGTGAAGACCGGATCCTCGAAAGTCTCCGGGTATGCATGCCATGCGATGCCGTAGTCAGTATCTTCCAGGCGGCTGTTTAACCGCGGGATCATGTCCATAGCGCCGTACTTGAAGCCCTCGACCTGTCCGCAGTTCCAGCGGAAGTCAAACGGGATATAAACATTTGCCAGCTTGTTGGAACCTTTGATGGTGTCGTACCAGGTGCGGAATCCGGTAGAGTAGTTGGAACAGTAGGTGTCAATATCCATCTGTCCGATATAGTTCCACGTCTGGCCGTCATTGACTTCGTTGCCGATGACCCAGTTGGAGACACAATCCTTGAATGCCTCTGTGACGCGCTTTGCGGCATCTCTTATGGACTGGACGCCTGCATCGTTTAAAGTGTTGAATGCGTAGTAGTTTGCACCGGTTGGCTGGGAGACCGGAAGAAGAGACGGGCTGTAGCTCGCTGCCGCCCAGTCGTTTAAGACGATCAGCGTCACGGTGACACCCGCCTGGTCAAGCTTTGTGTAGAGATCCTGGCAGACAGATAACTGGCTGCTGAATGCCCAGGACATCGGAAAGTTTAAAACGACCTGAGAAGCACCGACCTCGAGAACGTCCGGAATCTGGGCGTGCTCATTGATCAGAACGCCCTTGATGGACTTTGGAGTCCGATAGTGGTCGGCGTAGGCCGGAACAGTCATGGAAAAACAGAGTGCAGCAGATAATGCGGCTGCAGCGATACGTTTAAGCGATTTCATAATAATTCCCCCCTCGTGTAATGAACCGCAGTGCAGAGACAACACCGGTGAACAGCGTCCTGCATCCGGGTAATGTTATTACATTTACTATACCGTGAGATGGAATGAAAGTCAATGGAATGGGAAGCGTCGATAGAAGCGTGAAAAAATGCGGAGATCATGGGCAAAAAAATAGGAACCGCAGCCGTTCCTGCAGTCCCTAAGGGGAGTATGGAAAGTATCAATTTTTTTAGGGGGACCTGCCGAAGTCGCCTCCGACAGGTATGAGTATGAAAAAGCTTTGTGTGTTCAAGTGTAATACTTGAAACAAAGGCAGGTTATCCTTTCGGATAACGTAATTGTATTATAGAGGCAAAATGTGTCTAAAATGTGAGTAAAAAATTAAAAGAAAGTAAATTTACTTAACGATTTAGAAAGAATTATGTCGAAAACAGTCGATAGATTCCGTGACACGGATTTACCAGAGATGTGCCGCAATTTTGCCGAAGTTTAACAGGAAATTTGAACATAAATCATTCATAAATTTCTGGTATAATATGGAATAATATAAGGGACGAAGGTTGAAGATCCGATGCAGTTTTCAGCAGGAGGATTTTTAAGCTACTGACCTGATAAATCTGAATATCCATGACAGGAAAACGGGAGGTTCACAATGAAGAAAGAAAAAATAGTTGCAATACCGGCAGCACTTCTTATGACTGCCCTGCTGGCATTCCCGGCAATGGCATCGGAAAAGATCGAGGAGGTCACGATCGATATCAATGCAGTCCTGACGGATTCGGACAACCTGGAAGTGGAGGCGGATGTGTCAGATGACGGCTGCTATGTGGATGAGATCTCCATTACCAACGAGCCGAACGGAGACTGGAATGATGATACGAAGCCGAAGGTTAAGATTACGATCGGTGCCGAGAGTGACTACGCGTTTTCGTCCGGACTGAGCAAATCAGATGTATATCTTGGAAATGATGAACAGAAGGTGACATCGGTGACAAGAAGTACATCAAAATTGTATGTATATGTGACACTTCAGCAGATCTCGGATATTGATTCGGAGTATGATGATGAAGATTATGATCTGGATGTCTATGATCTCTCCTGGGACGACAGCTATGGCGGAGTTGCATATTGGGAAGGAACAGAATATGCAAAGAAATATCAGGTTCGTTTATACCGCGACGGGGACAGCGTAGGTTCCGCATACACGACGACAAATAACTATTATAATTTCTGCGGATCATTCACAAAAGAAGGCAGTTATACATTTAAAGTCAAGGCAATCCGCGGAAGTGATGAGAGCAGCTGGAAAGAGTCTGAGCCGAAGGATGTAGACCGGGGCGGAGCCGCTGCGATCTATGCGAACCGGAACGCGGCGTCTGCGTACTATGGAAACGGTACTTCCGGTTCGGGGAGCCAGACAAGCGGAAGTACGACCGGTTCAGCGAATGGCGCATGGCTCCGCGACAGCAATGGCTGGTGGTGGTGCAATCCGGATAAGACATATCCGGTCGCAAACTGGAAGCAGATCAACAATGTCTGGTACTATTTTAACCAGTCCGGATATATGGTGGAGAACCAGTGGATCCTGAATAATAACCAGTGGTATTACTGCGGAGCCGGCGGCGCGATGGTGAAGAACCAGTGGGTACAGACGAACGGGACATGGTACTATTGCGGAACTGACGGCGCGATGCTTACGAGCCGGATGATCGACGGAAAGTATTATGTTGATAAGAACGGCGTGTGGGTACAGTAAAAAATTTCAAAAACCCCTTTAAAAACAAATGCCTTTCGTATATAATAAAGACTGATATTTCGCGCCCTGTATGTGCGGTCACTTTCGTGACCGGAAATACTGCGAGATCATGAAAGCTGCAGAAATATGCAGTACAATGCAGGATATATTTTGCGGGGACAGGGTTTTCTGATAGAGAGAAGCGAGGCGCGTCCTGTATCGGACGCGGAAATAGATTCAGGAGATTTTCAGTTAGAAAGACAGGAGGAAGACGACAATGATGATGTCAAACGACATTGGAATTGACTTGGGTACCGCCAGCATCCTTGTTTATATTAAAGGAAAAGGCGTTGTTTTAAAGGAACCGTCCGTAGTAGCACTGGACAGGGAAACAAATAAAGTAATTACTTTCGGTGAGGAGGCGCGTCTGATGATCGGACGTACTCCGGGTAATATCGTAGCGGTAAGACCGCTGAGAAAAGGTGTTATTTCCGATTATACCGTAACCGAGAAGATGTTAAAATATTTCATCAACAAAGCGGTCGGAAAGAGAACCTTGAGAAAACCGCGTATCGCAGTCTGCATCCCGAGCGGTGCAACGGAAGTTGAGAGAAAGGCCGTAGAGGATGCGACTTACCAGGCAGGTGCCCGTGAGGTCTGCATTATCGAAGAGCCGGTTGCAGCAGCAATCGGTGCCGGAATTGATATCTCCAAGGCATGCGGAAATATGATCGTAGATATCGGAGGCGGTACTGCGGATATCGCAGTCATCTCTCTCGGCGGTACTGTAGTCAGCACCTCGATCAAGACGGCCGGAGATGACTTCGATGAAGCCCTTGTCCGCTATATGAGAAAGAAACACAATCTTCTGATCGGTGAGAGAACCGCTGAGGAGATCAAGATCAATATCGGCGCAGCTTACCGCCGTCCGGAGCTTGTGACGATGGAAGTCCGCGGAAGAAACCTTGTGACAGGTCTTCCGAAGACGATCGTTGTTACATCCGACGAGACACTTGAGGCGTTAAGAGAGCCGGCGATGCAGATCGTAGACGCTGTACACAATGTATTGGAACGTACCCCACCGGAGCTCGCGGCCGATATCTTCGACCGCGGAATCGTTCTTACCGGCGGTGGATCCCTGATCTCTGGACTTGATGCCCTGATCGAGGAGAAGACCGGAATCACGACAATGATCGCGGAGGAGCCGCTTACAGCGGTTGCGATCGGAACCGGTAAGTTTATCGAGTTCGCACACGGCGGAAAAGGCGCAGAAAAATAAAAATGGCAACTGTAACAGGCTATGTGGAAAGAATCAAATACCGCAATGAGGATAACGGTTATTCGGTCTTAAGCGTGGCGGACGGGGGAGAAGAATATATCCTCGTCGGCACATTTCCCTACATCAGCGAGGGAGAGCGGATCGAGGCGACGGGCCGGATGGTGGAACACTCCATCTACGGTGAACAGCTTGCGGTGGAGAGCTATGAGATAAAGGCTCCCGAGGACACACTGGCAATTGAACGGTATCTCGGCTCCGGTGCTATCAAAGGCATCGGAGCTGCTTTAGCTAAAAGGATCGTAAAGAAGTTCAAGGCGGACACCTTCCGGATCATGGAGGAGGAGCCGGAACGTCTCGCTGAGGTCAAGGGCGTCAGCGAGCGCATGGCGATGGAGATCAGCAGCCAGGTGGAGGAAAAACGGGATATGCGTCAGGCGATGGTCTTCCTCCAGCAGTACGGGATTTCCATGAACCTTGCGGTGAAGATCTACCAGCATTACGGTCCGAAGATGTACTCGGTCATCCAGGAAAATCCTTATCAGCTCGCGGATGATATCCAGGGCGTAGGCTTTAAGATCGCGGATGAGATCGCGGCGAAAGTCGGTATCTTTACGGATTCCGATTACCGGATCCGCAGCGGACTCTTCTATGCACTGCTCCAGGCGACGGGAAACGGCCATACATATCTGCCGGAGGAGGAGCTGTTTGCCAACGCATCAGCGCTCTTAAATGTGGAACCGGAGCACATGGAAAAACACCTGGTGGATCTCCAGATGGAGAAGAAGCTGGTGGTGAAGGAGAAGGACGGAAAGCGGATCATCTATCCGGCACAGTTCTACTATATGGAACTCAATACGGCGAGAATGCTGCATGATCTGAATATCCACTCGAAGATCAATGAGGAGGACGTGAAAAAACGGCTCAAAAAGATCACGGAGGCGGAGAAGATCGAGCTGGATGAGCTCCAGGAGCAGGCGGTGATGGAGGCGGTGAGCAATGGTCTCCTTATTATCACCGGAGGACCTGGAACTGGTAAAACAACGACGATCAACACGATTATCCACTATTTTGACCAGGAAGATATGGAGATCCTTCTGGCGGCCCCGACGGGGCGTGCGGCAAAGCGCATGACGGAGGCGACCGGATATGAGGCAAAGACGATCCATCGCCTTCTGGAGCTGACCGGGGCGCCTGTCGCGGATCCGAAAAATAACGGGAATTCCGGAGAAAACCGGCTGGAGGGCATGCATTTTGAGCGGAACGAGGAAAATCCTCTCGACGCGGATGTGATCATCATCGATGAAATGTCCATGGTGGATATCAGCCTGATCCACTCGCTCTTAAAGGCGGTGAATGTAGGAACGAGGCTGATCCTTGTGGGCGATGTAAACCAGCTTCCGAGCGTCGGACCGGGAAATGTTCTGCGGGATATGATCGCGTCTGAGGCGTTCCCTGTCGTAAAACTTACAAAGATCTTCCGCCAGGCGGCCCAGAGTGACATTATTGTCAATGCCCATAAGATCAATGACGGCGAGGTGGTTCCCTTAAATAAGAAGAGCCGTGATTTCCTTTTTATTCGCCGTGACTATCCGGCGGACATCGTGAAGGATATGATGGTCCTTGTACAGGATAAGCTGCCGAACTACGTCCATGCGGAGATGTCGGATATCCAGATCATGACGCCGATGCGGAAAGGTGCTCTCGGAGTGGAGGCATTAAATAAGCAGCTTCAGGAGAAGTTTAACCCGCCTGCGCCGAATAAGCAGGAGAAAGAGTCCGGCGGGACGATCTTCCGTGTGGGCGATAAGGTCATGCAGATCAAGAACAATTATCAGATCGAGTGGGAAGTACGCAACCGCTACGGAATCCCGGTGGATAAGGGTGAAGGCGTTTTCAACGGGGATACGGGGATCATCCGCTCCATCAACAGCTTCGCGGAGACGATGGAGGTAGAGTTTGATGAGCGCCGGATGGTGGAGTACAGCTTTAAGCAGTTGGAGGAGCTGGAGCTTGCCTACGCGATCACGATCCACAAATCCCAGGGAAGCGAATATCCGGCAGTGGTGATCCCGGTCCATTCAGGACCGCGGATGCTGATGACGAGAAATCTGATCTACACGGCGGTTACGAGGGCGAAAGCCTGCGTCTGCCTCGTGGGAATCCCGGAGGTGTTCCAGGCGATGGTGGATAATGAGGTGGAGCAGAAACGGTATTCGGGGCTGAAAGATCGGATTCTGGAGATAACATGAAATTCAATAAAATTCTTGATGTTCTATATCCCCGCCGCTGTCCTGTATGCGGGGATATCACAGGCGGCTTCGGGCGGATGATCTGCCCGGACTGCCTTCGAAAACTTTCGTTTGTAAAATCGCCGGTATGTAAAAAATGTGGAAAAGAGATTGAAGACGGGAGTCTGGAGTTCTGTCCGGACTGCATGCGCCATCCGCGTGCCTTTGAGTATGGGATCGCCTTATTAAATTACGATGAGGCGGCGAGGCATTCCATGGCGCAGATCAAGTACAATAATAAGAGAGAGTACCTGGATTTTTACGGGACAGCTCTGGCGGCACGGTACGGACGAACAATCCGCCGGATGCAGGCAGATGCCCTGGTCCCGGTGCCGGTCCATGCCACGAGGAAAAAGACCCGGGGATTCAATCAGGCAGAGATCCTGGCACGGGTCATCGGAAAGAAGCTGGGGATTCCGGTGATACCGGAAATGCTGGTGAGAAATAAGAAGACGTTGCCGCAGAAGGATCTTTCGGCAGCGGAGCGGCTTAAGAACCTTTCCGGTGCCTTTGCGGCGGGGGAGATCCCGGAGGGGATCAGGAGTGTGATCCTTGTGGACGACATTTATACAACGGGCAGTACCATCGAGGCGTGCGCGAGAGCCCTGCGGGCATCGGGGATCAGCCGGATCTATTTCGTTGTGATCTGCATGACCGGGGGCCGATAGGACAGGGAAAAGTGATATGCATACAGGTTATAGAATGAGAGGGGCTGCATAAATATGCAAAAACATATGCATAAACGCTTGCTTTTTGTATAGGCCTGTGGTATAGTGGGTTCCATCGAAAAAGTTGCAAATTCGTATTGGGTTAGAGGAGGAAAATATTATGAAAAAGGCGATTGCATTATGTTTGACCGCTGCAATGGCGGCATCACTTCTTACAGGCTGCGGCAGCAAGACTACAGAGACAACGGCAGCAGCAGAGAACAAGACAGAGACAACAGCAGGTGAGGCTGCGGCAGAAAAGAAAGATGAGGCAGCAGGAGTTGTTAAAGTGATCGAATATGATCTTACAGATGAGCAGTATGCATTCGGCGTGGATAAAGACCAGCCGGAGCTGCTTGAGCAGGTAAATGCATTTATCGCAAAGATCCAGGAGGACGGAACCTTCAATGAGATCTGCGATAAGTATTTCAGCGACGGTGAGCCGGCTGCAGTAGAGTCCGCAGAGTATGATGCTTCCAAGGATCAGCTTGTTGTTGCGACAAACGCATCCTTTGAGCCGTTTGAGTATGTTGACGGTGACAGCTACAAGGGAATCGATATGGAAATCGCAGCTTTGTTCGCACAGGAGCTTGGCAAGGAGCTTGTAATTGAAAACATGGACTTTGATGCAGTATGCTTATCTGTTGGTCAGCACAAATGCGACATCGCAATGGCCGGCTTAACGATCAACGAGGAGAGAGAAGAATATGTGACTTTCTCCGATCCGTATTATAAAGCATCCCAGAGACTGGTTACACTGGCAGATGATACGGCTTTTGATGCTTGCAAGGATGCAGCTTCCGTAGAAGAGGTTCTTAAGGGCTTAAGCGCGAGCGACAAGATTGGCGGACAGCAGGGAACCACAGCACAGTACTTTGTTGAGGGCAGTGATGACTGGGGCTTTGAAGGACTTCCGGCAGAGTGGGTACCGTATAAGAGTGCATCTCTTGCAGTTCAGGATATGATCAACGGCAACGTGAAGTACGTGATCATTGATGCGGCTCCGGCAGAAAGCATCACAAAGGCGATCAACGCAATGCAGTAAAAATATTGGAAACACCGGTCAGAAAAGCGGGGGCAGGATACGGTTCGCTCCCGCTTTTTGACTGTATTGGAACATGGCAGGAAACGCTGTGTTTTTGCTATCTGGAGGTATTATGGGAAACTTCGGGAACAAATGGAACAAGTTTGTACAGATATTTATTGAGAAAAACGGTTACGTCAAAGTTGTGCAGGGTCTGCAGAATACGCTTCTGATCGCGGTAGTCGGCATGATTATCGGTGTTTTGATCGGTACCATCATCGCGACGGTCCGCGTCCTGCCGAAATATAAGACACTTCCGCGGGCGCTGAACGCGGTTTGCAGCTTCTACGTAGGTCTCTTTCGCGGAACCCCGATGGTCGTGCAGCTTCTGATCTTCTACTACGTTATGCTGCCCCTTATGGGGATCAAGCTGCCGGGTGTCCGTGTTGCCATGGTGGTCTTTGGATTGAACAGCGGCGCGTATATTTCCGAGATCATGCGAAGCGGTATCCAGTCCGTTGATCCGGGACAGCTTGAGGCGGGACGTGCAGTCGGTCTTGGCTTTGGTCCGGCGATGATCCGGATCGTGATCCCGCAGGCAGTGAAGAATATTCTTCCGACTCTGGGCAATGAGTTTATTGCCCTGATCAAGGAAACCTCCGTTGTCAGCTTTGTCGGCGCGGCGGATCTTTATGTTGCCTTCAACTATATCGGAAGCAACAGCTACGAGTTCATGGTCCCGTATCTTGTCATGGCGGCGATCTACATCGTTCTCGTGCTGGTGATCTCAATTCTTGTTAAACTGATGGAAAGGAGCCTGAAGAAGAGTGATAGACGTCATTGATCTGAAAAAAACATTTGGTGATCTGGAAGTCCTGAAGGGAATCAATGTGACCATCAATAAAGGTGACATCGTTGTAGTCATCGGTCCGTCCGGCTCCGGAAAAAGTACATTTTTAAGATGTTTGAACTGTATGGAGGATCCGACCTCCGGCAGCATCATTTTTAACGGCGTAGATATCGCCGATATGCGCGTGGACATCAATATCCATCGTCGCCATATGGGGATGGTATTCCAGCATTTCAACCTGTTCAACAACATGACGGTGATCGAGAATATCATGATGGCACCGGTCTATGTACGCTGTAAAGAGTTAAAGAAGGCAAAGAGAAACGGAACGCTGGCACCTGATGCGCCGAAGACAAAGGCGGAGATCAAAGCACAGGCGAGAGCGGAAGCTCTGGAACTGTTACGCCGCATCGGTCTTGAGGATAAAGCAGACGTTTACCCGTCCACGCTTTCCGGCGGACAGAAGCAGCGTGTGGCCATCGTCCGCGCTCTGGCGATGAAACCGGATGTGATCCTCTTTGACGAGCCGACGAGTGCCCTTGACCCGGAGATGGTAGGTGAGGTACTGGATCTCATGAAGGAGCTTGCGAACGAGGGAATGACCATGGTCGTTGTCACCCACGAGATGGGCTTTGCGAGAGAGGTTGCAAACCGCGTGCTGTTTATGGATCAGGGAAAAATTCTCGAAGAAGCTCCACCGGAAGAGTTCTTCGCGCATCCGAAGAATGAGAGAACAAAGGAATTTTTATCAAAGGTATTGTAGATTTCAGAAGGCTTCCTGCTTTCCAATGTGTGGAAACAGGAAGTCTTTTTTTGTGTAATAGGAAATTCTGAGGAATTCCCTATTACACAAAAAAGGCACTAACGTGCCAATGATGCGCACTCGCGCGAAGATGTAGCTTGTCGCAAGCGACCGCGCGAGGCGCGAGAATGTGCCAAGGCACATTCTTTTTTACACACCCGCGCGAAGATGCGGATTGCCGCAGGCTGCTGCGCCTGGCGGGAGAATGTGCCAGAGTGTATTTTTGTCTGCACCAGTGGGAGACGCCTGAGTGTGGCAGGATATATCTTTTTTATAAAAAAATCCGTGGAAAGACCGTGTTCTTAAAGGAAATACTTGACGAGCCGAAATTCTTATGGTATGATATTCGGGCGAATGGAAGATATAGGTCTTTTTTTTATGCTCAAAAAACGATAGCAATGAATAGAGAAAAGGCCGCCTTACAAAGAAATTAAACGGAGGTGGAAGTCGTGCGCACTAAGATTACACTGGCATGCACAGAATGCAAGCAGCGCAACTACAACATGACGAAGGATAAGAAGACTCATCCGGACCGCATGGAGACAAAGAAGTACTGCAGATTCTGCAAGAGACATACGATGCACAAAGAAACTAAGTAATCCGGTTTGCAAGAAGGACGTGAATTTATGGGAGAAACGGCAAGTAATGAGAAAGCCCCTAAAACGGACTTTATCAAAGGCTTAAAAGCTGAATTCAATAAGATCATCTGGCCGGATAAAGATACGCTTACAAAAGAGACCGTTGTTGTAGTCGTATCAACAGTAATTCTGGGGATTGTTATCGCAGCCCTTGACCTGATCATCAAATTTGGTCTCAATATTGTACTTGGTTAAGGATGAGGTGAAGATATGTCAGAAGCACAATGGTATGTTGTACACACTTATTCCGGATATGAGAATAAGGTAAAGGTTGACATTGAGAAAACAATCGAAAACAGAGGTCTTCAGGATCAGATCTTAGAGGTCTCCGTCCCGCTGGAAGAAGTCATCGAGCTTAAAAACGGTGCTCAGAAGCAGGTCGAGCGTAAGATGTTCCCGGGCTATGTGCTGATTCATATGATCATGAATGATGATACATGGTACGTTGTACGGAACACCAGAGGTGTGACCGGATTCGTAGGACCGGGATCCAAGCCGGTGCCGCTTTCAGAAGAAGAGATGATGAGCCTTGGCTTTAAGACACCGGATGTCGTTGTGGATTTCGCCGTCGGAGATACCGTCGTTGTTACGGCCGGCGCATGGAAGGATACCGTCGGTGTCATTAGAACCGTCAATGAGTCCAAGCAGTCCATTACAATCAACGTCGAAATGTTCGGCCGTGAAACACCGGTGGAACTGAGCTTTTCTGAAATCAAGAAGATGTGACCGTAAACGGACTAAGATCCGGACCGGTCGTCCGTACCTTTTTTAGGAAAACGGACTTTGTGCCCGCGTGGGAGGGAAATCCCCGACATTACCACATTATTTAGGAGGTGCCTAATTATGGCAAAGAAAGTTACAGGTTATATTAAATTACAGATTCCTGCCGGCAAGGCAACACCGGCTCCGCCAGTTGGACCGGCTCTTGGACAGCACGGTGTAAACATCGTACAGTTCACAAAGGAGTTCAACGCTAAAACTGCTGATCAGGGCGATATGATCATCCCGGTTGTTATCACAGTTTACGCTGACAGAAGCTTCAGCTTCATCACAAAGACTCCGCCGGCTGCTGTATTATTAAAGAAGGCTGCAAAGATCAAATCCGGTTCCGCAACACCGAACAAAGCAAAGGTAGCTACTCTTACAAGAGCTGAGGTACAGAAGATCGCTGAGCTCAAGATGCCAGACTTAAACGCTGCAAGCATCGAGGCTGCTACAAGCATGATCGCTGGTACTGCTCGTTCCATGGGTATCACCGTAACAGACTGATCGTAAGCAACTGAATGGAGGACGGACCTCCATATACAGCAACAATCACGTGGGAGGGAGGACTCCCGACACTACCACAGGAGGTTTTTTATAATGAAAAGAGGAAAAAGATACGTAGAAGCGGCAAAAGCTATCGACCGCGCTACTCTTTATGATACAGCAGATGCAATCGCATTAGTTAAAAAGTCTGCTGTTGCTAAATTTGATGAAACAATCGAGGCTCACTTAAGAACAGGCTGTGATGGCCGTCATGCTGATCAGCAGATCCGTGGTGCAGTAGTTCTGCCGCACGGAACAGGTAAGACTGTTCGTATCCTTGTATTCGCTAAAGGACCGAAGGCTGATGAGGCTCAGGCTGCAGGCGCTGACTTCGTTGGAGCAGAGGATTTAATCCCGAAGATCCAGAACGAAGGCTGGTTAGATTTCGATGTAGTTGTTGCTACACCGGATATGATGGGCGTTGTTGGACGTCTTGGTCGTGTACTTGGACCGAAGGGCTTAATGCCGAACCCGAAGGCTGGTACCGTAACAATGGACGTTACAAAAGCTATCAAAGAGATCAAAGCTGGTAAAATTGAGTACAGACTCGATAAGACAAACATCATCCACGTGCCAGTAGGTAAGGCTTCTTTCACAGAAGAACAGTTAGCGGACAACTTCCAGACGCTTATGGATGCAATCAACAAAGCTAAACCGAGCACAGTAAAGGGCGCTTACTTAAAGAGCGTTACTCTTACTTCCACAATGGGCCCGGGCGTTAAGTTAAACGTAGCTAAGTTAACAAACTAGTCGATTGTGTCATTTTAACTGTCAGACATTGATCTGGTTCTGCGCCCCAGCGGCGTACAGCCGGATTGACCGTCTGGCAGTATTTTAATGCAAAAAACTAAAAAAGTGATTGACAATCCAAATATATTATGATAAACTATTCGGGTATTGAATGCCGAAGACAGCAGGTGCCGTAAGGCGTAAGGTAAAAACACCTGCCGAGGGACGTACAAAACTCACACAGAATTTTGTAAACCTCTCGGTCTGCGGACAGAGAGGTTTTTCTGATAAGCGAAAAAATGCTGTGACGGCGAATCCAATACTAAATAAAACAGGAGGTAAACCATTCATGGCAAAAGTTGAATTAAAGCAGCCGGTAGTTGCTGAGATCGCTGAAGTCCTCAACGGAGCAAAGTCTGCTGTAGTCGTTGACTACCGTGGATTAACTGTTGAGCAGGATACTGCTCTTCGTAAACAGTTAAGAGAAGCTGGTGTTTCTTATAAAGTATATAAGAACACAATGATTCGCTTCGCTGCAAAGGGAACTGAGTTCGAAGCACTTGAGCCGCATCTTGAAGGACCGACAGCACTTGCTGTTTCTAAAGAAGATGCAACAGCTCCGGCAAGAGTATTAGCTGAGTTCGCAAAGAAAGCTGACAAGCTTGAATTAAAAGGCGGCGTTGTAGAGGGAACTTACTACGATGCAGCAGGTATCGGTGTAATCGCAAGCATCCCGTCCAGAGATGTTCTTCTTGGAAGACTTCTTGGAAGCATGCAGTCCCCGATCACAAACTTCGCTCGTGTTCTCAACCAGATCGCAGAGAAGAACGGCGAGGGCGCAGAGGCTCCGGCAGAGGCTTAATCCTCATCCCGGTCCTGCAGGCGGAAACACGCATCGCGTGATCCCGTCAAAGGCAGCATAGATGCTGTATAAAAGTTGTGAAAAAAACGTGAAATATAAATTATTATGGAGGTAAATTATAATGGCAAAGTTAACAACCGCTGAGTTTATCGAAGCTATCAAGGAATTATCCGTATTAGAGTTAAACGAATTAGTAAAGGCTTGTGAGGAAGAGTTCGGTGTATCCGCAGCAGCAGGCGTAGTAGTTGCAGCAGCAGGCGCTGGCGCAGCAGCAGAGGAAGAGAAGACTGAGTTCGACGTTGAGCTTACAGAAGTAGGCCCGAACAAGGTTAAAGTTATCAAAGTTGTTCGTGAAGTAACAGGTCTTGGCCTCAAGGAAGCTAAGGACGTTGTAGACGGCGCTCCGAAGGTTCTTAAGCAGGGTGCATCCAAAGACGAAGCTAACGACATCAAGACAAAACTTGAGGCTGAAGGCGCTAAGATTACTCTTAAGTAATTTGACGATAAAAGTTCCGGACAGCAGCTATGAGGCAGAATGTGCTTGCATATTGTGACTCAGAGATATTGGACGGATTAACCGCATGAGCAAGAGATCCGCAGGAAGGTGGCTTCCTGCGGATTTTTTTGTTTAGCAGGAAGTCACCTTACTGCTAAACAAAAAAATCCGCGTATCTAAGCTGCGCACCCGTGCGAAGATGAAGGTTGTCGCAAGAATGTAAAAACTCTGTAAGATTCTGTATTGTAAGCAATTTGACGGTGGAAAGACCGGCGCTTATGTGTTAAAATGGATAGCATGAAAATGGCAATACCTGCCCATTATACAGGATCAGGCGGGTGAAAAGGAGAAAGAATGATTCAGGAATTAGTAAAGAGATATCCGGTCCTGGATGCCGTAAAGGACCAGATCGAAGAGGCATACAAGATCTTAGAGACATGCTATGAGAACGGCGGAAAACTTCTGATCGCAGGAAACGGCGGAAGTGCCGCAGATTCTGACCATATCGTCGGTGAGCTGATGAAAGGCTTCGTAAAACGCCGCCCGGTATCTGCGGAACTCGCAGAGGCTTTAAAACAGGCAGACCCGGAACGCGGAGCGGAACTCGCGAAGAAACTCCAGGGCGGACTTCCGGCCATCGCGCTCACAAACCATGCAGCGCTTTCCTCCGCATTCGCAAATGATGTGGACGGGATGCTTTCCTATGCCCAGCAGGTAAACGGCTATGGAAAAGCAGGGGATGTGTTCCTCGGGATCAGTACCTCCGGAAACGCGGAAAATGTGATGTATGCCGCAGTGACCGCAAAGGCGAAGGGAATGAAAGTGATCGGACTCACAGGAAAGACCGGCGGAAAACTTGCAAAGATCGCAGATGTCGCGATCATCGTACCGGAGCAGGAGACTTACAAGATCCAGGAACTCCACCTTCCGATCTACCATGCGCTCTGCCTGATGCTGGAAGACAGATTTTATGCGGAATAGTACCGATATGATAATACGTATCTGCGTAATGTTGAAAAATCCTATGAATGCCTGCGGACGATATCCGGATGTGCGAATGGGCAGACAGCAGGAATCATGCCGGAGAAGAACCGCAACCGGGGGGAAATTATGAAGAGACGGGAATGGGCCTCGTTAATTATTCTGGCGCTGGCGGCGGTGCCCGCGCTCTTAGTTGCGATCGGACAGGTTTATGTGACAGGAGTGGATGGGATCCGGCTTAGAAGACCGGAGACGATCGAACTTCTGGCAGAGATCATTGTGCTGTTTTTCCTATATCTGTTCGCGATATGGAAAATCGATCGAAACCGGCTCAGAGCAGGAGCAGCTCTCCTGATCACAGCCGGATTCCTCTGGATCCATCAGGCGTTCACGGCGATGTTCCTGTCCGGCGCCTATGTTCTGGTCCTTTTGATGCTCGGCGCGCGCCTTCGCAGAGGGATGGACAGAAATCATGTCTGGAGAGAGTACCATGTGATCACCGGACTTGCGGATTTCCTTCTGGGAAGCGGATGTATGATCTTTTTATTCTGTATAGGATCCCTGCTTTTCGGGTGCGGGATCCGGAGCTTCCGTTTACTTACGGTGATCATTGCCGGATTTCTGATCGGTTTCCGGTTTATGGAATTAAGGACGGCAGGAGATGACGGAAAGCCGTGGAGACAGATCCCGAAGGAGACGAAGATCTCTCTGGAAATGTCCGCCTGCATCGCGATCATTCTTGCGATGGTCCTCCTGCAGGCCGGAAGAATGAACATCTGCGCCGATTACGACTCGCTCCATTATGGCCTGCGGAGTGAGTATGTCCTGGATAACGGCGGCGGGATTTATGAAAATCTCGGAATGGTCAACGTGGTATACACGTACTCGAAGGGCCTGGAGACACTGCTTTTACCGATCTCCGGGCTGCCGTCCTACGGCTTTTTCCTGAGTTTCCAGATCTGGATGACGCTTGGGACCCTGATCACTGCGGGCCAGATCGTGGAACTTTTTGTCGGAAGAAAGCATGCGGTGGGTTGTATGACGCTGCTCTCCTGCATACCCGGGATCATGAACATGTCCATCACTGCAAAGACAGACTCTATGACGGTATTTATGCAGCTTGTCATGCTTTTGTTTCTGCTGCTTTACATCAGGAGAAAGAAGGACGCTTATCTGGTACTGGCGGTGGATGCCTACCTGATGACACTCGTGTTAAAGCCGACGGCGCTTGTATTTTCCACAGCGGCGGCAGGAACCGCCGGACTTTACATCCTGCTCACAAAACAGCTGAGATTTAAGTTCCGCGGAAGTTTCCTTCCATCCCTTGGCTTTATGATCCCGATGTGGCTTCTCATTTGGTACCGGACATGGCTGCACACGGGACTTCCGCTGACATCCGTGTTTAACTCGATCTGGGCGGCCCTCGGCTTTACCGTGCGGTATCCGTACCGGTTTGAGAGTCTGCCGTCAAACGGCGGGGCACTGATCTCCCTGGCGGGGCTCAAGCACATTTTAAAGAGGATTTACGGCGTTCTCATGGCCCCGGTGGGCGAAGATATGGCGCATGTGCGGATCGCCTGGGGATCGCCGCTGCTCCTGATCTTTCTTCTGATGGTCTGTCTGCCGGTGCTGGCGGATGTGAAGAGATCGGGACGGAAAGAAAAAAGCTCCCTGATCTGCCTGGCGCTGGTCTTTGTGACGAATGGGATCGTGAGTCTCGCGGCGCTTTATCTTTTATGGCAGGTGGATGGAAACTATTTCCTGCTCCTCTATGCACTTTCAGCGATCCTGGCGGTGATCACAGCAGGAAAATTAAAGAGCGGTTTCCTCCGCGGAACGATCTGCAGGATGCTGGTCCCGTTCCTTCTTTTTAATGTGACGATCACAGCCGTGAGCAACTGGGGGGGAACGCTGGGACTGACACCGGTGAAAATCTTCCATAAAGGATATTATGATCATATGGAAGAATCCCATGAACTGCTCGTCTCATACGGAAATGAGAAGATCTGGGACGTGCTGGCGGAAAATCCGAGAAACCGCGTCGTCGTATTCGGGGAACAGCCGGAGATGCTGCGTTTCCCGTGCAGCACCCAGAGCTATACGGACATCGAGGGAAGCGGCGGAAACTTCAATCTGTCATCCAGCCCGGAGGCACTGGCAGAGTTCTTTACATTCGCGGGAGTGGATCATATCTATCTCGGAAGCGGATACTTAAAGCCCGGAACGGACGGATTCCGAAATGTGACAGGGCTTTTAAAACAGGGGTATCTCTCAGACCTCCTGTATGAAAATGGAAACGGGCTTGCAGTATTCTCGCCAGAACCGAGAGAACTCTCCGCGGAGGAGAGCGAGGCGCTTCTGGCGGAGTTTACCGAAAAATACTGGCCCGGAGAACAGCAGTAAGGGGATAAGACATGAATTTACAGGAGAAAACCTCAGAGGCGTGGAAGAGGTGGAGCCCGGAGCTTCTGATCTTTGCGCTCCTTCTGGGATTTGGATTTTGGATCAATCGTGGAGTAGAACTGAAGGGACTTTATATGGATGATCTGTACCTCTGGTCCTGTTATGGGGACCAGTCGTTTACAGAGTATGTATTCCCGATGGGCAGCAGCCGGTTCCGCTTCCTGTTTTACCTGGCATCCTGGCTGGAACTTTTCTTTATTGGGGGACATGTGGAATGGATGGTTCCGTTCAACATCATCCTGAACGCGGGGATCGCGTACAGCATTTATCGGATGGCAGTGTCATTCAGTGATGGGAGAAAGATCTTAAGCTTTGCAGCCGGCATTCTCTACCTGTCTTCGAGAATGGCATATTATCAGATCGGACAGTTCTACGGTCTGATGGAAAGCCTGGCACTCTGGGCGGCGCTCGGGATGCTGTGGTTTCTGTACCGGTACGTGAATGAGAAAAAAGCGGGGGCGTTTCTCGCAGCCAACGTTCTGTACTTTGTGGTCAGCTTCATTCACGAGCGGTATATGGTGCTCCTGCCGCTTCTTCTCTTAACGGTGCTCCTTGGCTTTGGAAAAGGTCTGGGAACGGAAAATGCGGCCGCGGAACCGGAGAAAAAAAACGAACCGGAGCGCGCGGCAGAGCCGGGACGCAGCCGTGGAAGAGGACAGAGTCGCGGAGCACAGAGTAAGAAAGATGCAGCAGACCGCGCGGAAGCAGCAGACACAGAAAGCAGTTTCCGCCTACCAGGGATCCTGCTCATCTTGCTCCCGATCGTGGTATTTGGAGTGATCCAGATGATCCGTCTCCGCACGATCGGAACGCTGTCACCGGCAGGAACCGGCGGAACGGATGTGGCAGATACCTTCCAGCTCACGGATGCGATCAACCAGGCGATCAGCCAGGTGGGATTTGTGTTCGGAAGAAACTCCGGACCGGATTATCTCTGCATTGAGCCGTTTGTGGACAGCCCGGACGGGATCCGGAACCTGATCCTGGCAGCGGAAGCCGTTCTCGGAGCCGGTGTGCTGGCGGCCGTTCTTGGTATGGTGAGAGATCGGGAAGAGATTGTCTGTCATTTAAAGAACACGATCCTGTTTCTTGGATTTATCGCGCTCTGCATTGGCAGCTCCAGCGTGACGATCCGTGTCGAGATGCGTTGGGTCTATGTGGCCTATGCAGCGGCGCTCCTGTTCTTTGCTTATCTGTCCCGTGTGATGGGAAAAGCGGGGATCCTGGTACTTTTATACGGCTGTCTGATATTCCCGGTTGAGACATATTACCGGGACAACTGGGATAACCTGTATTTATGGGCACCGCAGAGTCAGTACAATTCTCTGGCGGAAAAGACATACGGAACATACGGGGACGATATCTTCGACAAAGAGATCTATATCATCGGAAAAGATTTCGAGATCAGTGATTTTAATGCAGAAACATTCCTGAAAGTATGCGCAAAAGGAAAAACAAAGGTTCCGAAACTTCAGTTTATCGACAGTGATATGGACCTCAAGGAGATCACGGACAATATGGTGATCCTGTGTGAGGACCCGGAGCACAATGCGTACAACGATGTGACGGAGATCGTGAAGCGGCAGCGATTCGACACGCCGTTCGGAAGCTATGCGGACGGGTGGATCGATGAGAACGCAAAGATCGTTCTGACAAACGGGGAGAGCAGCAAGCTGACCTTGAAATGCTATTACCCCGGCAAACTTACAGGCGGCGAGACCTGTAAGATCAAGGTGAACGGACGGCAGATGGATGACCTTGTATTTACGGACAATACGATGTACTACGAAATCCCAGCCGCACCGTATCAGAGATTTACGCTGGAGTTTTCGTGCAACTTTTATGTGAAAGGCGCGCGGGAACACCGCGGGGAAGAAAATCTGGCAATGGTCGTGAAGGTAGTCGACCAGTAAGCAGCCGCGGCAGCCGCTGCGCGATATCCGAGGGAACCGCTTATCTGAAGGTTTCACGAAAAAAGTGCAGCGGCTGCCGGACATGATGATGCATGGCTGTTACGGAGAAAAAAGGAGAATCAGAAAATGAATGAACAGCAGTTGGCTCCCATGACCGTGGGATTTGCCATTGCAGTGGTCCTGATCCTCGTGATCGGATTTTTCCGGAGAAAGAGGAACATGATCGCCCATCTTGCTCCCGTAAAGCGGGAATTAAAGAAGGAAAAGCAATGGCTGCGGCGCGGGGAGTATAATGCGGCAATGGTAAAAGGCCGCCAGAATCTGGAATTGTTCTTAAAGCTTGTGGCAGAGTTTAACGGGATCGAGCTTGATAATTCCGCCCAGGCGATGGCGAATGCCCGGAGCAGTTCAGATGGAAGAGGACAGCGCGAGACTTACCGGACAAACGGAAGAAAGCGCCAGAGCGTCATGACATTCCAGCAATTTGGATGGTGGCTCGATGAGAACGGGTATCTGGACCGTGTCGGAAAGTGGGAATTAAATGAGATCCGCGTGATCGGAAACAAAGCGGTACATGAAAATTATGTTTCCAAGGAAGATGCCTGGAATCAGTATAACTACATGGAAGATCTTCTGCGGATCGTTGCGGACCGCCATGCGAACCGTCATAAAAAACGGGGGCCGGAGATCAAAAAGAGCCAGACAGGACATTATGGGACAAATGTGAGAAAAACATACGGAGCGCAGACGAAAGCACGCGGTCAGAATCAGTCACAGGGACGCGGACAGTCAAAAGGACATAGCCAGAATCAGACTGGACGAAGCCAGTCAAAGAACGGTGGACAGGGAAGGCCGGAACGAGATCAGGCGAAGAGCGGCGAAGGAAAACATGAGCACGTTCAGACGAAAAGCAACCGTCAGGGACAGGCTCAGAGACGCGAAAACGGAAAGCAGTCCAACACAAAGCAGTCCGCCGCTAAGAATGGACAGAATATCAGAACAGGTGGAAATGCAGACCGGGATGCGAAGGAAAATAGAAAAGCGGCAGATCAGCCGATGTCGAAAAAGGTTCCGGAAGAGCGGAAGGTAAAAAATCCACAGAAGAAAGAATCGCAAGTCGAAGCGAACAAACTTCAGCAGAGCAGGATTGTGAAGACCGAAGCGAACAAGCCTCAGCCAGGCAAAGAAGTGAAACCGGAAACAAATAAACATCAGCAGAATGAGAAAGCTGAGGCTGCTGTGAGTATCAAAGTACAGACAGCTGGAAAGTCAGAAGAGAGAAAGCCGCGATCCATCGTGACAGTGCAGCCGGTACAGCCGGTGACCCCAGCGGAAAAGACTGCAGGAAAACCGCTTCCGTTGATGCCGTTGGAGAAAAAAACAGAGGATGTACAGCAGGAGAAGTTAAGCTCTTCCGCAAAGAGACGCCAGAGAAGAAAGCGGGCACAGGCGGCAAGAGAGGCAGCCGGGACGTCTGGAATGAATCGTGAGTCCCGTGAGACTGCAGCACCGCAGACAAAGCCTGTCAGACCGGCAGAATCCCGCCCGGCTCGTCAGGAAGGGAACAGGACAGAACGCAGACCCCGTCAGGCCGCACCAGCGACATCCATGAGGATCGTGACACTCAGCCAGCCGGTGAGCGGACGTACAGCAGCTGATCAGATCAGGAACGAAAGTACAAGATCAGCAGTATCAAAAGCAGATAAACAACCGCAGACGGAAACACAGAAGACACAGAGTGAGAACACGGCGAAACAGGCGGCAAGACGCCGCAGAGCGAGAAGAAGACCGGCAGCGAAGACCGCAGCAGGCGGAGGAGATCATGAAGAATAAGAAAAGTTATATCTACATCGGACTTCCGATCCTTGGGATCCTCTTTTATCTGGCATATTTAAAACGCTCCGCCATCGACATGGTGTATTCCGACTATATCCGGCTGATCAATTCCTATCTGCCGGACGTCTGGAATCCGGATAAGTTCTTTGTTGCGGATCTTCTCACGAGAATTCCGGTAAACTTTTTAGAACGCGGTCTGAATGTGATGATCTTCGGCTACAGCGTTACCGTGGACCGCGTGATGGGCGTTCTCGGATTCGGGCTTTCCGCACTGGTGATCGGCTGGTACAGCAGGAAAAAAGAACTCTGTCCGGTCTGGTATGCGGCTATGATGATCGTCATGTTCAGTCTGAATAAATGGGAGATGCTGTACAACGGAACCGGATGGGCGCATTTCCTGGCATTTGGATTGTTCTTCTGGAATTATGCGCTGCTTGACCGGGTATATGAAAAAGGCTTCAGGAATGCAAAGCGGTCGGAGCTGGTATTGCTCTTTGTGCTGCCTTTCGTGATCACGATCGGGGCAGCAGGTCCGTACTGCGCGATCTATACGGTGACGATCGTACTCGCATATCTTTTTATCTATGTACGGGATGTCGTGTGTTTAAGACAGACCGGCAAACAGTCAGATCAGAAGAGCAGAGCAGAAACAGGAAATGAAGCAAGTTGGAAAAAAGATAACGGAATCATCGCTGTAATATCTCCGAAACGTTCCGGGATCGGAACGGCCCGCATGATCGCCCTGATCGCGGCAGCAGTCATCCCGTTCCTCATCTATCTCTGGAGCAATTCCCAGGCGGTTTATGAGTATTCCGGAGCGGTAAATGTGCCGCTTTTTACAGCTTTCCGACAGGATCCGAAATTTTTTATTAAATTTCTTCTTAAGTCTTTTGCTTCCATGGTTTTTGGAGTAGAATTGATTGACAGGAGCTTTGCGGGGCTTCCGGGGAAAGTATGGTGTGCGGTCGGTGTGATCGTACTGGTTTCGTACTTCTTCGCACTGTGGATGAATTTTTATTACCGGATCGAGGAAAAGACGATCCTGCCGCTGATGCTTTTGGCGGGCGGCGGCATGAACCATCTGATGGTGCTCGTGAGCAGATATATCTTTATGCCGAACGATAAATATGGAATGAGCTCCAGATACGCATTGCAGTACCAGATCGGTATCATCGGGATCTTCCTGACGTTTGCCCTGGCGGCAAAGTGCGGATTTTGCAGGAAAAAAGCCACACTGGCCATGCCTGTAAAGACTGTATCTATCGCTCTCGCAGCCATGTTCCTCATTGGAAACGTGATGACGACGACTGAGGAGTTCCGCTTCGGAAAATACCGGAAAGAACATAACCGGGATGAAGTAAAACAGATCTTATTAAATTTTGAAAATGAGTCAGACAACACACTGGAGGATGCGCTGGAATATCACAAACCGGGATGCCGGTCAGCGCTTACGATCCTGAAAGAAAACGGTTGGAATATATGGAGGTAGACCTATGAAAGTAGTTATCCTGGCAGGAGGATTCGGAACAAGGATCAGCGAGGAGAGCCATTTAAAACCAAAGCCAATGATCGAGATCGGTGAGAAGCCGATCCTCTGGCATATCATGAAATATTACTCCCAGTTCGGATACAATGAGTTTATCATCTGCCTGGGATATAAGCAGTATGTGGTAAAGGAATTCTTTGCAGACTATTTCCTTCACACATCCGACGTGACCTTCGATCTCGCAAACAACAGCATGAAGGTCCACAACAATTACTCCGAGCCCTGGAAGGTGACCCTGATCGATACAGGATTAAATACCATGACCGGCGGACGTGTAAAGCGCATCAGAGACTATGTCGGAAATGAGCCGTTCATGCTGACCTACGGTGACGGCCTTGCGAATATCGACCTGAAAGCGCTCGAAGAGTTCCACAGAAGCCACGGAAAGATCGCAACGATCACAGCCGTCAATATCGGACAGCGTTTCGGCGTCCTTGACCTCGAGGAGAACGGAAAGATCAATTCCTTCCGCGAGAAGAATGATGACGACGGAAGTCTGATCAACGGCGGATACATGGTCATGAACCCGGGCGTATTCGACTACATCGAGGGCGATTCCACCGTATTCGAGCAGGAACCGTTAAGAAATCTTGCAAAGGACGGCGAGCTTATGGCATACCGCCATGAGGGATTCTGGAAGTGCATGGATACCCAGCGTGAGAAACAGCAGTTAGAGGCGATGTGGCAGTCCGGAAACGCGCCCTGGAAGATCTGGGAATAAGGAAATAAAGATCCGTAATTGGAGAAGATGAGATGAACTTAAAAGAAGTTTTTGACTTTTATAAAGGAAAAAATGTCCTGGTGACGGGACACACCGGTTTTAAGGGAACATGGCTTTCCAGGATCCTGGTAAATGCTGGAGCAAACGTCACAGGATATTCTTTAAATCCGCCGACAGATCCGGCGTTATTTGACATGGCCGGTCTTGATGGAAAGATGAATTCCGTCATCGGGGACATCCGGGACCTCGTCCATTTAAAACAGGTATTTGAAGAGACAAAGCCGGAGATCGTCCTGCATCTGGCTGCACAGCCGATCGTAAGGGATTCCTACAAGGATCCGGTCTACACCTATGAGACGAATGTCATGGGCACTGTCAATATTTTAGAGTGCGTCCGCCTGAACCCGTGTGTAAAGTCATTCCTGAACGTGACGACGGATAAGGTGTATGAGAACAGGGAGTGGGAGTACGGCTACCGCGAGGTGGACCGCCTGGACGGCTATGATCCGTATTCCAACAGCAAATCGTGCTCCGAGCTTGTGACACACAGCTATAAAAAGTCCTTCTTTGCGGACGGACACTGTGCGATCTCGACCTGCCGTGCCGGAAACGTGATCGGCGGAGGAGACTTTGCGAATGACCGGATCGTTCCGGACTGTGTCCGCGCAGCGATGGCGAAGAAGCCGATCATCGTCCGCAATCCGCATTCCACCCGCCCGTATCAGCATGTTTTAGAGCCGTTAGCGGCATATCTGATGGTCGCAAAGGCACAGTATGAGGACGGGAAATATGCCGGTTACTACAACGTGGGACCGGATGACAAGGACTGTGTGACGACCGGTGAGCTTGTGGACATGTTCTGCAATGCCTGGGGAAACGGACTTTCCTGGGAGAATAAGAGCGACGGAGGTCCCCATGAGGCGAACTTCTTAAAGCTCGACTGTTCGAAGTTAAAGACTACATTCGGCTGGCACCCGCGTTACGGCGTGAAGGAAGCGATCGGACTCACGGTGGAGTGGTGCCAGGAGTATGAGAAGAACGGCGATGTTGTCGCTGTGATGGACAGACAGATCGCAGAGATGTTTCAGTAGAGGAATAGACAGGAAAGGAAAAATTATGTTTGAGAATAAGACAGAAGCAGAGGCAAGAAAAGAGATTCTTGACCTCGTAGCTGAATATGCCGATAAATTCCATAACCAGAAAAAGGAGTTCCATGAGGGAGACCGCATCCCGTATGCGTCCCGCGTGTACGACAGCAAAGAGATGGTAAACCTTGTGGACAGTTCCCTGGAGTTCTGGCTCACATCCGGACGCTACACGGATGAGTTCGAGAAGAAGCTTGCGGAGTACCTCCATGTGCGCTACTGTGCCCTTGTAAACTCTGGCTCTTCCGCAAACCTGGTAGCATTCATGACCCTGACCTCCCCGCTGCTCGGCGACCGCCGCGTAAAGCGCGGAGACGAGATCATCACTGTTGCGGCAGGTTTCCCGACGACCGTTACCCCGGCGATCCAGTACGGCGCTGTTCCGGTCTTCGTTGACGTGACGATCCCGCAGTACAACATCGATGTTACAAAGCTCGAGGAAGCACTTTCCGAGAAGACAAAGGCAGTCATGATTGCCCATACACTCGGAAATCCGTTCGACCTTGCGGCAGTCAAAGCGTTCTGCGAGAAGCACAACTTATGGCTCATCGAGGACAACTGTGATGCACTGGGATCCAGATATACGATCAACGGCGAGGAGAAATTCACCGGAACAGTCGGCGATATCGGAACTTCCAGCTTCTACCCGCCGCACCACATGACGATGGGCGAGGGCGGAGCTGTCTATACGGACAACCCGCTGTTAAATAAGATCATCCGCTCTTTCCGCGACTGGGGCCGCGACTGCGTCTGCCCGTCCGGACATGACAATATGTGCGGACATCGTTTCGACAGACAGTACGGAGAACTTCCACTGGGCTATGACCACAAATATGTATACTCCCATTTCGGCTATAACCTGAAAGCGACAGACCTTCAGGCAGCGATCGGCTGCGCGCAGATCGAGAAATTCCCGACCTTCGTGGAGCGCAGAAGACACAACTTTGACCGTCTGAGAGCCGCTCTTGCGGAGACGGAAGACCGCCTGATCCTCCCGGTTCCGGCCGAGAACTCCAGACCGAGCTGGTTTGGTTTCCTGATCACATGCAAGAAGGGAACAGACCGGAATAAACTCGTCCAGTACATCGAGAGCAAAGGCATCCAAACGAGAATGCTGTTCGCCGGAAACCTGATCAAACATCCGTGCTTCGATGAAATGAGAGCGGAGAAAAAGGGCTACCGAGTTGTCGGCACACTCGAAAATACCGACCGGATCATGAGCGATACCTTCTGGGTGGGCGTTTATCCGGGAATGACAGACGAAAAGATCGACTATATGGCGAAAGTGATCAAAGAGGGGCTGTTACAGTGAGTGAAGAAAAATCCTTTGACCTGACGAAAGTCCATGAGGTCAATTTAAAACTTTTAAAGGAGATCGACCGGATCTGCAGAAAGTATAAGATCAAATATGCCCTGGACTCCGGTACACTCCTTGGCGCAGTCCGCCACGGCGGATTTATCCCGTGGGATGACGATGTGGATGTCATGTTCACGAGAAAGAACTATGAGATGTTCGCGAAGGTCGTAAGGCGGGAACTGCCGGAGGACATGTCCTTCGTGGAGCCGAATGAATACCATGGAGGAAAGGCATTCTACGACTTTATCTCCCGAGTGACGTACAACAAGAGCCAGAAATTCGAGGACTCCGGAAAGATGGAGTTTTATGACGACAAGATCAGCCGCCTGAATGTGGATTTGTTCATCGTGGACGGACTCCCGGCAGGAAAGCTCGCAAAGAAGCTCACAAAGCTCTCCCACTGCGTTCTCTACGGATTCGCCCTGGGACACCGCTATGAGATCGATTACAGCGACTATAAGGGCGTTATGAAACTCTTTGTGGCGGTCCTTGCCAATATCGGAAAGCTGATCCCATTCCCGGTGATCTGGAAGCTCTGGAATGCTCTGTGCTGCTTTGACAGCAGAAAAGAGCGCCCGCTGTATTTCTACACGGGCTATGCGCCAAACTGGTTCTATGTGGAAATGAAGCGCGAGTGGGACGACGAGGTTGTCGAGATGCCGTTTGAGGACACGAAGTTCTATGTGCCGTCCGGCTGGGACGAACTTCTGACACAGCTCTACGGCGATTACATGAAACTTCCGCCGAAGGAAAAACAGATTCCGGAACATTCCGATATGGAGATCAAGATTTATGACTAAACTGCTTTCGGTCGTTGTATCGGTATACAACGAGGAGCTGGCGCTTCGTGAATTTTACGCGGAGACGGGGAAGATCTTAAAAACGCTGCCGGAGGACTGGGACTACGAGTTCCTGTTCGTGAACGACGGCAGCAGGGATCAGTCCCTTTCGATCCTCCGGGAGTTCGCGGCGTCGGACGAAAAAGTGAAGATCGTCAACTTTTCCAGGAACTTCGGGCATGAGGCAGCGATGATCGCGGGACTGGACTATGCGGGCGGTGACGGTATCGTCTGCATGGACGCGGACCTGCAGCATCCGCCGGAATGCCTGCCGGAGATCGTGGAAAAGTTTGATGAGGGATACGAAGTGATCAGCATGGTGCGCACGAAAAATAAGACGGCGGGTTTTGTAAAGAACTTTACATCCGCAGCGTTCTACAAGCTGATCAACCACCTCTCAGACGTGAAGTTTGAGGCCAATGCCTCAGACTTTTTCGCAGTGAGCAAAAATGCGGCGGAGGTCCTCCGGAACAACTACCGGGAGAAGGTCCGCTTCCTGCGCGGCTATGTGCAGAGCATCGGATTCGAGAAGACGACGATCGAGTACGAGGCGAGACCGCGGTTTGCGGGGGAGAGCAAGTACAGCATCAAAAGTCTGTTTAAATTTTCCATCAACACGATCCTCTGTTTTTCGGACCTGCCGTTAAAACTCGGGATCTATTCCGGTGTGATTACGGCACTTTTCGGCCTGATCATGGTGATCTATACGGTCTATACCTGGGAACTGTACGGGGCGCCGAACGGTTATGCGACGATCGTTGTCCTGATCTCGTTCATGTTTTCCGTGCTGTTTGTGATCGTCGGGATCATCGGTGAGTATATCGCGATCCTGTTTGCTGAGATCAAGGACCGACCGGTCTATATCGTGAGAGATACTGCTAATTTCGGGAAAAAACGAAAACAGGATACGATAGGACAGGACCTTCAGTGAAAAAAGGAGATTTTCTCGGCCTGACAGGCGAAAAAGCCCCGGAAACACTGGAAAAACATTACAAAATCATGAATAATTTGTGTAAATTTGAGAAAAGGACTTCAAAAATAAAAAGGAATCGTATATAATACGTGAGTATGCCGATTTCCCGGGGGATTCTGTACAGCAGGATGAGAGACCCCGTTGAATTCAGAGGAGGAATTTTATTATGAAATTATTAAAGAGAATGGCTGTGCTGTCTTTAGTAGTTCTTGCCCTTGGCGGATGTACAAAGAGCAGCATTTCAACAGATGCACCGGTGTCCGGAAGTGAAGAGATCGATCCGGCAAAGACAGAGGCAGATGACGACGACGAGACACTGCCGAGAGACCAGAATTTCCTTGTAGAGGACGAGACAGTCGAGACAACAATGTACGACTGGGAGCAGGCACAGAGCGAGTGCGACGGACTGTTCAACGATACAACTGCATTCCCGCAGTCTGTAAAGATGGAGTTCACTTATGATGAGTCCGCTTTAAATATCGGTCTCACATGGACAGTTAAGAACGATACAACAAACGATGACGCGATGGATTACGCCGTAACTATGGTAAAACAGTTCAACGACATCATCGCAGCACAGAGCATGGATCTCGAGAACTCCAGCGCTGATTCCTTCGGAACACTCTGGAACCAGTTCTCCCTTGACGTGAAAGTCGTTACTGAGGGAGGAAAGACACTCGTAGATAAGAGCTACAAAGCCGGCGAGAAGATCGACCTCAAGAGTAGTGAGTCCGCAGCAGCAGGTCCGGAGGACGTTGCCGATGATTCACCGAAGAAGCTTGACGAGACAAAGGCTGCAAAATAATTGACCAAATAATTGAAATAATTACGAAAAGGTAATCAATTTAGGATCAGAAGACGGCGGAATGTTTTCTCACAAAGTCGGGGAAAACATTCTGCCATTTTTTATTTACACGAACAACGAGCCAAGGTCCGCGCTTGCGCGAGACTTTGGCGACTGTCGCGATAACAAGGGGAAATTCGCGAAGCGTGTTTTCGCTTGTTTAAGACATGAAAAAATGACAAAGCGCCGCAGTTCTCATCAGGGGAACAGATACGGCGCTTTTGGTGTGTTTGTACATTTATTTTGCACACTGCTTTACAAAATACTCGAACATCGGAAGAGAGTCCACGCACTCCTTCGGGTTCGTGACCGGACCGGTCATGCGCTCCGGATGCCACTGTACGGACCAGATCGGAAGAGATTCATGCTGGATCGCTTCTGTGAAGGTGTGACCGTTGGATTCGCCCCATGCGATCGCCTGGAAGCCGTCGCCGAGTTTGTCGAGTGCCTGGTGGTGGTAGCTGTTTACTTCCATGGACTCTCCGTAGAGGTTTCCGAGAATGGAATCACTCTTGATGCGCACCGGATGGCAGACTCCCTTGGAGTGGTCGCCGCCGAGCTGAGTCGGGATATCCTGGGTGAGTGTGCCGCCGAAGTATACGTTTAAGATCTGGATTCCACGGCAGATGCCCCAGATTGGTTTTTTGCGGTCCACGAACGCTTTGATGATCTTGTATTCGAGGTCATCGCGCTGCGGATCTGTGATAACGAAGTCAAACATTTTCTCCTGGCCATAGAGCTTTGGCTCAACGTCCTTGCCGCCGCTTAAGAGAAGACCGTCAGCAAGATCCGCATACTCCTCAGCGCAGTCATTGTTGACAGCGAGGATCGGGATACCGCCTGCGCGGCGGATATTCTCCGCATAGTTCTGGTTTAATGCCCATGTCGGTGTTCCGTTGGCTGCTGCACCGGTTCCACCGGTCAGTAAGATCAATGGTTTCATAATCTAACTCTCCTTTTTTCGTATTGCCCGCCTGCCTGCCCCCCTGCAATGAAGATTTCCGGGAATATCCGGCTGTTTCATATACAGACAGGTCGGAAATTTGCTCTCCCGCAGTTGTAAAAAGTTCTGACAGTCGCGAGAAATATGATATCCGGGTCAAAGAAGTCTGGTCCCGGTATCATGAGTATATGATAATTCTGCCGGTTTGGACAGAGATCATCCGCATGTATCATAAAAATTCATATCATCACGTCCGCTCAGAGCCGCCGTGGGTATTTCGGATTATCCGACGTCGAGTCCGCTGTGGTACGAATAGTTTCCGAGCTCCGCGAGGAGCGCAGATATATCCGGCGGTCCGGCGGGGACATTCGCGATCAGGAATGCATTCAGGTAGTAGTAGACCGCATTGCATTTCTTTAAGGTCTGCTGGTACAGATCCGGGAAAGACGCCGTGGAGGCGATGGAGTGATCCCATGGATTCGTCCAGACTTCATGATCCAGGTTCAGGATCTCATGGACTTTTGCGGAGAGCTTATCGGTCACCAGTTTTTTGGATGCGATCGGATGCTTTAAAAAGATGGATTCCACGGATCCGATCAGATGCGTCTTGTGACCCGCGGGATCGGACAGGATCCGGCTTCCGAAGCGGATCGCAAAGATGGACCGGGCAACCATTCCCTCCGTCACCTGAAAATTGTTCTTTTCTGTGATCTGGTAGTAGGTGCGGTTGATGCACCTGCTCAGGTATCTTGAGACAAACTGGCTTTCCTGTGTGTTCAGACAGAGAGAAGCGGCCTGATTGAATTCAGACGGCTTTTTGTGTTTGAACTTCCACAACAGGATCGCGTCGATATCATTCTCGAGCGCGGCATGGAGTCCATGACATTCGGACTTTTTCTTATCGGTCCGGAACTGGATCCTTCCGTAGACGAACGGGTGACAGATCGAATCGGCGATATAGTGGCACATGAACCCGGCGAGAAACGCCGCTGCCTCCTCTTTCTGCTGTCTTGAGCGGATCTCAGAGAGTTCAAGAAGACTGTTCTTAAAAAAGTCGTTCACCTGATACTCGTGCATATGGGAGCCGACATTGCGGTAGTCTCTGTGACGGAGGATCGGGACATTATAGAAAAAGATATCCGGTCCCTGGAGTCCAAGCTGGTACAGCCAGCGGTATTTGGATATCACATGTTTTAAATAATTGTTCGGGAGGTCATTGTAGGCTTTCACACCGAACAGATAGTGGGTCGTAAATCCCGGCACAGGGATCATCTCCTTTGAAAGAAAATGCCAAGGTCTCACGCCAGCGCGGACTTTGGCTCGTTGCCTGTGTATAAATGCTGCCAACGGCAGACACTACAGTTATTATAGCATACCTGTGTGAAAATGGGAATAAAACGTAGAGAGAAACTGAGAATGGCGTGTGATGGGAATGGGAGCAGGGAAACGTCATATCGTAGGAGACGGAGCTTTGAGATGAACATGATCGGGAAAATTCATGGGATCGTCTGGGGACCGTGGACGCCGGTCCTGTTTTTGATGGTGGGCTTTGTATACAGTGTGCGGATCCGGTTCTTTCAGATTAGGAAGATCCCGGACTGGTGGAATGCGACGATCGGGAATCTTTTGCATGACAGGAGTGAGCACAGGGGATCATTCCGGTCGGCGTGTACGGCGCTGGCGGCCACGATCGGGACCGGGAATATCACAGGAGTCGCGGCGGCTGTGATCGCGGGCGGGCCTGGCGCTGTGTTCTGGATGTGGGTCTCCGCGTTCCTTGGAATGGCGACAGCCTACGGGGAGACAGTCCTGGGGATCCGGTACCGGGAAAAAGGTCGGGACGGCGGCTGGATCGCGGGGCCGATGATGTATCTGGAAAAACGGCTGGGATGTTTATGGGCGGCAGTTCTGTACGGATCGTTCTGCATTCCGGCGGCATTCGGGATGGGCAGCATGGTGCAGGCCAACGCGATCGCGGAGACCGTATCCTATGTGTACGGGATCCCGGAGGCGGCGGTGGGCGTGATCGTTGTGACTCTCGCCGGGAGTGTGCTGGCAGGCGGCGGAAAGCGGATCTTTCTCGCGGCGGAGCGGCTTGTCCCATTGTCCGCCGGGATCTACACGGCGGCAGCGCTGGCGGTGATCGTTTTGTATGCAGGACGTATTCCGGGAGTCTTTTTGGCGATCATGGCGGATGCTTTTTCGTTCCGCAGTGCAGTGGGCGGGATCGCGGGGTACGGGATCTCGCAATGTGTCAGCTACGGGATCGCGCGGGGCGTGTTCTCAAATGAAGCCGGACTCGGAAGTCTTGCGGTCTTAAACGGAAGTGCGGAGACGGCGGCGGAGGAGATCCAGGGGCAGTGGGCGATCTTTGAGGTGTTTTTTGATACGATCGTGAGCTGCACACTGACGGCGCTCGTGATCCTCTGTGTGGCGGGCAGAGGGGCGGCTTCGGAGTCTGGCGCGGAAAACGGGGCGTCGCTCACGAGTCTCTGCTTCTTTACGGCGCTTGGAAGTCCGGGCGGGTATCTGGTGGCAGTCTGTGTGGTCCTGTTTGCATTTTCCACGATCATCGCCTGGTATTATATGGGGCGGCAGGCGGCGGAGTATCTTGGAGGGAAGATATCGGGCAGGATTCCGGCAATTTATACGGCGGGATATCTTCTGGCGGCGTTTCTGGGGTGCCTTGGGGCGATGGAGACGGTGTGGCAGGTGACAGATATCTTTAACGGGCTCATGGCGGTGCCAAATCTGGCGGCGCTGGTTTTGCTTGTTGGGGAGATCGATGCGCCGGGAGAGAAGGAGCGGGATACGGGAAAGCGTGAGACGTCGGAATAAATACCGTGGTCGGCCGTGGGGCACAGCGGGAGGAGATGCTTTGGGTGAAAATAAGGGATTTCAGGTGTTCATATCTTGTTCAAAAAGTTTTCAAATTTCTTTTACACAATCCACACGATTTCTTCATGTTTTATGGATATCATATAACCATAAACAGAAAGACATCTGATACAGATGCTGCTTATAAGATTTTTTTCATAATACTCGAGCTGATAAGTGATTATCAGCTCTCCTCCCTTTTTCAAATAATCATTTTGTAGAAGAAAAGCACTCGGCGGGGTGCTTTTTTTCGTGTGTCGGCAAATCTTGAAAAATCCCGGAAAGTTTTAGTATAATGAAAGCATATTTCGTAAGAAAAACAAGACATCATATGTTCATATAAAGGAGAACGGACCGAATGGAAGAAAAGGTTTATGAATATTTAAAGGCGCTTGTGGCAGTTCCAGGAATTTCTGATACGGATGATGAGAAGATGGCGGCGGAAAGGATCGGGGAGATCTTAAAAGCGCAGTCGTATTTTCAGGTTTATCCGGAGAATTTTGGAGAGATCATGATCCCGGGGGATGCGAAAAAGCGTCCGCTGGTGTATGGACTGGTGCGGGGGAATAAGAGTTCCGGGCGGACGGTCATTTTTACCGGTCATTATGATGTGGTCGGTGTGGAGGACTATGGTCCGTTGAAACCGCTGGCGTTTTCGATGGAGGAGCTGAAGGCGGCGTTTGAAAGGGAGTACAGTGAGCGGATGAGCCGCAGGATGGCTGAGGTCCGGAGTTGTGAAGATGCGGGCGAAATGCACGGGAGAGAGGGCAGCAGTGCTGCAACGCTGCGTGCGGGTTCAGCGCATGATCCGGAGGAGGATTTCTGGAAGGATGTTGTGTCAGGGGAGTGGATCTTCGGGCGCGGTGCGGCGGATATGAAGGGCGGACTGGCGGCAGGTCTTGCAGTTCTTGACGAGATCGGAGAGCAGGTTCTTGACGGGACGGACAGATTGAATGGAAATATCCTGTTTCTGGCTGTGCCGGATGAGGAATCTTATTCGGCCGGTATGAGAGGTGCGGCAGGATTTCTCATGGATCTCAGGGAGCGGGAAGGACTTTCCTATGATCTTCTGATCGATCTTGAGCCGATGAGCCGGGATGAGGAAGGTCAGGAGGTATTTCTCGGATCGGTCGGGAAATGTATGCCGGTGGTCCTTGTACAGGGCAGGACGGCCCATGTGAGCAGATGTTTTGATGGGATCAATGCGGTCGGCGTTCTGGGGCGGATGTTTGAGAAGACGGAGCTCTCAGCGGAGTTTGCCGAGATGTTCGACGGGGAGGTCTGCATGCCGCCCACATGGCTGAATTTCCGTGACAGGAAGCGGGAGTATGATGTGTCAGTCCCGGCCAGGGCCGCCGGATATCTGAACGTTCTGAGCTTTAGGTCGGGGCCGGAGGAGATCATCGAAAAGCTTCGGGAGTGCGGGTATGAAGCATTTTCCGGGTATATCGATAAGATGGAAGAAGAGCGGAAAAAACTGGAAGGGAAGCTGTGCGGAAGGCGAATCCTTAGAACAGAAAATGTTCCAGAAGATATTGAAAGGACAGCAGGCGGACAGGAAAAAAAGCAGGATTTTGAAGTGCTCTCTTTTGCGGAACTTGCGGAACGCTGCCGGGAAAAGGATTCTGATGGATTTGAAAGATTTTTCCGGGAACAGAAAACCCAGATGGAGCAGAAGATCCAAAACGGAGAAACAAATTATCCGCAGGCGACGATCGAGCTGATGACCGAAGTTCTGGACTGGTCGGGGATCACGACACCTTTGATGGTACTTGGGTTTGCGCCGCCACTTTATCCTGCCTACCACAGCGACCAGATGGCGGGAAAAGAGGGCGTCGGGAGTTTTCTGTTCCGGAAGATCAAAAAGGTATCGGAAAATGCCGGCTGCCCGGTGAAGAAAGTCCACTATTTTACGGGAATTTCCGATCTGAGCTATTGTGGTGTCTGCGGGGAAATGGATTTTTCCGGTTATGCGTCGGAGACTCCACTGTGGGGAGACGGTTACCGGGTCGATTTCGAGGAGATCGGGAAGTTGAATATCCCGGCGGTCCTCCTTGGCCCATGGGGAAAGGACATCCACAGACGGACAGAGCGCGTGAACCGAAAGAGTCTTCTTGTGGAGCTGCCGGAGATTTTGCTGGAGCTTGCTGAGACAGCAGTGTGAACGGATCTGCAGATCAGAAACCTCCTGACTGCAGACTCGTGACAGAAGACCGGTGGAGAAAGACCAGGAAAAATAAAGGATTTGTCTAAAAACTGTAAGAGAAAAGATAAGATACTTCCATAGTTTTCTGCTATACTCCTTCATATAAGATGATACAGGGCAGGGAAGGTGAAACGGAGAGCTCCGGACCCCTGAGTAAGGACCATGTACATAAAAAGCCGGGAATTTATTCGTCAGGCGGACGTTTGGAGAAGAGGAGGAATCAGTATGAAAAAAAGAATGTTGACAGCGATCGGATTATCAGCCATGATGGCAGTTTCTCTTGCGGGATGCAGCACGAGTGTATCGGTGCCGGATACGGTGAGAGTTGAGAACGTGGGAGACAGCTCGGACGGAAAGATCACGATGGACAGCAGCGAGACCGTGAAGATCGTCCCGGACATGGCAAAGATCGTGTTCGCGGTGACGAGTGAGGCACAGAAGGCGGATGAGTGCCAGCAGAAGAATACGGAAGCTCTGAACTCTCTGACTGAATATCTGAAAGGACAGGGGATCGACGAAAAATCGATCACGACATCCGGGTACAGCCTGAATCCGCGGTATGACTGGAGTTCCGATACAAGAAAACTCATCGGATATGAGATGCAGACGGAAGTGACTGTCTCCGACGTGACGGTGGAGCAGGTTGGGACGCTGCTTTCTGGCGGAGTCAACGCCGGTGCAAATGAGATCTATTCCGTATCCTACTATTCCAGCGGATATGATGATGCGTATGCGGAAGCGTTAAAGAAAGCGGTCGAGCTGGCGAGAACAAAAGCACAGGCGCTCGCAGAGGCCAGCGGACGGACACTCGGAGATGTGGTCAGCATCGAGGAATATTCGGACAACCAGTACGGCAGATACATAGACGGCGGCGTGAACCTGCAGAAAGAAAGTGTGTCGATGGCAGCAGGAGCAGAGAATGCGGTTGAGGACATGAACGTGATGCCGGGAGAGATGGAAGTTGATGCGAATATCAAGATCGTGTTCTCCATGGTTGATTAAGAAGTAGTGTATTGGTGAGGGTACGCGGTGAGCATCCGATCAGGAGCACTCGGTAATTCAGGAAAGCTTCCGCTAAGCCTTCGTGTGACTGCTAAAGGCCGCGGGCTAAGAGGAACCAGATCCCTGAATTAAGGCGCTCCTGCTCGGAGTCTCACCGCTGCTGTATGGCATAGAGATAAAATGTTGCCATGAAAAATTGTGGACATCCGGGGCCATGCCCTGTATAATATAGGGTAATCGGCAGCCGGAAGATTTCTGGACGGCTGCAGCAAAAAAAGAATGAAGACGCAGCCAGCGGAAGAAGAAAATCTGTTTTCTGAGCCAGCGGTCGTGTCTGAGGAAAAAGGAGAAAGACAATGGCAGAAAAGAAAAATCCGGTCATTACCATCGAAATGACAAACGGCGATATCATCAAAGCTGAGCTTTACCCGGACGTTGCTCCGAATACGGTAAATAACTTTTTAAGTCTTGTAAATAAGGGATTCTATAACGGACTGATCTTCCACCGCGTGATCAAAGGCTTCATGATCCAGGGCGGATGCCCGGACGGCAACGGAATGGGCGGCCCGGGATACTGCATCAAGGGAGAGTTCTCCCACAACGGTTTCCAGAATGATCTGGCACATACCGAGGGCGTTCTCTCTATGGCCCGCGCGATGAACCCGAACTCCGCAGGTTCCCAGTTCTTCATCATGCACAAAGATGCTCCGTACTTAAACGGTGAGTATGCGGCATTCGGTCAGGTTATCGACGGTATGGACATCGTCAACAAGATCGCTGAGGTCCGCACCGATTACAGCGACCGCCCGATGAAGGAACAGAAAATCAAATCCATCACAGCAGAGACCTTCGGCGTAGAGTATGCGGAACCGGAGAAGTGTTGATAAAAAAGGAGTGAGGCCATGCAGGAGATCCGTTACGCAATGGTAGACGGTGAAAAAGTTCCTGTTCTGATCTCAGATGAAAACGAGGCTCTCCAGGCGGCGAAAGCTGCAAGGAGAGCCATTGTTGGATTATGGAGAGAAGACGGGAAGGAAAATGAATGGTGTGCGGACACATTGATCACAGATGTCGAGGATGCAGATGAAGAGTTTCTGGAGCGGATTGCAAGGCGCCATCTGGGACTGCCCTGGACGATCTGTGAGACGGAGCGGCTCATTCTCCGTGAGATCGCGGAGCGCGACTATGAGGAGATCGTGAAAAATCATGTCGATGACGGTCTGGATACGGCGGAGAAGATCGCCGGATACACGAAGCGCCACTACGAAGTGTTTGAGTTTGGATTCTGGGCGGTCGAGGAAAAAAAGAGCGGAAACCTCGCCGGTGTTGTGGGATTCCGGATCCCGCAGGATGATGCGGCCGGGGATGTGGAAGACTGGCTTTTGTCTTTTGACGATGAAAATATCCTGGATGACACGCTGGAACTCGGATACCATATCTTTCCGGAATATCGGAGACAGGGGTATGCGAAAGAGGCATGTCTGGCGGCTGTTGAATATGCGAAAGAGGAATTCGGAACAGTTCAGTTTCTCGCACGGATCGAAAAGGATAATATCGTGTCGAAGAAGGTGGCGGAGAGACTTGGATTCGTGAGGGCGGCGTGAGGAACCACGCCTGCGATCGAGGCATGCTGCGGATGAGCCGGGGCAGAAAATAGGAAAAAAAGTCATTTATTTCTCTCAGATTTCTCTTGTCAAATGGTGTCATCATCGTGTATATTAAACATTGTATACAAACAACATAAATACAATGTGTAAGCCTGTTTCGGCAGAAATTTGATCCGGATGGCGCCTTTTTTGCGATGAATGGAGCGTAAGCGAAGATCTGCGAGCGTGAGAGGCGGCATGATCCGGATCACACACATGGAAAATAGAAGGTGACAAGATGAAAGACCATTTAGAGCTGAAAGCCTACGCAAAGATCAACCTTGGGCTGGATGTGGTCCGGAAGAGAGAGGACGGTTATCACGAAGTCCGCATGATCATGCAGACCGTGAATCTGTATGACCGGATCGACATGGACCGGACGGAGGACGGCGTGATCAAGACGGAGACGAACCTTCCGTTCGTGCCGGACGGGGAAGGAAACCTTGCGTGGCGCGCGGCAAAGCTTCTTTTAGATGAGGCAGGGATCAAAGACGGCGTGACCATCAGGATCCGCAAATATATCCCGGTGGCGGCGGGCATGGCCGGCGGAAGTACCGATGCGGCAGCTGTTTTAGTCGGCGTGAACCGGATGTTTGATCTCGGATTTACGAAGAAGGAACTCATGGAGCGGGGCGTAAAGCTCGGTGCGGATGTCCCGTACTGCATCATGCGCGGAACGGCGCTTTCCGAGGGGATCGGCGAGATCTTAACGGAGCTCCCGCCATCCCCGAAGTGCCATCTCGTGATCGCAAAGCCGCAGATCTCCGTCTCGACGAAAGCTGTGTACGGAAAACTGCGGGTAAATGAGCTTGCACCGGAGGAACATCCGGATATCGACGGAATGACTGAGGCGATCAGAAACGGCGACCTTGACGGCGTGATCAGCCGTCTTGGAAATGTCCTCGAGACTGTAACGATCCCGGATCACCCGGAGATCGCAAGGATCAAGAGTATGATGATGGAGAACGGCGCCTGCGGTTCCCTGATGAGCGGCAGCGGTCCTACCGTGTTCGGTATCTATAAGGACAGGGAACTCGCGGAAAAGACCTTCCAGGCGCTTAAAGAGGCGGATGACGGGCGTCTGACCCGCCAGGTGTACCTGACTGAATTCTACAATCGGAAGAAAGCCAGATAGAGGAGTAAAGACACGATGACAAATTATTTTGAAGTAAATATGGATGAATATCTGCCGCTCAGGGATGTCGTATTCAAGACCCTGCGTCAGGCAATCTTAAAAGGAGAACTGGAACCGGGCGAGCGCCTGATGGAGATCCAGCTTGCGGAGCGGCTTGGTGTGAGCCGTACCCCGATCCGAGAGGCGATCCGGAAACTGGAGCTGGAAGGTCTGGTCCTCATGATCCCGAGAAAGGGAGCAGAGGTTGCAAAGATCTCCGAGAGCAACCTTCGGGATGTTCTGGAGGTGCGCCGTTCCTTAGAGGAGCTTGCGATCGACCTCGCATGCCAGAGGATCACCGAGGAAGAGCTTGATGAGTTAAACAAAGCGGAAGTTGATTTCAAGGCTGCGATCGAGAACGGAGATGCGATGCAGATCGCCCAGACAGATGAGAGCTTCCATGAGATCATCTATAACAGCACGAAGAATCAGAAGCTGGTGCAGATCTTAAATAACCTGAGAGAGCAGATGTACCGCTACCGCCTGGAGTATATCAAGGATGCGGACAAGCGCCAGATCCTCATGGTGGAGCATGAACACATTTTAAAGGCACTGACACTGCGCCATATCCAGGAGGCGAAGATGGCTGTGCGGGAACACATCGATAATCAGGAGATCACGATTCTCAAGAATCTGAAGGAGCAGGAAAATGACATTCAAAGAAAAGTACCAGGCAGGAGAAATTGAATTTGAAGCGATCGACGACTATGTCGATGAGTGGAACAACAGTGACGATGAGCGGACTCTGGCGAAATTCCTCGGTCTCAACGCGGACGAAGAGGACGCGTGGATCGATGATGGGGATGAGGCTCTGAAGGAGATGCTGGACGCAGGAAAGCAGTAGGCAGCTGCGTGAAGCATGAAATAATGCTTTTTGACGGTATTTTGCCTGCTGTGAGGCGGAAAGTATTATAATCTGGAATATCATTTGCCCGCAGTTCAGAAATGGTTATTTTTCACGGGTAGGAATTTTCTGAACTGAAAATTCCGTATGATACCGTTATGGCCGCGGATTTTGCCGATTTGGAATGCGAAACATCGGCAAAATCCTGTTACAGTGCGCGGGCATGGAGTGACCGTGTACTGTAACCAGAAATGTCAGCTGTCTGCGGGCAATTCATAAAGAAGACAGCATGTTCAGCTGTGAAAAAACATGATCAGGCCGCAGGGCCGTACAATATCGGGAAAGGGGATATCTTCATGACGACAGTTACACTTGGAAAGACCGGGATCACGGTCAACAAGAACGGATTCGGCGCGCTTCCGATCCAGAGGATCACGAAGGAAGAGGCGGCAAAGCTTTTAAGAAAGGCGTACGACGGCGGAATTACATATTTCGATACGGCGAGAGCTTACTCCGACAGTGAGGAGAAGATCGGTTATGCGCTCAGTGATGTCAGAAACCATATCTATCTCGCAACAAAGACCGCGGCAAAAACAGCGGATGAATTCTGGAAAGATCTTGAGACCAGCCTGCGTCTGTTAAAGACGGACTGCATCGATGTATATCAGTTCCACAACCCGGCAGTCTGTCCGAAGCCGGGCGATGAATCCGGCCTTTACGATGCGGCATTAAAAGCGAGAGAGCAGGGAAAGATCCGCTTTATCAGTATCACGAACCATCGCCTCGTGGTCGCGAACGAGGCGGTCGATTCCGGCCTTTACGCGACATTACAGTTCCCGTTCTGCTATCTCTGCAGCGACGCGGACCTGGCACTCATGGAGAAATGTAAGAAGGCGGATATGGGCTTTATCGCGATGAAAGCGCTGTCCGGCGGCCTTATCAATAACTCGAAAGCGGCTTATGCATTCCAGGCACAGTACGACAGTGTGCTCCCGATCTGGGGTGTCCAGAAGGAGAGCGAACTCGATGAATTCTTAAGCTACATCGACAATCCGCCGGTGATGGATGACGAGATCCGCGCCCTGATCGAGAATGACAGAAAGCAACTGTTCGGCAGCTTCTGCCGTGCCTGCGGCTACTGCATGCCATGCCCGGCCGGCATCGAGATCAACACCTGTGCGAGAATGTCTCTTCTTCTCAGAAGATCCCCGTCCCACCTCCAGCTCACACCGGAAGTCCAGGCGAAGATGATGAAGATCAAAGACTGTCTCCACTGCGGCCACTGCATGAGCAAATGCCCGTATGGACTGAATACACCGGAGTTGCTGCAGAGAAACCTGAAGGATTATGAGGAGATCCTTGCGGGAAAGGAGATTTTGCCGGGAAATTTCTAGGACAAATAAGAAATGATCTGCATATTCGGAACTTACATATGCAAATTTTGCACATTCGAAAAATGAAATGTGCAAAAAAGAAAAAGGCTTTTTGGAGAACAATCTCTGAAAAGCCTTTTTTTGCAAAAAAATTGGAAATAATGACAATAAATGACATCGATGACAATTTTTGTCCATATAAGGTGCTATAATAACAGTATCATGATTCCTCGAATACAAGAAACTTCTGAGCCTCGACATGCAGGGCATCGGCGATATCGAAGAGGGTATCTAAAGACAGTGCCTTGGAAATATTCGGCGCTTCGAGGTGCCCGATGTAAGCGGGAGTCAGTCCGACCTGTTCAGCAAGCTCTTCCTGGGTGAGACCACGGAGCTTGCGGTAATAGGCGATCTTCAGGCCAATTTGGCGATATTTTTCAGTGTGAATCGATTTCATGAATTTTCCTCCGAATATATTTATGATAGCGAATCACGACAAAAATTGACATGAGCTGAAAAATATAATATTATAACTAACAGATAGTATTATATGCTTATAAAGCCATAGAATGCATGGGAGGGAGTATGAACAGTACAACAGGTAAGTCAGACCGTCTGCTTCAGATCTATTCCAGACTTGTGAACGGAGAAGTCCTGTCAAAAAAGGAAATGGCGGACAAGTTTCATATCACTGAGCGCAGCGTTCAGCGAGACGTGGAAGCTCTGAGGTGCTTTTTTCAGGAACAGGGCCTAAACCAGAATGTCATCCACGACCGGAAAGCCGGCGGATACCGTCTGCAGCGGGAGGAAAAACCTCTGTTAAATAACGGGGAGATCCTGGCTGTGTGCAAGATCCTTCTGGAAAGCCGCTCCATGAGGAGAGAGGAAATGTTTCCGATCCTCGAAAAACTGACAGCAAGCTGTGTCCCGCAAAAGAGCAGGGCAGCAGTTGACTCACTCATATCTAACGAAAAATTTCACTACATCGAACCACATCACGGAAAATTCATCATCCCCGGCCTCTGGGACATCGCGCAGGCCGTACAGAATCACTATGTCATGGAGATCAAGTACGAGCGAATGAAAGAGCCCAGATTTGTCAAGAGGACCATCGAGCCGGTTGGAATTCTGTTCTCGGAGTATTATTTTTATCTGGCCGCCTTTCTGCGCAATATCGACCGCGAAAAGGAATTCGTCAATAAAGATGATGTCTACCCGACAATCTACCGGATCGACCGCATCCAGTCCTTTACGATTACCAACGAACATTTCAATGTGCCATATAAAGACCGCTTCGAAGAAGGAGAATTCCGGAAACGCGTGCAGTTTATGTACGGCGGAAAACTGAAGAAGATCCGGTTCAAATATACCGGAATGTCCGTAGAAGCGATCCTCGACCGCCTGCCGACCGCAAAGGTTATTGCGGATGGCGAGGATGGGAAGGTGATTGAGGCGGAGGTGTTTGGAGATGGGGTGGATATGTGGTTGAAGGGGCAGGATGTGGAGATGATGTAGCTGTATTAGTATGAAATTTCCGAGAAATATAATGAAGGGGAGATAAGATATGCAATACCGTAATAGAATATTAATCGGATATTTTATTGGTATAGTTTTGATTATAGTATCTGATAAATATAATTTTTTGGGCTTTAATGTTCCGAAAGTTTTAAGAGAGACGATTTACATATATGCTACTCTTTCACTGATTGGAATTATATTGGCTGTTATTCCAATTAGAAGAAATCGTATATTAAAGTGGATGGGTATAATAGGCAATATAGGAATATATATTTTCAGATTTAAAAACGGATTACAGTGCAATACAATTGTATCCATCATTTTGCTTATTGTATTCGTAATTATTGCGATCATTTTATATTGGTCATATGATAATGCGGCAGTTCTAAGTCAAAAACAAGGATATGTCAATTATTTGGTAGAAAAATATGAAATAGAAAATAGCGCGTATGATCAAGAAGTGAAGAAATTAAATGAATTAGAGCAGTATTGGTTGCAGTTGGATGAGAAACTGGGGATAGGAAAATCTTTAAAAAATTTCCTGAAAGAAAAATTAAATATATCCGATGATATTGAAATTACCAGAGATATAAAAAGAAAGTATCCTTTGATTGATGCCAAGCAGATTATAGGATTAGCGGCATTATGGCCAGATTCCTCCAGTCTAGATAAAATGATAAAAGACTTGGAAAAATACCAAAATTGGTTGGAGAAAAATGAAAATAAAATAAGATTTAGGGCACATATCATTGAACAAAGGATTTCAGAATTAGAATCTCAGATTTCGCATGTGGAAGATTCGTTACATAAAGATTTAGATGAGCGATTGATAAAAAAATTTAATTTAGATAAATCTGCCCAAAATATAAAGAAGAGATACAATACGATAAATAAGACTAAATCAAAAATAAAAAAGAGAATTTGAGGGAGGAAAAATTATGAATACCGAAATTATGAATCAAAATGAAATCAAAGAAAAAAGCGATGTTCTCTCGAAGGATTTTATTAGTCTATATAGTAAGGGCGGTGACGAAGAAGCATGCAGGGCATTAGTTATGTCTGTTCAAGGCGCCCAGATCATGTTGGAGAGTTTTGCTAATGTTTCAGTGCAAATTGCAAAGTCTCAACATGAGGCTATTGTGAGAATATATGAAAAAGCAATTTTGGGAGAAATTCAAAAAGAAGCCAGAGAACTGGACTCTTTAGATAATATAGTCGACAGATATAATGAACAAGTACAAATTTTGCTAAGCAATTTAGATACTTCAAATACGCAACAGGTAGAAAATGTAAGAAAATTAATTGAACAAATACAAAAAGAATTAGATAAACAATTAAATGCAACGAATAAAGTTCCGATTCTTGATAAAATCGGAAGGATATTTCGGAGATAGTAATGAAAAAGTATTTATGGAGGGAAAATCATGGACCTTTCTGAAGAGATGAAAAAAATGATAGATGTGGTAAAACAATACGATTTTGCATTGAAGCGTAATCGTTACAAAAGTTATATTGCACCAGATATTCCAGATAAGATAATAAAAAAGTTGTTAAAAAATTTTGATAGTCACATGCCTATAAATAGTATTGTTGCATATTATGATGATACCGCATTTGAAACGACAACCAGGGGAACAGTTTTTACTAGTGATGGCGTTTATTTCAAGGACATTATATGTAAACCAGTATATTTTCAATATAGTGATATTATCGAATGTGAGATTACAGACAAGGGTCTGAGATTGCATTTGCAAAACTGTGTTGATTCATATTATGAGAATATTGCAGCATTAGATGTGCCGACTAAAAAGATTGTGATTGAACAGTTGAAAAAAATTGATTTTGAGTACGGACAAACAACATTTAAGTCGTCTGGGAAAATAAAAAAAATTGATATACCTAAAGATATGTTGGTTAAATGTAATGGTTTTATTCATAGCGCATCTGTGGCTTGCGGTGGTGTTGGTACCGGCTTGGCACAAATCCCTGCCTCAGATAATGCGGTCATTGTTCCGATTCAAATTGGAATGATTGTGGGCTTAGGTACTGTTTTTGATTTGAATATCACCGAAGCAGGGGCAAAGAGTATTATTGCTTCAGCGAGTGCAACAATTGCTGGAAGAACTATTACGCAATTTTTGGTTGGATGGATACCAGGAATAGGAAATGCTATTAATACGGCAACGGCAGCTGGACTCACAGAAGCGATTGGTTGGATCGCTGTAAAGAATTTTTATGATCGTTGGATTCAGGATAAAAATAAAGGCCGCTTAGAGGGAATGAAGGACGGATATACAGAAGCATCAGGTGAATATGAGAGAAAATTAAGAAAACAGGCAGAAGAGTTCTTTAATCAGATGAAAGACGTTCAAGAAGAACGAGATGAATATGAAAGATTATTGAATGAATACGAAAAATACATTAAAGAACTGGAGATAAAGTGTGCCGCAAGTGAATTAATACAAGAAACAGAAAAAATATATCAGAATCTCCGAAAATTGAAATCTGCGTAAAGGGGATAGAGGTTTATGGGACTTGATGAATTACGGGAAAGAAGAAAACAACTAAAAAGAAATTCAGATATTACTTTGGGTAATATGCAGGCCCTTGCAGATGAAAGCAATCGAGTTGCAGAAGTGGCGCATAACTCCCGTCAGTTATTAGATGATTTGGATTTAGAGTTTGAATCTCAAACAGGATTAAAAGGGAATGATGTAAAGTTCCTGTTTGCTGCAGTTGCTTTACAAGTGACTAGAATTGTTATTCTGAATGAATTGACTAAAACAGAAACTGCTGGTTCAACTAATAGAAATGAGACTAAACTGCATGAGTTCCAAGAAAAACTGTTAGGAAAGTTTAATTCAGGAGAAGCTGTGAAAGAAAGCCCGTACTATGCTTCGATGGAGCATATCATTACTAAGATGGGTGTTCCGTATGATGCAACAGCTACATTGACGGAAAAATCATTGTCAGCACTAACGAAAAAAGATCGTGAATGGGATTTTGACGTAAGTGAGATGCTTCCAAAAGAAAAACTTTCTTTATTTAAAGGTGCGAACCATAGATTTGCTACGTTAGGACACGATCCGATATTGGGCTTATTGTTTGGAACAGGAAATATTATGACAAACACAATAACTTGTGTCAAAACACCAGTATCTGTTGGTGGAATGGGTATTCCTGTACTAACAACGAATCATGTAGTTTTTACTTCTGATTACAAAGATCCCAGAATTGCTACTTATGGGTCTACACTTGTTATGTTTCAACATGTTTTTGAGAGAACTAAAGACCAACCAAGTGCATTTGTTGCATCTTTGATTAAACAAATTATTCATATAGGAACAGATTTATATACTCCGTGTGGAATCCAAATACCGGGGGCAAATCTGATTTTGTCGAATGCACAGGTTGAAAAGCTGACAAGCTATATTAGTACAGGAGACATAATTAAAGTAGGAGCGTCCGCAAGATTAGCGGAATTAATCAATTTATTAATAAGCACATTGCATACATTGATGTATGATTCTTCAATGGTTATTTCACGCAATTTATATAGTGTAAAAACTAGAAAAATCATAATGTATTCTAATGCTATTGCAACTGGAAGTAATGTCTTGTGGGTAGGAGGAAATATGCTTGCAGGAAATGAGAGGGCAATAAAACAGCTTGATATTGGCGGTTTGATCGTAACAATTAAAAGGCTGATGAATGATACAGAATATATTCGTCAGATAAAAGAGGAGTTCATATTTGGTGATTTCAATAAAATGATTCAAGGTAAAAAATTAAACTTAAAGGAACCGATATGGGATTAGGAAGATTTATTAAACATGTTCTTGTGCCAGGTACAATTACTATGGATTTTGTAAAGAATATGATTGATGAAGGTGATATTGTAAAAGGGTATAAAAAATCTATTAAACAAGAGATTACGGAGGATAATCCTTTTACAGCTCCAGTATATAAGTACGGAAAATATGATGGAAAGAAAGAAGGTTATGCAGCGGCATCTAATGAATATGAAAAAAATCTACTTGAACAAGCAGATGAATTCTTAAAACAAAAGAGGGACTATGAGAAAGAAAGGGATGAATACGAGAAGTTATTAGATGCCTATGAACAAAAAATAGGGAAATTAGAGAATAAAATTGATAGAACACAGGCAGAGAATGAATTTCTTCGACAACTCCTGATCAGGGAACGAGGACTAATGAAACTTGCAAGGGGATAATTGCAAATTTCGATATTGAAAAAATATCCAAGGAGGTCCATCCATGAAAAAGAACAGCAAAAAATCCCGCCAACTCCAACGTGAAAAAGAAAACCGCCTGGAACAGGAATACGCGAAAGCAAAAGCGTCTCCGGATTCACGGCGTGGCCGGAGAATACATACATGTTATCATTATTCGCTGGGGACTGAACCATATGATTGTGAATGGGAATGTTCGACAGATCTCAGTCCACGTCCGTGGAACAAACCTGACATGGGAAAACAGGATGGTTCATGGGGAATACTTTTGACAACGATTCCTGTTCGGCACTTGAAGTCTGCAAAATTCCGCGGATATATGACTAGCTATGTCTATTCCATCTCCGACACGGAATGCAAGTGTTCCCAGTGCCACAAGATATTTCCGATTAAGACTCTGGAAATTCTGAAAGAAATGAAAGAACTTCAGATACAGCGTTACAAATACAGAGATCTGAAGAATGGTTTGTGGGCGAACTATGAGGACAAAGAGATCCGGGGAAAGATACAGGAGTTGGGAAAGCTGATTCCGCCGGTGCGCTATCGAAAACTGTCACCAGACGATTTTATTTATGTGGATGAATAAGTGCAAATGCCGGAGACTGCTGATTTACAGGCAGCTCTCCGGTATTTGACGCTTTTGACATTGATTATTAGTTGCGAAAAAGATAAATATATGCTATGCTCGTGTCAGACAAAATTTTCTAAAATTCTAACATTCTATTTTATCCTGACCGTCTCGGTCGTCAGAAAATCATTGTCTATTTTGTATCCTGAACACACTTGAAAACGTAATACGGAAACCGTATAATGAAAGGAGAGGTTTGGTTGGTAAGAGCAAAAAGGCCGTCGATTTTTCAGACGGTAAAGAGAGAATGGAATCGATGGAGGATTCGAAGAAATTATAAGGATCGTCTGTTTATCAAATTATTCCATGAAAAAACAGCATTACTGGAACTATACAATGCATTAAATGGAACGGATTATCAAAATTCGGATGATCTGATAATCACAACGATTGATGATGCGGTATATATGGGGATGAAAAATGATTGTTCCTTTATAGTAGGACATGATATCAATCTTTATGAGCACCAGTCATCATATTGTCCAAATATGCCGTTGCGCGGGATGATTTACCTGGCGGATGTATATAAGAGCCTGATTGAGGCAGATAACTTAAATGTGTATGGAAGTGCGCAGATAAAACTGCCAACGCCGAAATATATTGTATTTTATAATGGAACATCGGAAAGAGCAGAGCGGGAAGAACTTAGAATATCTGATGCATTTGAAACTGATGACGGTTGCCTGGAATTCACAGCAACCATGGTTAACATTAATAAAGGGAACAATCAGGAATTGATGGAGAAATGCAGGACGCTAAAGGAATATTCCCTGTTTATAGATAAAGTGCGGGAATATCAAAAAAGTGGACTGGAGATGGCGCAGGCGGTAGATGATGCCTGTGTGTACTGCATTCAGCATGATATCCTAAGAGAGTTTCTGATAAAAAACAGAAATGAGGTGAGACGTGTGTTTTTGACAGAATTTGATGCAAAGAAACAGCGGGAACTGGATCGGAGAGATGCGAGAGAAGAGGGGCGAGAAGAAGGGCGACAAGAAGGACGGCAAGAGAGCCAGATCGTTCTGCTGATAAAGAAGATAAAAAAGGGCCAAAACCTGGACCAGATCGCAGATGCACTGGAGACATCTCCGGAAGAACTGAAGGAGATGTATGATGCCGTGATTGCGGCGGCACCGGAATATGATGTGAAAAAAATATATCAGATGCTGGTAAAACAAAGAAAAGTGTGAAAAGCTATGAATACTTATTGTTTCACGAAGCTTCGAGGGACATGGAAAATAATATACTCGTAAGAAAGTAACTCGTGAGTTACTTTTTGATATCAGAAAGTCGATCTCCATACGGCTGGATGCGTCATCGCGGGAGGCATTATAGTAAAAATAAAGCTTGTGTCCGCTCGCAGACAGCATTTGAGTGACGATGTTTTCTATAATAAAGCCTTTGTTGACTTCCAGTTTGTCGAAGAGCAGCTTTTTGTAGCTTTCTTCACTGACAATCCCGTTTATCAAACGAGTGGCTGATCAGGAGACCGGTATCGGCCATATAGCATTTTAAAGAGTCGTATAGTTTTCTTTTCATGTCGATGATACCTACTGTCACAGAAAACGAGATTTTTGACTAGTTGAATAATACACGAAAACGAGATTTTTATCCCCCCATATTTTACACGAAAACAAGATTTTTGACTGTACCGATACTACACGAAAATGAGATTTTTTATAACCACACATAAAAAATATGCCGTAGAACCGATCATGAAGGAGTGGTTCCACGGCATGTTTTCATGAATATGGCAATATTTTAATCAGTTCTCTTCGATCTCTTCACACATCAGAACATCTTTCCTGCGCTCAAATTCCTCATACCTCAGACCGCGCTCTGCGGTTTCGATCTCGCCTAACTGGTTATCGTAGGGATCGGTGCGCCAGTATTTCTTTTCGACGGTAAAAGGTGCCTGAAAGGCGCGGTTGGCGACCATGCGGTATGGGTCAAGGTTTCCGAAATAGAAGCGGCGGCGTTCCTCGTTCTCGGCGCGGACAGCTCCGATCCCGTAAGAGGGATCCGCGTAGATCCAGCCGAACGGGGCGGCGTAGAAGCGAACCCAGTCATGACCGCCGATGAAGTCCGGCTCTGCGGCGAGTCCGCTCTGCCACTGGGCGGGGATTCCGGCGCAGCGGCACAGGGTGATAAAAAGAAGTGCGAAGACTCCGCAGTCCCCCGTGAAGGTTCTGGCGCAGTTCCCCGGAATATCCTCCAGAGAGAAGTAGGCCGGCATGTAGGTGTACTTGAAGTTCAGGGTAATGAAGTCGTAAAAGCTTCTGGCTTTTTCGAGTGGAGTCTCACAGCCTTTTGAGAGTTCTGCGGCGAGTGCACGGATGTACGGAGTGAAGACGATGTGCGGGGTAAGTTCAGCGAGATCATCAGATACGCCCACCTCAAATTCACGCAGAGACGAAGAACTGGATTCATTACTGGAATGAGCATACAGCTGGACAGTCTCTGCGGCCTTGTGATTCAAACCGGCAGACAGAGTTTGCTCCTGAGATACCGTTCTAGGGTTCACTTCCGTACCAACTGTTTTGCATGCATCAGATTTCTTTAACGCACTTTCCGTATCATGCCACACCGCTGTATGCACATACGAATACTGGACGGAAAATTCATGATTTTCTTTCAGAGTCTCTTCCCAGCATACAGTGCGCTGCGGTGCGTCTTCCGGTGCGATCTGTGCGTTTTCAGGGAAAACGGATTCGATCCGGATATCGCTCTGCTGGTCGCAGGCGGCGGGGATCGGGAGATGGACGCGAACGAACATTTCGGGAGTGAATGCGGACTCTTTCACTTTGACAGATGCACGGATCCGGATCCTGTTTGAAAGAGATCCTTTTTCTTTCATGATCTCCATTGCACGGTTTAAGCGAAGATCTCCGCTGCTTCCTTTTCCGGCACTCTCAGAACCGTCAAGGGTGACTGCGGTCCGTTTCCGGAAGTCAGGCATGGACTTGCACATGCTCTCGAAAAAGCGGTCAAAGATCCGCATTTCGCCGTTTACATAGATCCAGCGGATCTGCCCGATGGAGAGACAGTGGTCAAATTCCTTTTCCGTAAATTCCGGGATCCGGGACCGGATCTTTTTGAGTGCATCTTCGCGGGTAAAAGGATAATCGGAAGGCATGCGCAGAATCATTTCCCGTTCTGCCATCAGGCAGTAACGGAGCGGATCCGGAAGTGCCGGACCGGAGAGCTTCCGGTCAATGAGCCGGACTGCACCGTCGAAATCTCCGTGAAGCTTCATGCGGAGAACATCTTCCGGGAGTCCGATATTCAGATAAGAAAGAAGATCGTTTTCGTTCATAAAAGTTCCTCCTGTGTTAATTCAAGGTGAATATATGTGAAACTCAGTGTGTGATCCCGTGAGTTGTTCTGACCGGTACAATTTACTGCCGGAGATAAAATGGCGTCCCCATTCTAACAGGGAAAGAATGGGGACGCCATAATTGGATCGCTCACAGATGAAGGGACAATGTAGGGAAATACGGTTTCCTGTCATCGTGAGCAGCCATAAAATAGCAGACTCATGAAATGTACTCACGATCAGACAAACAGCTTCAATAGAGCGCCCATTCCGAGTCCCATGAAGTTTCCGATGGCGGCACCGAGAACTCCCATTAAAACACCGATACCTGCGAAGGAACCGTCATAAGCGGTTGCGATGATCGGAGCGGAAGCAGATCCGCCGATGCAGGCAACGGAAGCAGTGGAATCCATGCAGAGATCCCAGTGGAAGATCTTGGAGAGGATGAACATCAGCACAACATGGACAAGAAGGATTCCGAGACCATAGACAACCCACATCGGAGCAGATAAGAGGTCGATCAGGGTTGCTGTGGATGCGATGAGGGAGACAACCGCATAGAGATAAACGCTGGAGAGCTCTGTGACTGCCGGAAGTTTTCCGAGCGGAGTCATTGCGCAGATCAGTCCGAGGATCGTTACAAATACGGTCGTGCAGGTACCTTTATCAAAGAAGGAAAGTCCGACACCCTTGAAAAATCCATTCATCTGAACGCCGATGTACTGGGAGACTGCAGATACAACGAGGGTGAGACCAATCAGGAAGATCCAGTCTGCAGCATTCGGTTTTACGTTTGTCTCTTTTGCAACTTCCTCGTTTGCAGCTGCAGCGACAGCGTCGAGTTTGGAAGTATCAGCCTTGCAGGCCTTGTTCCACTTCTGGGCATATTTTACAGCAAAGAGCAGAAGTGCGATCCAGAGGGAGTAGCAGGCAGTATCGAGAGCCAGAGCGCAGGAGTAAGCACCGGAATCGACCGGAAGCGCATCCTCCATGGCAGCCATGTTTGCAGAGCCGCCGACCCAGGATGCGTAGAGGGCAGCTGTTGCGCCCCATGTCTTGTCAGCACCGCCGAGTGCATTTGCAAACAGCGGGAAAAGAGCGAAGAATCCGATGCCGAGGGTGATGGCACAGCCCATGAAGATACAGATCATACGTGGTCCGAGTTTTCCGAGCTTGCGGAAATCACAGCGGAGCAGCATGACGAAGATCATGGCATATAGGATGTTGTTCTTTAAGGCACTGTAGGCTGCGGAACACTCATCGGAATTGTAGAGACCGATGGTGCAGAAGAACATGTTGAAGATATAGATCCATACGAGCGGCGGAACGATGTTGAAGATTTTCCACTTCATGTATTTTTCAAGTGCGAGAAGACCGCCTGCGAGCAGCATCAGGAAGGCTATGTAAGTAAAACCGTTTGTAATCGTTAACATAGGATCACGCTCCTTTTTCTATTTGTGTTGTCGTTGTATCAGAGCTGGCGAAGAATGTATTCTTTTACCGGCTCCAACGTGCTCTTTTTCCATGCACCTTCCTCCGCTTTCTCCGAAAACGGGACGATGATGTGGAAATCCATGTGGGCGCCCTCGAAGTAACCGTCAGGTTCGGTGCTGAAGAAATATCCGTTCCAGACATCTTCGGAGGCATCTGTAAAGCGCTCCGGCTCCAGATAGATCATTTTCCTGCGGTCCTCCGCGACAAAGGCCTTTGCGGAGAGCGGTGCCAGAAGTTCATACTCCGCAGCCGGGATGTCTGTGAAGATGGCAGGAAGTGGGGCGATATCGATCCGCTCATCTCCGCGGATGATCCGGATCCCGATCGCCTCAAAATCGATCGCTTCTTCGGTGAAGATCAGTTTTAACAGGACTCCGACATCCGTATACAGGTGGACTCGCTGATAGTCGGTATCAAAAATGAAGTTTCCGAGTGAATAGAAAATTGCTTTTCCGTTGTCAAAGAGCTCGTAGTTTTCCGGGACATGGGGGTGATGGGCGACGACCACATCGGCTCCGAGTTCCAGAAACTTGAGGTAGCGGTCTCTGGTGTAGGGACTTGGAAGACTTGTGAATTCTTCCCCGCCGTGGGAGACGATCACGCACCAGCGGCAGCGGGATTTGATCTCGGCGATCCGTTTTGCGATGAGATCGAGGTCATCCCAGCGGAAAATACCGGGTTCGGTGGCAGTTGCCGGGATGCATTCCGCCTGGTAGGCGACACAGAACATGCCGATCCCGCCTGCCTCGTCGAGATACACAGGTTCGGACGCTTCGGTGTCATTCATTCCGGCCCCCATCGTGAGACAACCCATTTCTTCGGCGATCTTTTTTGTGCTCATAACACCTTCCCGCCCGGCATCCATCGTGTGGTTGTTCCCGATACTCCAGATGTCCGCATGGATATCTTTCAGGACGCGCGTCGCCGCAGGATTCATGCTGTGAAAGAAGACTCCACGGGATCCGTCATCCTTCGCATCGATCAGTGCGCCCTCAACGTTTGCGACAGTGTGATCAGCGCTGTGGAAAAAATCGAGGACGGGGGCAGACAGCAGATGTTCATCCTCCCAGCGGTGATCCATGTAGCGGTCAAATCCGATATCTCCGGTAAAAACGATCGATGTTTTCTTTTTTTCCATGGAACCACCTCCTATCTGGCCAGCCGGTAAAGAGCTTCTGCAAAAATATGTACATTTTCCATCAATCGGTCGATCTCCATGAACTCGTCCGGCTTGTGCTCGCGGACTTCATCGCCTGGGAAGATCGGTCCGAAGGCGACAACGTTCGGGATCGCTTTCGCGTAGGTGCCGCCGCCGATGGATTTCGGGATCGCAGGAAGTCCGGTCTCGTCTGCGTATACATGCAGAAGAGTCTGGACCAGCTCGCAGTCTTCTGGAAGATAGAGACATGCTTTGTGGGTTTCATTTACCTTCAGGAATCCTGCGTTCAGGAATGCCGCGTCGCAGATCGGAGCACAGTCATCGTAGGTGAAGGTTACCGGGTAGCGATAGTTGATGCGGATCAGGAAACTTGTCTCATCGCCCTGGATCGTTCCGAGGTTGAATGTGAGTTTTCCGCTCGGTTCATCAGAAAGAGCGATCCCGAGGGAGGTCCCGTCGCTTTCCAGCCCGACATGATCGGAGAGAAAGTGAACAAAACCGAGTAACGGTTCATCGAGCGGAAGTGTTCCGAGCGCATCCATCAGGAGGCCAATCGCATTGATCCCGAGTTCCGGGGAAGCTCCGTGGGCACTGACGCCGTTTGCGAGGATCTCGAATCCGTCTGCAGTTTCAGTGCAGGTGATCCGGTCACATCCGGCGGCGAGGACCATGAGCTGCGGCTTCATATCGTCCGGGCAGGTGATCTCTGCTCTCGCGGAGGCTGGGACTACATTCGGCGCGGATCCGCCGGAAATCTTTGTGAGACGGACATCGCCGGTCTGGGTGTAGTCCGCTTCATAGTTGACATTGATGATCCCCTTTTCCCCATTGATGACCGGATATTCTCCGTCCGGGGTGAATCCCATGACAGGGAGTTCGCCGCCGTGGCTCTTGTAGTATTTCATGTCATTGCTTCCGGTCTCCTCGTTTGTTCCGAAGAGGATCCGGATCCGGCGTTTTAAGGGGAGACCGCTGTCACGCAGGGCGGCCATCGCGTAAAGGGCGGCCATTGTCGGACCTTTGTCATCCATGGAACCACGGCCGAAGATCTTTCCGTCCCGGATCTCACCGCCGAACGGATCGAAGGTCCATCCTTCCCCTTCCGGGACAACATCGAGATGCCCGAGGACGGCGATCATCTCATCGCCTTCACCGAATTCACACCATCCCATCTGGTGATCAAGATCAGTGGTGCGGAAACCGAGTCCCTTTGACACAGCCAGGGCGTGGTCAAGGCATTTGCGGACATTGGGGCCGTATGGGGCGCCATCTGCAGGCGGTTCCTGCACACTGCGGATCCGGATGCTTTCCGCCAGGGATTGAAGAAGTGGTTCTTTTTGAAGTTCGACAGCTTCTTTCAGAGTCATAGATACTCATCCTCCTCTCAAAAAAAATCCGCCAAAAGCAGACCAGGAAGACAAGAGCGGTTTGATCTCGCTTTTGTCGTTGGTTCTCGCTTTTGCCGGATTTCAGATTGCTTGCCAGACAGCGGTAACTGCCATTTGCAGAATGAAGCAGCAACATTGCGTATTCATTTGTGTTTATTATAATGAGGTGGAAATGGTTTGTCAATAAAAAATAAAAATTTGGTTAAAAATATTAAAATTACTAAAAATACAAAAATGAGAACAAAAAGTACAGATCTTTCGAAACGTAAGACAGGAGACGTGGAAAAATAATTGCGGAAATTCTGGAAAGCACGCCGCCGGTCCGGACGAGAGAGCAGATGTGATTACTTTTTATGGGCAGGAATTTTCTGAACTGAAAACTCCGTACAATATAGTAGTGGCCGCAGATGTACTGGAATTCGTACAGGGATTGACAGAATGGATTTCCTATATTATGATGCTGAAATATGGTGGGACAAGTATTGGAAATGAGAGCGTGACTGAACCCAGCCGCGTGCGAGCTGATGAAAAGAGGAGAGCGGAATGGCTGAAACCGGTGAGGAGACATATTATATTGTAGGAGAATCAAGAACGAATGTGGATAACGCGATCACAAAGGTGTATGGAAGCTTTTTTATCGCATTTGAGGTGATCCCATCAACAGGAGAGATCATACAGACAGACTGTTCGAGAACGCTGGAGCTGACAAATGATTTTATACGAAAGATTTTTCTGCATAAGCACCTGGAAACGGATGCGAAGGTGATCGAGGAGGCGATCCAGCGCCGATATCATGGTTCTTCCTGGAAAGCGCTGATCGTTGCCTATCGGGACGCGTTAAAGCATTATCAGCGCGCGATGGCCGCCGAAGCAGAGGAAAAGGGGAAAAAAGGTGACAACTGAAAAGAATGAAGAGATGACAAGCGAAGAAGTCCTGACCTGCGCGATCAATATCGGGGAGCAGCTCCTCGTGAGCGGGGCGGAGATCAGCCGTGTGGAGGATACGATCCGGAGGATCTGCAATGCCTACGGGATCCGGCAGAGCCATATTTTCTCGATCGCGTCGTGTATCATCGTGACGCTGGAGACGAAGGAGCGGAAGTGGATCACGCAGACGCGAAGAATTTTAAGTTACGGGACGGATATGTGGAAGCTGGACCGGCTGAATGACCTTTCGAGGCGGATCTGCGCGACGCAGCCGTCGTTTGCGGTGATCGATCAGGAATATGAAAAGATCTTAAAGGGACCGACATATTCCCCGGCGGTGCAGTGCGGGATCTATGCAATGACAGCCGGGGCGTTTGCCATTTTCTTTGGAGGAAATCTGTGGGATGGATTTGCGTCCCTGTTTGTCGGGGCGCTGATCCGCGTGACCTTATATGCGCTCTCCGCGATCAAGCTGAAGGCAATCTTCTCCAATATCCTCTGCTCTCTGATCTCAGGTATGGCATGTATTCTTGTCTGCTATCTCGGGATCGGACAGCATGTCGAGATGATCATGATCGGGAATATCATGCTCCTGATCCCGGGAGTCCTGATGACGAACTCATTCCGGGATTTCATCAGCGGGGACATGATCAGCGGACTTCTGCATTTTTCGGAGGCGATGATCACAGCCGTCTGTGTGGCAGCCGGGTTTATTCTTTCTAAAATACTTCTTGGAGGGATGTTATGAGTCAGGATGTTCTTTCAGTCATCGCATCGTTTTTCGGGTCGCTCGGATTTGCGATCATTTACAACATCCGCGGGCGCAGAGTCTGGATCCCGGCGATCGGCGGGGCAGTTTTCTGGGCAGTGTATCTTGTATTTTTACATTTTGTGAATAATGAATATCTGGGATTTTTCGTTGTGGCGATCCTGATCACGATCTACTCGGAGATCTGGGCGAGGATCTTAAAGACACCGGCAACGACGGTCCTGATGCCGACGGTCATCCCGCTGATCCCGGGAGGTTCCCTGTACTATGCGATGGACGCGGCTCTCCGGCGCGACATGCCGCAGTTTATCGTAAAGGGGCAGGCGGCGATCGGACTTGCGATCGCGCTTGCGGCGGGGATCATGGTCGTGACGTCGTTGAGGAGGCCGATCGAGGCGCTGGTGCACATAGTAGCTAAGAAAAAATATTGACGAACAAATGTTTGCAATATATAATGAATTTATGGGAAAGCAGAATACATAAAAGGCGGCCTGCCCTCCATAAAAGGAGGGGCTTCCCCCTCCGGACGAAAGAAAGGAGGGCGATGCCAATGTATGTTACATATTCGGACTTGATCCAGATAGGTATCTTCATTGTAGCTCTCGTAGGATTGTGTTACACGATCTTCGGAAAAAGAAAATAGCCGCCACTACCCCAATAGTGACGGCTGTTATACTATAACAGATTACTTGTAAAGGGTAGGCCGTGTGTATCTGACTTTCCCTTTTTTGTATCTATAGTCTATCATATTCCCAAATCGAATTCAAGCACTATTTCCCTTCGGTCGTCACCGACAACCCCGGTACGATCTTTCCATCTGCAGCTTTCTTAAACATTTCTTCCATCGTATGCCACCCAAGGACCGCGCATTTGACACGCGCCGGCATGTGGGAGACATCCTGGAGGATGGAGGCTTCTTCGAGCGGCTCGAGGTCATCGCCTTTGACATTTCCTTTGATCATCTCGAGGAAGAGGTTTGCGAGGCGGAGTGCCTCGTCTTTTTTCTTTCCGATGATCAGGTCCAGCATCATATCTGCGGAAGCCTGGGAGATGGCGCAGCCATCCCCGACGAACGCCCCGTCAACGATCTCATCGTTTTCAACTTTTAATTTCAGCCAGATATCATCGCCGCAGCTCGGGTTTACGCCCTCAAGGACGAGATTTGCATCCGGCAGATCATGCTTGTGGGTCGGATGAAGGTTGTGCTCGATTAAAATTTCATTATAAAATGTATTACTCATATCCCATTTTTCTCCTTAATCCGCCAAGACTTGTGAGGAACGCCCGGATCTCATCCTCAGTATTGTAGAATGCGAGACTCACACGGGTCGTAGAGGCGGTCCCAAGGTACTGTAAGAGCGGCTGCGCGCAGTGATGACCGGCGCGGACGCAGATATTATCGGCATTTAAGATCTCAGCGACATCATGCGGATGAACCCCGTCAACGGCGAAGGAGAGGATCCCGTGATGATTGTCTGGATCGGAACTTCCGAGAACACGGATCCCCGGGATCTTTGTCATGCCCTCATAAGCGATCCTTGTGAGCTTGTTTTCCTGTTCCTCGATCGAATCAAAACCGATCGTGTTCATGTAGTGGATCGCCTCGGCAAGTGCATAAGCGCCGCCGGCATTGACGGTTCCCGCCTCAAATTTATGCGGAACTTCTGCCCAGACAGCACCTTCTCTTGTGACGGATTCGATCATCTCGCCGCCGGTGAGAAATGGCGGGAGCTGCTCTAACAGCTCTTTCTTTCCGTAGAGAGCGCCGATCCCCATCGGAGCCAGCATCTTATGTCCGGAGAAGGAGAGAAAATCGACTCCGAGGTCCTGGACATCGACTTTGATGTGCGGAACGCTCTGTGCGCCGTCGCCGACCAGGATCACACCGTGGCGGTGGCAGATCTCAGCGAAGGTCTTTAAGTCATTCTTGCATCCGAGCACGTTGGAAATCTGGGTGATCGCCGCGATCTTTGTGTGCGGGGTGATCATGTTCTCGAGGCGCTCTGCCGGGATCGTGCCGTCCATGTCGCATTCCAGGTATTTCACGGTCGCACCGTAACGCTTTGCGGCCTGCTGCCATGGAAGAATGTTGCTGTGATGTTCCATGATGCTGACGATGATCTCGTCACCCGGTTTTAACAGGTACTCGGAGAGTGTGTAAGCGGCGAGATTCAAGCTCTCAGTCGCATTTCTCGTGAAAATGATCTCTTCCGGACAGGATGCGTGGAGAAAATCAGCGACCGTTTTTCTTGCTTCTTCATAACATTCCGTTGCTTCTTCGCTCAGCTCATAGAGACCGCGGAACGGGTTTGCATTGTATTTCTCATAAAACTGCTTTTCAGCATCCAGGACAGCTGCGGGCTTCTGGGAAGTTGCCGCATTGTCCAGGTAAATGATGTCACGGTTTTTGAGAAGCGGGAAATCTTCCCGGATCTTAGATACGTCCATTGGTGGCCTCACTTTCTAAATAAGAGGCAACATCTGCCTTTGTCTTTTCATCAGGTACCAGACGGAGAACGGCGTCGATCCGTGCCTTCGCCATCATCTTGTAGATCTTTGGAAGCTCCATGCCGCGGCTTTCCAGATAGAAGACCATGTCATCGTCAAGCTTTCCGATCGTTGCACCGTGGTTTCCTTCGACATCTTCCTCCGCGCAGAGGATCAGCGGAATCGTCTGGTTTACAACGTCATCGTCGAGAAGAAGAACGTCCTCTTTCTCGTTTCCGACAGCGCCTGCCGCGCCTTTCTTAAAATCGATCGTTCCGCGGAAGAGTTTCTTCGAATTTTCATGAAGCACGCCGTCGGTCTTGATCTCGCTGACGGATTTCTTTCCTTCGTGGAGAGCGACGTAGTTCATATCAAGAACTGCATCGTTTCCGACCGTGTAGGCGATGTCCGCGGTGAACGTACTCTTTTTGCCGACGAGATCTGCCTTACAGCCGTTGTATACATGACCACCGGAGAGGAAGAGGTGGATCACGGAGAATTTTGCTCCGTCAGCAACCTTCGCACCGATGTCGTTTAAGACGGTTTTTGCATTGTCATTGCGGATGATCTGGACGAGAGTCACTTCGGCGTCTTTTTCGAGGATCAGTTTTGTCTGGACGCCGGAGAGCGCAGTGTGGTCTGCACCCGAAGCACCGTCGGCCTCAGCCGCCATATCCATGATGACGGTCATCTTACTTCCTTCTTTTGCGAAGATTCCGAACGTATTTAAGCTATGCTCGGAAGCGCCGTATGTGAAGCCGATGCGCACCGGTGTCTCTGCGAGGTCTCCATCCGTCGAGAGCAGGACGGCACCGGCTGCGGACTCTCTGACGAGAACATCCATATCCGGTCCCATTCCGCCTGCGATCTCCCGGAACTGATCCGGAAGGCCGGCAGGGCAGTTTGTTTTTGAGATCCCCGCCGGGATCTCAGCTTTTATTTCATGCGCTCCGGAGACAGAAATCCCGGAGACCGCAGTTTCATTCATTTTCAGCCAGTTCCATGTCTTTGAAGGGAGCTGGTTGATCTTCATGTTCTCCATCATCCAATACTTCCTTTCATTTCCAGATGGATTAGATTGTTCATCTCCACCGCGTATTCAAGCGGAAGCTCCTTCGAGACATTATCGGCGAAGCCGCTGACGATCAGGGCTCTCGCGTCCTCCTCGGAGATACCGCGGGACATCAGATAGAAGACGGCGTCATCGCTGATACGGCCGATCTTTGCCTCGTGTCCGACGTCGGCATCCTTTGTGCGGATATCCATCGCCGGGATCGTGTCGGAGCGGGAGATATCATCAAGCATCAGGGACTGGCAGGAGACTGCGGATTTGCTTCCCTTTGCCTTTGCGGATACGACAACAGAGCTTCGGAAGGTACTGATTCCGCCGTCCTTGGAGATCGATCTCGTATTTACATAGGAAGAAGTCTTCGGAGCGTTGTGAACGACCTTACACCCGGTATCGAGGTTCTGTCCCTTACCGGCGAATGTGATTCCGGTGAACTCGGATCTTGCGCCCTCGCCGTTCAACACGCTCATCGGGTAGAGGTAAGAAACATGGGAACCGAAGGAACCGGATACCCACTCGATGACTCCGCCTTCCTCGACCTTCGCCCGCTTTGTGTTTAAATTGTACATATTTTTCGACCAGTTCTCGATCGTAGAGTAGCGGAGCTTTGCGTTTTTTCCGATGTAAAGCTCTACACAGCCGGCGTGGAGGTTTGCCACGTTGTACTTCGGTGCGGAACATCCCTCGATGAAGTGTAAGGACGCGCCCTCATCGACGATGATCAGGGTGTGCTCAAACTGTCCGGCACCCGCCGCGTTTAAACGGAAGTAGGACTGCAGCGGGATCTCAACGGAAACTCCCTTCGGAACATAGACGAAGGAGCCGCCGGACCATACCGCACCGTGCAGAGCGGCAAATTTGTGGTCATGAGGCGTCACTAGCTTCATGAAGTGTTCTTTTACCATATCGGCGTATTCGCCGGTCAGGGCGCTCTCCATATCTGTGTAGATGACGCCCTGCTCCGCAACTTCCTTGCGGACGTTGTGGTAGACGAGCTCGGAGTCGTACTGGGCACCTACGCCTGCGAGGGAGGTGCGCTCCGCCTGCGGGATCCCAAGCTTTTCGAAGGTGTCCTTGATCTCTTCCGGAACCTCGGACCAGTTACCCTTCATCTTTGTATTTGCGCGGACATAGGTGGCGATGTTGTCCATGTTTAACCCTTCGATGGACGGGCCCCAGTCCGGAACCTTCATTTCATGATATATTTTTAAGGAGTTCAACCGGAAATCATGCATCCACTCCGGATCATGCTTCTCTTCGGAGATCTTTTCCACAATGTCCTCGGTGAGACCGTTTTTAATACGGTAAGCGTCCTTCTCGTCATTGCGGAAGTCGTACATGTTGCGGTCAACGTCCTCAACATACGTCTTTTCCTTCATTAATCGTTCTCTCCCTTCTCATTTGCGGAAGCGATAAACTGCTCGAAGCCGTTCTCATTGATCTCATCGACGAGAGAACCATCGCCCTCGGCAACCAGGCGGCCGTCTACGAGGACATGGGTCTTGTCCACATGGAGAGATTCGAGAATTCTGGTGCTGTGGGTGATGATGAGAAGGGCGCCGTCCTTGCTCTTCTGGTATTCCTCGATTCCCTTGGAAACAGTGCGGACCGCATCGACATCAAGACCGGAGTCTGTCTCATCGAGGATCGCCAGGGACGGATTTAAGAGGAGAAGCTGTAAGATCTCGGCTTTCTTTTTCTCACCGCCGGAGAAGCCGACGTTCAGATCACGGAAACCGTAGGACGGATCCATATCGAGGACCTCCATGGCTTTCTGGAGTTCTTTATTGAAATCCCAGATGCGGACATTCTTTCCGGTTCTTGCGGAGAGAGCGCTGCGGATGAAGTTGGAGAGGGAGATTCCCGGAACTTCAAGCGGATTCTGGAAGGAGAGGAACATGCCGAGCTTTGCACGCTTGTCAGCGGCTTCTTTCGTGATGTTCTCGCCTCCGAAGAAGATCTCACCGTCTGTCACATGATAGTTCGGGTTCCCCATCAGGGTGCAGCCGAGTGTGGATTTTCCGGCACCGTTCGGTCCCATGAGTACGTGGGTCTCGCCTTTGTTGATCGTTAAGCTGATCCCGTGAAGAATGGATTTCTCTTCCACATCCACGGAGAGATTTTTTACATTTAATAATGGTTCTGACATATCGGATTCCTCCATGTATTTTATATAAGGTAAAAATGTAAGTTTCAGCAATTTCCGGACAGATATGAACCGGCACCGGAGCTGATCTCCGGGATACGTTCCGTCTGCCGGGACTAAACCTAGTCGCTTACTAGGTGATGCAATGATATTATACCTGTATTGAGAAAAATATGCAAGAAGCAATTCCTACAAACATGCTATGAATTGGTATTTATTCCTGTACAATCCGATATTTCCGGGAAAATATGCAGGATTCATGAAACTGCAACAATCGGAAAACAATTCTGAAACATGGGCATGGTAGGCTGAGCAAAACAGCGGAAATCACAGACGGGATCGGACCGGAGACAGGAGTTTCTATACAGAAATTTTGCAAACCTTACGAAAATATAAAATCATTATAAACTGGAAAAACAGATATTGACAGAATGACAGGGTGTCACTATAATGGTGACGGGTTGTCACTTTTTGAACCCGTTTTTATAGAAGAGGGGAGATGGAATTATGCCGACCGAACGGTTTATGCGGCTTCCGAAGGAAAAGATCGAAGCAATTCGGGCTGCGGCGGCAAAGGAATTTATGAGGGTAGCTCCGGAGGAAGTATCGATCAACCGGATCGTTCACGACGCGGATATATCGAGAGGAAGCTTTTACACATATTTTGAAGATAAACAGGATCTGTTAAAATGGCTGATCTGCAACCAGGCGGAACAGCATTTCACATCGTACATCACGATGCTGGACGAAAACGGCGGAGACCTCTGGGAGGTCCTGGAGCAGATCTTTGATCTCGGGATGGACCGGCTTGAGGATTCAGGGTTGTCAGCGATCTTTCACAACCTGGTCAACAGCGCAAGACTGGTAGAACTATTCAAAGGCGGATCGGATTCGAACCCGGAGGCGATGGAGGCAAACCGGAAATTTTTAAAACTGTTGTATGAACATGTCAACAAAGAGAAATGTGATCTGGATCATCAGGAGTTTTTCGAGCTGATCGAGATGCACATGATCGTATTCATCATGTCACTCAAACGTTTTTTCCGGGACGGCGAGTCGAGAACGGAAGCTTCCGAATATTACAAACGTCATATCCATATGCTCCATTATGGCATATGTGGATATAAAACAGAGGGCAGCAGGAAGAAAACAGACGAGGGACGTTCATAAAAACAGAACAACCGGAGTCGTACCACAGCAGCATGTTACAGAAAATGAGGAGGAACCATGAAGAAAGCAGGTAAGATCGTAATCGGACTTGTATGCGTCGGCGCATTTGGAGTCCTGATGTTCACAAGATTTACGAAAAAAGAAGAGCCGATCGAGGCCGTTCCGAACCCGACCGTCGTCGTCCAGACACCGGAGACAGGAAATATTGAACTTTCCACAGGACTGACAGGTACCGTGGAACCGGCAGATCAGGTATACATTATCCCGAAGGGAAGCGGAGAAGTACTGGAGGTTTATGTAAATCAGGGCGATACCGTACAGAAGGGACAGAAGTTGTTCCGCATCGACAACAAGCAGTTAGACGCGGCAAGGATCACGTTAAATACGACTCAGGTATCCTTAAATGATGCCCAGACATCTGTAAACAGGATGAAGGCGCTCTACGAGAGCGGGGATATTTCCGCTCAGGCCTACGAGCAGGCGGTAAGCGGTCTGTCCATGGCGAAGCTCCAGTATGATTCCGCAAAATTAAACTATGATACCCAGAGCGAGAACACGGTCGTTACCGCGCCGATCGCCGGTGTCTTAGAACAGTTTGGCGTGCAGGTACATGATATGTCTGCGGGCGGTTCTGTCGCAGGCGTTGTATCCGGTGCAGGCGGAAAAACACTGACCTTCAACGTGTCGGAGCGTGTCATGAAGGGATTAAATATCGGTGATCCTGTGACGGTGGAGAAGAACGGAACGGACTACAGCGGCGCGATCTCTGAGATCGGCAGCATGGTGGACGCGTCCACAGGACTTTTCAAGGTGAAAGCGACCCTGGGTGACGCGGACGGACTTGCCAGCGGAACGATGGTAAAGGTTTATGTGACAGCAGAGAAGGCGGACAACGTCATGGTCGTTCCGGCAGATTGTGTGAACTACAGCAATGGAGACGCTTACGTGTATACATATGATGCCGCGACAGCAACGGCGAAAAAGACTCCGGTGGAAGACGGACTCATCGATTCTGACAAGATTCAGATCGTTTCCGGACTTTCCTACGACGACGAGGTCATCACAAGCTGGTCCAAGGAGCTTTATGACGGCGCCGCGGTAAATATTCAGGGCAGTGATGACAGTGCGGAAACGACAGCCGACAGCAGTGAGACAACAGCAGAAGAGACTACAGAAGCCGCGGAAACGGCAGCAAAATAAGGAGGCACAAGGAACATGGGACTTACCAAAAAGGTCTTAAAACGGCCGGTCACAACCGTTCTTGTTGTGCTCTGCCTGATCGTATTCGGTCTCAGCTCGATCTTTTCATCCCAGCTTGAGCTGATCCCGGAAATGGAGATGCCGATGCTGATCGTCAGCGCGGTCTACCCGGGAGCAAGCCCGGATGACGTGGATCAGCTTGTGATCAGTAAGATAGAGGATGAGATCGGAACGCTTTCCGGTGTCGATTCCGTCACCAGCATGTCTTCGGAAAACTTCGGAATGGTCCTGGTCCAGTATGACTATGACCAGGATATCGATAAAGCTTACGATGACTTAAAGAAAAAGCTGGATGGGATCAAGTCGGATCTCCCGGATGATGTCGATACCCCGACGATCATCGAGATGGATATCAACAGTACGCCGTCCATCACCCTCGCGGTCAACAATGACAGCGTGGATAACCTCTATAACTACGTAAATGACGATATCGTTCCGGAAATCGAAAAGCTGACTTCCGTAGCCAGTGTCGATGTATCCGGTGGTCAGGAGGCTTATATCAAGGCGGAGCTGATCCCGGAAAAATTAAGCCAGTATCATGTGAACATGAATACCATCGTTGCGGCTTTAAAGTCTGCGGACTTTTCCATGCCGATCGGAAGTACCTCCGTTGGAAACAAGGATCTTTCCGTGACATCCGGAACATCCTTTGACACGATGGAGCTTTTAAAGAAGATCCCGATCACACTGGGCAACGGAAATATCATCTATATGGAAGATGTTGCCAATATCTACAATACCGTTGAGGCAAAGGACAGTATCGGACGTTACGACGGCAAAGACACGATGACGATCGGTGTCAAGAAAAATCAGGACAGCGACCACATTACCGTTTCCAAGGCAGTCCAGGAGACAATGCAAACGTTAAAAGCACAGGATCCGTCTCTGGAGTACGTCGTTGTCAATGATTACAGTGATCAGATCAGCAATTCCTTAAACAGCGTATTCCAGACCATGATCATGGCAGTCATTGTTGCGATGCTCATCATCTGGCTGTTCTTCGGGGATATCAAGGCATCCCTGATCGTCGGAACCTCCATCCCGGTATCAATTTTAGCTGCCCTCATCCTCATGAAAGCCATAGGCTTTACGCTAAACGTCATCACCCTGTCGAGTCTGGTCCTCGGCGTCGGAATGATGGTCGATAACTCGATCGTAGTTCTGGAAAGCTGCTTCCGCTTTACGGATAAGGGCGGTGGCTTTGTTGAAACGAGAAAAGCCGCAATCGATGGTACTGCAGCGGTGCTGGAATCCATCATCGGTGGTACCGTTACGACCTGTGTCGTATTTATCCCGTTAGCCCTGATCTCCGGAATGAGCGGACAGATGTTCAAGCCGCTGGGCTTCACGATCGTATTTTGTATGATCGCGTCCCTGATCTCCGCGATGACGCTTGTACCGCTCTGCTACGTGTACTACCGTCCGAAGGAGAAGGAAAATACCCCGGCCTCCGGCATCATGAGAGCTCTGCAGAACGGATACCGTTCCCTGATGGAGAAGCTTTTAAAGAAAAAAGCGATGGTCATGGGAACCGCCGTTGTGCTTGTGATCTTCTCCCTGTTCCTTGCGACAAAGTTAAAGACCGAGCTTATGCCGGCAGATGATCAGGGAACGATCGCAGTGACGATTGAGACCCAGCCGGGTCTTAAGATCGAGGAGGTCGATAAGATCCTCCAGAGAGCAGAGGACTATGTGACACAGGATCCGGATCTTGATTCCTATATGCTCTCCTACGGAAGCTCCGGACTTTCCATGAATATGGGCGGAAGCGGAGCGACCCTGACGGCATATTTAAAGGATGACAGAAGCAGAAAAACGGATCAGGTGCTCAAGGAATGGAAACGCGATATGCAGAAGTGGTCCGACTGCTCCGTGAGCCTCGAGAGCCAGAACTCCATGAGCACCATGTCCATGGGAGCAGCAGAGGATCTCGAATATCTTCTTGTCAGCACACAGTACGATGACTTAAAGAAGGTATCGGATGAGATTGTTTCCGAGCTCCAGAAGCGCCCGGATGCGACAAATATCCACTCTTCCCTTGAAAACAGCGCTCCCCTTGTAAAGATCAATGTGGATCCGGTCAAGGCGGCAGCGGAGGGACTTTCCCCGACCGCCGTTGCTTCCCAGGTGTACATGATGGTCAGCGGAACGACGGCAACGACCCTGAATGTTGACGGAAATGATATCGATGTAAAGGTTGAGTACGCGGATGATGAGTACGATACGATCGATAAGCTCCAGGGAATCGTTCTTCCGACAGCGACCGGCGGATCTGTAGCCCTTATGGATATCGCGGATATCGGCTTCAAGGACAGTCCACAGAGTATCACAAAGAGCGATAAGCAGTATCAGGTGACGATCACAGGTACGCTGACAGAGGGAGCGGACAGCACCACGAAGGATAAGATCCAGAAAGAGGTCATCGATAAGTACTTATCCGGCACGATCTCTATGCAGGAAAACACATCCACAAAGATGATGAACGAAGAGTTTGCGTCCCTGGGACAGGCGATCGCCACAGCCGTATTCCTTGTATTTATTGTAATGGCTGCACAGTTCGAGTCACCGAAGTTCTCCATCATGGTGATGACAACGATCCCGTTCGCCCTGATCGGTTCCTTCCTGTTCTTATGGTTAGTGGACTGCCCAATCAGCATGACCTCCCTGTTAGGCTTCTTAATGTTAGTCGGAACGGTAGTAAACAATGGTATTTTGTACGTCGATACGGCGAACCAGTACCGGGCAACGATGGACTTTAAGGAGGCGGTCATTGAAGCCGGCGCGACCCGTATGCGCCCGATGTTCATGACAACTCTCACGACGATCGTGGCAATGATCCCGATGGCGGCGGCTTATGGAAATGCCGGTAAGACGATGCAGGGACTCGCCCTTGTGGATGTCGGTGGACTGATCGTCTCTACAGCGATGGCACTTCTTGTTCTTCCGGTCTTCTATGTGATCATGAGCGGAAAGAATCAGGATAAGAAAGAGATCATTGACGTAGATTAAAGCTTTGAACATTGAAAGCGGATCCCTGCAGAGTCTGCAAGAGACGGCCGCTGCCCGGTCGGGAGGCGGTCAGCCGGAATGCGGAATGCTCTGCGGGGCTTCCTGCTTTTGGAGGCGGCAGTCAGGGGATAAAAATTGCCACCGGATTGCCGTATTTGGAAAGAAAATGTAAGAGAAACGTTATTGCGTTTCTGCGATGAAATCGTTATGCTCATAGACGGAGGGAAACCTATGAGACGAAATAAATGGAAAAAAGCAGGTCTGATCATGCTCTCAGCCGTTTTTGTGGGAAGTCTTTCCATAGCGGCAGCGGATACCGGAATACCTGCGTTAGCTGCGACGAAGGACGTCGCGGTCACAGAATATGACGAAGCAGCGCTTGAAAAGTTTAAGGACAACACGCTGGAATACTGGGAACTCCCCGGACTCATTGAGCGCTACAATACCGATTATCAGAACCAGCTGCAGAAGTATTATTACAATCCGGGCGGATCCACGGGTCTTACGAAGGATCAGATGTCAGCGATGGCGGCGGATCTGCGCGCGGAGGCGGATGAAATGGAACGGGATGCGAATGATGTTCAGTATGACGAGACAGTATCCCGCGACGTGTATAAAGGATATAAAGCAAATATGCATGCTCTGCGGGCATATGCGCAGCAGCTGGAGGATGCCGCAAAGGGAAAGGGAGCCGGTGGTTCCTCTGCACTCCGCGGACTCCGCATCACGAGAAATGAGAAGACAAAGACCGCGAGGGAAGCAATGCGGACCTATGAGACCTTAAAGGACCAGTATGAGATCGCCCTTTTAAATCAGGAGATCGCAAAGCAGAATTACGAGGCGGCGTTAAAGAAAAAGGATCTTGGAATGATGTCGAAGGAGGATGTTCTGACCGTGGAGGACGCACTGAATTCCGCGAACGGAAGTGCTCTTCAGGCAGCGTCCGGCCTCAATACCCAGAAACAGACGCTGATCACAATGTTGGGCTGGGATTACAACGCTGATCCGGAGATCGCGAAGGTTCCGGAGCCGGATCTTTCCGTGATCGCGTCCTTTGATCCGAAGAAGGATGAGGCGAAGGCCATCGAGATGAACTACACTCTGTATGATACAAGGATGACGAGTTCCAAATCGGCGGGCGGAGCAGTCACGAAGGCAAGAAATATCAAGGATCAGGAAGATTCCGTCCGTTCTTCTCTGGATCTTATGTATAAGGACCTGAAACAGAAACAGAAAGCCTATGAGGCATCGGAAACGCTCTATGAGGCGGCAAAGGCCGATAAAGCGGCTGCTGACCGGAAGAATGAGCTGGGGATGTTGAGCCGTCAGGAATACCTTCAGGCAGAGTCTGCATGGCTTTCCAGTGAAGCATCCCACACGGCGGCGAAGCTGGACCTCACAGGAGCGATCGAAAATTATCAGTGGGCGCTTGAGGGACTTCTCGATATCGTTTCCTCATCACAGAGCTAAAGGAGAAGCAGAATGAAAAGAAATTTGACAGGACGTGTGATCCCGGCGGCACTTGCGCTTGCGCTTGCGGCAGCGCCTGTGACTTCGTTTGCAAAGACAAAGGCGGTCGAGGCGACCGGAGTCGCGGATGAGAATGGATTTGTATCCCAGCCGGGAAATGAGTACGATGACGCGACGATGAAGAAGCTCGCGGATAATGTGCTGGAATATGACGAGATCGGGAAGCTTGTTGAGGTGTACAGCCCGACGTTTAAGACGTTGAAGGAGACCTATTCCGACAAAAAGGATGCATCCAAGGATGTCGCAAAATTGAAATCCCAGTTATCAGATAAATCGGCATCGATCCTGGATGCCGCGGATCAGATGAACGGGATGACAGACCAGATGAAGGACCTGATCGGCATGCTCCCGACGGCTCCGACGACATATGCCCAGTTAGTCTACAATTCCGAGCTTCTGGACTATCAGGCGGAGCAGGTACTTTTAATGGGTGACAGTCTGACCCAGATCTCCCCGGAGCAGATGCATATCAAGGTGATCGATGCGAACCGTGCAGCGCTGGAGGCCGGCGCCCAGAGTGCCATGATCGGTTATAAGCAGCTGCTGCTTAATGAGGAGAGTTTAGAGAGTGGTCTTACGCTTCTTAACGCAGTGTATCAGTCTACCCAGAATCAGGCGGCCAACGGCCTTGCGACCCAGAGTCAGGTTCTTTCCGCGAGACAGCAGTTGGAGTCTACTCAGGCGACAAAGCTGACATTGACAGCGAATGAGCAGAAGCTGCGCCAGACACTCTGCACGATGCTTGGCTGGAAGTACGACGCAGTGCCGGAGATCAGGGATGTTCCGGCGGCAGATCTTGCAAGGATCGACGGAATGAATCCGGAGAAAGATAAGCAGGCGGCACAGGACAATAACTTCACGATCCGCTACAATGTGCTGGATCTCGATAATAAGGACGCCGGGTCCGTCGAGTACCAGAATTTACAGCGCACGATCAAGCAGGAGAAGGAAGAAGTCTCCTCCTCCCTCGTAAATCTCTATAACGATGTTCTCCAGAAGAGGAACGAGATTCAGACCGCAAAGGCAGCTTACGAGCTGGAAAAGACGAAGATGGAGACTGCCGAGAGAAAATGGCAGTTAGGAACCATCGGACGCCTTGAGTATATGCAGCAGCAGAACTCCTTAAAGACAAAGGAGATCGCAGTGAAAACAGGTGATCTCGCGCTGTTTCAGGCGATGGAGACCTATGACTGGGCGGTAAAAGGAAATTTAAAGCTCAGCCAGTGATCCGGGAGCGGCCAAAGAAGGCCGTCCTTTATGAAAACAGTTCGGCGATCCGGAAACGGATCTTTACAGTGGGCAGGGAAACAGTTTCCTGCTCACTTTTTTTTACAGACGATTCCTCATCAGATGGCGAGCGTTGTGGTCCGGAGCGCAGCAACGCTTCATAATCGTTCTCCGGGATCAGGCTTTTCAACGTCTCCTTCGATCCTTCCGGCATTGATGCATGAATGCTGTCCGTGTAGCATAGGGATGGATACAGGACGCACCAGAAGTTGTGCCCGGCACCGTTTCCGATGGTCACCCGGACGGCTTCATACATTCCGGCGGGAAATGTCATGTCCCCATAGGTGCGCACCGGAAACCTGCAGGTCTCAATCCCCACACGTACACCGTAATCATACCCGAAGCTGTGGATAAAGTCTTCTGCGGCGGTTTTCAGTGTGGAAGATTCAGACAGGATATATGCTTTCAGATCCTCTTTTCCGGCAATCTGATCTGCGGCGGCATCGTCCCGGATCTTTTTCAGCAGAAGATCCTTTACGCAGAGCTTTAACGCCTGATCTTCAGCAGAGTCACTGTTCGCAAGAACATGGAACCGCAGGATCTTCGGGGCAATATCCGCCGCCAGTGCCTCATCCCTTGCCCGGATTCCGGACATGGCGAGGAGAAAACAGATGAAAAAACATAAAATGGAGAGGGAAAATTGGTTGGTTCGATTCATGACACGCCCTTCTTTTTACTTTTATAAACATATATTTTCTGAACAGAAAATTCCTACCCGTGAAAAGTAACGTGAATTTTTCCGCTTCAGAATTGCTTTTATTTCCTATTTGTAATTATTCCCAGTTGTGCTATAATCTAAACGATAACATGAGAAAACTGCCCGTCCAGTGCCTGTACATCTGAAAACACATTCGGGTGCACAGGCGCTGACCGGGACTTTTAGAAATTTATTAGAAAATCAGAGAGGAATCAAATCATCATGGAAAAGAAAAATATCGTTGTCCTGTTTGGCGGACAGTCATCAGAACATGTAGTATCCTGTATGTCTGTACAGAATGTGGCAGCAAACATCGATCAGGAGAAATATAACGTCATCCTTGTCGGAATCACAGAGGATGGTCACTGGTTAAAGGTAGATTCTTTAGCTCAGATCAAGGACGATACCTGGAGAGAGGCAAAGGCGGGCGCAGTCCTGTCCCCGGACGCAAAGGAGAAATGTCTCATTGTCACAGAAAACGGAAAATTCGAGAAAGTTCCGGTTGATGTTGTATTCCCGGTCCTTCACGGACTTTACGGGGAAGACGGAACGGTTCAGGGAATCCTGGAACTTGCGAAGATCCCGTATGTCGGCTGCGGCGTTCTCGCTTCCGCAGTCTCCATGGATAAGCTTTCCACAAAGCGCATGGTAAACGGACTCGGAATCTGCCAGGCGGCATATGTTCCGGTATTGAAGGAAGAGTTAAAGGATATAGATGCTGTTGTCGCAAAGATCGAGAAAGAGATCCCGTATCCGGTATTCGTAAAACCGTCAAATGCAGGTTCTTCCAGAGGCGTGACCCGCGCGGATAACAGGGAAGAGTTGATCGCAGGCTTAAAGGAAGCAGCAGCAAATGACCGCAGAATGCTTGTCGAGGAGATGATCGTCGGCCGTGAGATCGAGTGCGGCGTATTCGGTGACGGCGCTTCCACTAAGGCATCCGGAGTCGGTGAGATTCTGGCTGCGGCTGAGTTCTATGATTTTGATGCAAAGTATTACAATGCAGAGTCCAAGACGGTTGTTGATCCGGAACTTCCGAACGGAGCAACCGAGCGCGTCCGTGAGGCGGCGGTCAAGATCTTCAATGCGGTGGACGGCTACGGCTTATCCCGCGTGGATTTCTTTGTGAAGGCAGACGGAACGGTCGTATTCAATGAGATCAACACGCTTCCGGGCTTCACCGCCATCAGTATGTACCCGATGTTATGGGAGGCAAGAGGCGTAAATAAGAAGCAGCTGATCGATGATCTGATCAACCATGCTTTTAAGAGATACGAGAGATAAAACGACTGGATCATTCAGAAAGTCCAGATGTTATCAGTCACGCAGACGATTCCGGATCATGGTGAGATCTGCGAAAACAATATATCAGGGGAGTTTTATATGACAAAGGATATTCTTGTCCGTGTCCGGGGAACTCAGACGATCGGTGAGGAAGAGGACACGGTCGAGATGATCACTCCGGGGACGTATTATGAGAAGAACGGCAAGCAGTATTTCATCTACGATGAATCGCTTGACGAGACGGGGGAGCCGACCCACAATACGGTGAAGATCATGGAAAACCGGATCGAAGTGACAAAAAGGGGACTTGTGGACAGCCACATGATCTTTGAGCCGGGAAAACGGACGACGGCAAATTACCGGACTCCGATGGGACTGTTTCTGATGGGGATCACAACTTCGTTTCTCGAGATTGCGGAGGACGAGGAATCAATCCTTCTGAAGATCAAATATTCGATGGAGATGAACGGGCAGTACGCATTTGACTGCAGTACGGAGATCTTGGCATCTTCAAAAAAGGATGAGGTTCTGGGAATCGTGGTAAAAGACTAAGAACGTTATTTGTTACTTTTCACGGATAGGAATTTCCTGAAAAGAAGTTCTTTGCATATTGCGGTTTGCACAGCGGTCCGGTATTCTGGCATCGTGCCGGACCGGAAAGGAAATGGGGGTTGCAGCTATAGCGGATGGAACGGCGCGGAAGATGAGATCCGGGCTGTTCACACAAATAAATAAGAAAGGGCGCAGCTGACTAGCGATCTGTATGCTCGCAGATCCAACAGTACAGTCCGGCTGTGAGAGGATTCAAAAGAGGTATGGAGAGTTTTTTAGTCGCGGTCAACGCAGTCATCCCGTTTTTCTGTTATCTGGCTCTTGGATACACGATGAAGATCAAAGGTGTTGTATCGGAAGAATTTCTGCAGAAGCTGAACCAGATGGTTTTCCGGGTATTTTATCCGTTCATGACTTTCTACAATATCTATAAGGCGGATGCGGAATCTCTGCCGCGTCCGCTGCTGCTGATCTTTACAGGTGCCAGCATCCTGATCGTGGAGGCGATCCTGATCGTGATCGTTCCGAAGATCGTAAAGGAGAACCCGAGAAGAGGCGTTATCATTCAGGCAATCTTCCGAAGCAACTTCGTATTGTTCGGACTCCCGCTCACGATCGCAGTATTCGGAGACTCCGCGGCATCTATCGCCGCGATGATGGTAACCGTTGTCGTATCGATCTACAACACGACTTCCGTGTTTATTCTTGAGATGTTCAACGGAGAGGGAAAATCGGATATCAAAAAGACCCTGAAGGCGGTGGTGACAAACCCGTTGCTGCAGGGTGCGGTTGTCGGACTGATCTTCTTTTTCCTTGGGATCAAGCTTCCGGGAAGTCTTGTGACTCCGATCGCAGCATTTTCCAATATGACTTCCCCACTGGCGATCTATGTACTCGGCGGAACGCTGCAGTTCCGTGCGATCCGGAAGAACCTCAAGTACCTGGTTCCGACGCTTACCTGCAAGCTGTTTTTTCTTCCGGCGATCATTATTGCGATCGCATACGCATTTGGCCTTCGTGGTCTTGAGTTATTCCTTCTGATCGCAGTCTACGCGACACCGGTCGCTGCGGCTTCCTATCCGATGGCCCAGAACATGGGCGGAGACGGAGAACTCGCCGGACAGTTTGTCGTGATCAGTACGGCGGTGTCCATGTTTACATTATTCCTGTGGATCTTCTTTATGAAGTCGGTAGGACTGATCTAAGTAAATGATAAGATGTATGAAATACCCGATGAAACATGAGCTTTTTACGCTCGTGTCTCACCGGGTATTTTGCTGTCGGTATGTCTGAAAGGCAGGGGAAGGAAGAAGCCGGCAGATAGAAAAAGATCCGCCCATCGGATGGCTTGTCCAGCCATTCCGTGAGCGGATCTTTTGTTTCGTCTGTTCTTGTCGATTTAGTCTTTTTTGAAAATTCCTTTGATACGCTGACCGAGAGTTTTCTTTTTCGGAAGCGGGATCAGTCCTCCGCGCGGAACGGATTTGATCTCTGTGATATAGAGACCGCTGATCACAACTTTGACCTCAGTCTTTAACGGGAGCTGAAGGAAAACTTTCTCATCGGCGATCATGGTCATGATCTTTGTGCCGATCTTTGCTTTTACTACCGGAACCTTCATCCGCTTTGCATACCATGGAGTCTGCTCATAAACGATCGGCGGGAGTCCGGCTTCCTTTATTTTCAACTTTTTCTTGTCGATCGCCATCAGACTCACGGTCTGCTTAGCGGCATCGATCGCGCTCTGCTGTTCTACCTGGCGCTTTTCCATCTTACGTCCGAGGAAGTAAAGCACAGCGAGGACAACGACAAGGATCAGGAGAATGACAAGAATGACATTTGCTACGATACTCCAGTTCATGTGGATACCTCCAGTGTGTTCACGTTCGCCCTGTATCACAGGGCATTACCTGTAAATTATACCATCGCAGGTATAAAAGCGCAAGCAGTTTTCAAGAAGAGGATGTGCCAACAGTAAGAAGTCCCACCTGCAAAATTAAATTCCACCCCTCTTCGCGCAGTCAGAACAGAAAATATGTGCGGCAGGGAAAGCTGAGAAAACCAAAATAAATAGAGGGAAAATTTGCGAACATCTGAAATGATACATTTACTTTAGGCACAAAACATGAAAAAGGTTGCACATTGACGGATACGATAGTATAATTATTGATAACTGGTTGGGATTCATATAAAAATTCAGAACAACTCGAAAATTAAATTTTGAGAGCTGCCTGATCGGAAAATGAAAGGGCAGCGTGGACAACAGCCGGAAATCATGTACAAGAAAGGTGATATGGAGATGGGAAAACAGACAGCTTGGGAAGAAATTGATAAGAAATCCAGCGAGATCTTTACCGCCAGCGACGAGATCTGGGGCTGCGCGGAGACTGCCTTCACGGAAGAAAAGTCGATGAAGATCCTCTGCGATGTTCTGAAAGCAGAAGGTTTTACAGTTGAGACAGGTCTTGCGGACGTAAAGACAGCATTTAAGGGCACATTCGGTTCCGGAAAACCTGTGATCGGTATCTTAGGCGAGTTCGATGCCCTGTCCGGACTGGATCAGGAAGCGGGAGCTACCGAGAAGATCGTTGTGCATGATGGCGCCAGCGGACACGGCTGCGGACATAACATGCTCGGCACAGCGTCCCTCTCCGCGGCGATCGGAATCAAAAAGTATCTGGAAGAAAGCGGAAAACCGGGAACCGTGATCTATTTTGGCTGCCCGGGTGAGGAAGGCGGATCCGGAAAGGCATTTATGGCGAAAGGCGGAGTGTTCGCAAACCTTGACGCCGCGATCACATGGCATCCGGGAGATTTAACGCAGGCCGACACGGGAAGCTCCCTCGCAAACTATCAGGTAGCGTATAAATTCTATGGAAAGAGCGCCCACGCAGGCGGCGCACCGCATCTTGGACGAAGCGCCCTTGACGCGCTGGAGCTTATGAACATGGGTGTACAGTTCTTAAGAGAGCATGTGGTTCCGGAGGCGAGAATCCACTACGCGATCACAAATACCGGCGGATACTCCCCGAACGTTGTACAGCCGTATGCGGAGGTTCTGTATCTGATCCGTGCACCGAAGAACAGCCAGGTGGAGGAGATCTATCAGCGTGTCAACAAGATCGCTGAGGGTGCTGCCCATATGACAGAGACCCGTGTGGAAATCGATTTCGTAAAGGGCTGCTCGAACCTCATGAGCAACAAGGTGATCGCGAAGGAACTCTGGGACAATCTTGTGGAGCTTGGCGCTCCGGAGTACACGGAAGAGGAGATGAAGTTTGCCAAAGCCATCAGTGAGGGCGTTGGCGACAGCCGTTTTGAGTCCTTAGAGAAGATCGCAAAGAACTGCAAGGACAAAGCAGCTAAGGCGGAAGTCCTTTCTCATAAGGGCGAGAGCATGTACCGCTTTGTCGCTCCATTCAACCCGGACGGAATCATGTCCTTCGGTTCCACGGACGTTGGTGATGTGAGCTGGAACTGTCCGACTGCCCAAGCCTACGTTGCTACATGGGCGGCTGGAACACCGGGCCACTCCTGGCAGGTCGTTTCCCAGGGCAAGAGCGGACTGGCACACAAGGGACTGATCTACGCGGCAAAGGCAATGGCAGGCGCAGCGATCGATATGTATGAGGATCCGGAGATCATCGCGAAGGCGAAAGCGGAGATGGAGGAGGAGCTGGATGGCGACACCTATCACTGCCCGATCCCGGACGGCTGCAAGCCGAGAGCGATTGGAATGAAGATGTAAAAAATTGATTGATACGATTGAGCGTGAACGGAATGACGCGCTGCAATTGTACATAAAAAACGGGGAGAAGTTCCGTAAAATGGAACTTCTCCCCGCTTTTTATTTCAAGGAAGATTCTGATCAGATCCGTTTCAGCTCATACTGTCTTGTGCCGAGACCGATCTTTTCCGCCTGATCGAGAGTCGCCTGCCATTCGATATTCGGGTTGGAATCCTTGAAATGATCATGGTGGCAGTGCCATCCCGGCTGGGAGAGATGTTCTCCAAGCTGGCTATTGGCGATTGGAGCTGCCTTCAGACAGGCATCCGCGCAGGCCTGGTCCAGAGCCACCGGATCGAAGCTTGCGAACATTCCGATATCCGGAAGGATCGGGGCATCATTTTCACCGTGGCAGTCACAGTTCGGACTGATATCCTGCACAAGGGAAATATGGAAGCACGGGCGGTCATAACAGACAGCCTGCGCGTACTCTGCCATCTTGCGGTCTAAAAGCTCGTTGGCATTGTAGTTCGGGTTGTAGATAGCATCAAAGCTGCATGCACCGATACAGCGGCCGCAACCTTTGCACTTGTCATAATCGATGACGGCTTTCTTATTTACATATGTAATAGCATCGCTTCCGCACTCCTTCGCACAGCGTCTGCAGCCGCGGCAGAGCTTTTCACGGACGGACGGCTTTCCGCTTGCATGCTGCTGCATTTTTCCGGCACGGCTTCCGCAGCCCATACCGATGTTTTTGATGGCACCACCGAAACCGGTGGATTCATGACCTTTGAAATGGGTCAGGCTGATAAAGACGTCGGCGTCCATAACCGCGTGGCCGATGAAGGCCGTCTTGCAGTATTCTCCGTTCACGACCGGAACCTCCACCTCGTCGGTTCCTCGAAGACCGTCACCGATGATGATCTGGCAGCCGGTGGAGATCGGGTTGAAGCCATTGAGGTTTGCACAGTCTAAATGATCCAGAGCATTTTTTCTGCTGCCCGGATACAGGGTGTTGCAGTCGGTCAGAAACGGCATGCCGCCCTGTTCCTTACAGAGATCCGCAACGGCTTTCGCGTAGTTCGGACGAAGGAAGGCGAGATTTCCGAGCTCACCGAAATGCATTTTGATCGCGACAAATTTTCCGTCCATGTCAATGTTTTTGATTCCTGCAGCAACGCAGAGCTTTTTCAGCTTGTCCAACTGGCTGGTTCCAACCGAACACCGGAAATCGGTAAAATAAACCGTTGATTTTTCCATGCTTATAAAGTCCTCCTTTAATAAATACTTCGCAACGCTCCATTACCGTAAAGTCTGCGTTTTACTGCGGCGAGTACGGCCGGCGCGACCAGTGCGGTCAGCGCGCAGCCTGCTGAACCGTTACGATCTTTCTAATAAAAGTATCCCCGTAAGTCTTAAATTAGTCAAGGATAAATTTTGCGGAATTTTTTTAAGGATAAATTTTGCAGAAATTTTTACATTGTGGTATAGTAAACGGGAATCGGTGTGTGCCGATGCATACCAGAAACAAAAAAGGAAGCTGTGAAGAACAGTTATAAAAGGTGATCGTATGAACATAAGAAAACTGGCAAGACCAGCGGCAGCGCTTTTGGCCGCCGCAGCCCTGATGGCGGGGATCCCTGAACTTCGGATGGAAGCGCAGGCGGCGTTTCCGGAATACTTAAAATCCGTGACCTACTTCGGTGATGCCTGGCCTATCAACTACTGGGGGACAGAGGATGACAACATGGGGGTAAATTTTGCCCGCATCAAGGCGGACGGCTTCAACAGCATCATTCTCGTGATCCCGTGGAGAGAGTTTCAGCCGGGAGATATGGGAAATATGTACAATGAGGCTGCTTTCGCCAAACTCGATCAGGTCATGAAGTGTGCGGATGACCATGGACTTATGGTGACGCTGCGGATCGGTTACTGCTGGGATTACAGCGGTGACGCGTCCCTTCCGGAGCGATATGCCGGTGTGGTGCAGGACGGAAGCAGTGACAGGAAGCTATGGCTGGATTACTGTAAGACGATCTATGACCGGGTATCCGACTACGGGAACTTTCAGGGTGGATTTATTACCTGGGAGGACTTCTGGGACTATACGTCAAACATGGACCGGGATCTCACAAGAGCCCTCAGTATCCGTCTGGCATCCAGATGCGGATATCAGGATTACCTGAAGGCCCACTACTCCCTTGCGGAGGTCGGCGCGGTCTACGGAAAGACATTCCAGGATTATTCCGAGATCTGGATCCCGGAGAGAAAGCGCCCGGAGGCGAAGCTGTTTTTTGAGTTCTATGACAGCTTTTTAAATAAGCTCCTCTCCGAGAGTCAGGAAGTGTTCCCCGGACTATCCATGGAGGTCCGGTCCGACGGGGACCCGATCTACCAACTGGACGGAAGCTATACCTACTATTCCCATTCCGCCACGTATCCGTGTGCCGATGCCGAGTACTCCGCTCTTATGTACAGCGTGTCCCTCGGACAGCAGAACGTGGGAGACCATATTTCCGCGGAAACAGCGCTGGCATCCATGCAGAACAGCATGAACGGTCTGGTGGAAAAGAGCGGAAAGAAGTATTTTATGGAGCAGTTCCTCTATATGGATTCCACAGAGGCATTCTCCTACAATACCCAGATCGAGGAGTCCCAGGTGGCGGACTTTGTGAAGAATACCGCTCCGATCTTAAAAGATACTACCTGCGGCTACGGTCTCTGGGTATACCGGAATTATGTAAATGATTGTGTATACAATGGCCAGTTCGCTCTGGGACTGACAGGCTGGGATACCACCGGAAAGGTTGAGAAAACGGAACATGACGGATCAAAGGCAGTCACCCTGTCAAAAGACAGTGTACTCAGCCAGAATGTCTATGGACGTCTTGGAAAAAGGGATAAGATCTATGTAAAGTTCTGGGCGGCACCGAAGAACGGTGCAGCGAAGGTCACCTTCCAGATCGGTGACGCTAAAAAGCTGGTTCAGGTGACGAAAGCGGGAAATTATGAGTGTTCCATCCCGTGGCAGGAAAACTACAATCTCTCGATCACGACAGATCGCAGCGTGACACTGGACAATATTAAAATGTATTCCCACGAGCAGTATGGCAGGATCTATGACACGGACGGCAACGAGCAGGATCTCGCGGCGGCGTTCCGGGAGTTAAATGCGGCACTGGATCAGACACAGACTTCGGAGCCTGTTCCGGCAGCCGATTCCAGTAAATAAAATTTCTGTAAAAAAAACATAAAGAAATTTAAAATTCCTACTTGCGGAATTGCTCAGACTACGATATAATCTCCGGGATAGTTTGACAGGGATTGAGAAAAACCTGTCAGTGTCCCGGAGATTTTTATGCGGGTAATGAGTCAAAGCTTGTATCCGCATATCAGGAATGTTTTGGAGAGCCGCCCCAAAACTTATGTTTCCGGGTGTGTTGCGCGGTAAAAAAAGGAGGATTACATGGAGAAAAAGAAAAGTTCACTCGCTGTCAGAATGAGTATTTCCCTCGTCTGCGGTCTGGTAGCAGGTCTTCTGTTAATGTTCTTAAGAGAAAACCTCAACAGCACAGGCAAGGAAGCCGTATGGGCAACGATTAACAGCATCCTGTTCCAGGACATCACAGCGGCAGGCGCTGAAAAGGCACTCGGTATCTTCTATATTATCGGTCAGTTGTTTATCCGTTCTTTACAGCTTGTCATCGTACCGATGGTATTCACATCCATCACACTTGCGATCGGACAGATTTCCGATACAAGAACTCTCGGCAGAATTTCCGTAAAAACGATCGCAGGTTTCCTGATCTGCTCTTTCTTCGCATTACTTATGGCATGCGTAGTCGGAATCATGATCTACAATGCAGGTGTATTCAATATTCAGGTGGAGGGTCTTGAAGGTTCCGCCGGATCTACCGGTTCCAACCCGTTAAATGTGATCCTTAACATTGTTCCGTCCAATATCACAGCGGTATTCAGCACAAACACTTCCGTTCTCGCGATCGTGTTCTTAGCGGTTTCCCTCGGTCTCTGCATGAAGGCAGTCGGCGACGAGAAGAGCGCAACATTAAAGAAGCTCATCACAGAAGTAAACGATATCGTTGTTGTATTCTTAAACTACGTTGTTACAAAGTTCGGTCCGTTCGCAATTTTCGTTCTCCTTGCAAGAACATTCGCGACATACGGAATCAATCACTTAAAACCGGCTCTGGCATACGTTGTCGTAACCGTTATCCTGCTTCTCTTATTCCTCTTCGTAGGATACCCGATCTTTGTAGCAGTTACAACAAAGCAGAATCCGGTGAAGTTCGCAAAGAAGATCTTCCGTGTAGCAGTATTCGGATTCTCCACTTCCTCCAGTGCGGCTGCTCTTCCGCTTAACGTGAAGACGACCACAGAGGAGCTCGGTGTTGATGAGAAGATCGCTTCCTTCGTACTTCCGCTCGGTATGACCATCAACATGAACGGTACCGCGATCATGCAGGTCGTTGCGACTCTGTTCATCGCAGGCTGCGCAGGCTACAATGTAACCCTGTCCCAGCTCATTGTGATCGCTCTCTTAGCCCTGATCGCATCCGCCGGTACACCGGCAGCTCCGGGCGCAGGCGCGATCATCCTGTTCACGATCCTTTCCGGTCTTGGCTACATCAACGACGGTGCACTCTTAGCATACAGCCTGATCCTTGCGATCAACCGCCCGATCGAGATGTTAGTAACGGCGCTTAACGTTGTCGGCGACTCCGCAACTGCAATCTACGTTGCGAAATCCGAGGGAATGTTAAACGAGGATATCTACAATTCATAAGGAAAATATCGGCCTGGTTTACGGTCGGTGTGCAAAGCTCCGGAAGACCTGAGGGAAGAAGCCCAGGTCTTCCGGAGTTTTTTTATGTAACAGGAAATCCCGGGGAATTCCCTGTTACATAAAAAGGCACTGACGTGCCAAAGATGCGCACTCGCGCGAAGATGTAGACTGTCGCAAGCGACCACGCTTCACATTTTCTGAACAAATAAACAGAAAAATGTGATATGATAAAAACATGTGAAAGAGGCAGACAAGAACATTCAGTCTGCGGGGACAGGGGGAGCTTTATGACAGGAACCATGTTTTTCAACATGCTTTTAAATATCGGACTGCTGGTGCTTCTGGCAACGCTGCTCACCAATATGGCATCGGTGCGGAAGCTGTTCCGGGGAGAGAGCAGCACGATCATCCAGAAGATGGCGTTGGCAGTGATCTTCGGTGCCATCAGCATCGTGTCGACCTACACAGGGACAAAGACCGGCGGGGCCATCGTCAATACCCGCGTCATCGGCGTCCTGACAGCAGGGATCATGGGCGGACCGTTTGTTGGAATGATGACGGCACTCATCGCCGGAGCCCACCGGTTCCTGTTTGATATCGGCGGCTTTACAGCAGTCTCCTGCGCGGTCTCAACGCTGGTGGAAGGCGTGCTGGGAAGCCTGGTCTATAAAAAGTACAAGGCGGGGGAGATGGACAGCGTCGATCTGTTTTTCCTGACTGCCGAGGCGGAGATCCTGCAGATGGTGATCATTCTGATGATCTCGAAGCCTCTCGGTGCGGCCATGGAACTTGTGGGAAAGATTGCCGTTCCGATGATCGTCATGAATTCTGTGGGAATGGTGCTCTTTTTCAAGACCTTTGATATGGTGTATATGCGTGAGGACAGCCTGTTTGCGGAGCGGATGCGCCTTTCCATGGGAATCGCGGACAAGAGTCTCGTCTATCTGAGAAAAGGTTTCGGAAAGCGGGAAAATATGGAAGCCGTGACCGATATCATTTTCGGTGAGATTCCATGTCAGGCGGTGATCATCACGGATGAAAAGGAAGTTCTGGCGGTGAGTTCCCTGATCGATGACAGCCGTTTCCGCCGGGAAAAGTTTCTGGAACATCTGACAGGACCGGCAAAAGGAATGAAAGCAGAATGTATCTGGGAGGAAGATCTCGATGAGGAGATACGGCCGCTGTTTCACTCCCTCGTGACGGTGACAGTTCCGGTCATGACCGGAGATGAGAAGATCGGAAGTCTGTCCATTGTCGTGAAAAAGAGACGCCGTGTGGAACGAAGCATCGGGGATTTTCTGGAGGAACTTGCGAAGATGTTTTCCACACAGTTAGGGGTCTACAATGTAGAATATCAGAAGAAATTGCGGAAAAAAGCGGAGTTTAAGGCGCTGCAGTCTCAGGTAAACCCGCATTTTCTCTACAACGCGCTGAATACGATCTCCTGCATCTGTGATGAGGATGCGGGAAAGGCCAGTGACCTGATCTTAACGTTAGCGTCCTACTACCGTCAGACTCTGGAGAACGACCAGTACATGCTGGATATCGATACGGAGATCAACCATGTCCGGACGTATCTGGAGATCGAGAAGGCGAGATTTGAGGAGAAGCTCCGGGTGGAGATCAACGTGGAAGACGGTCTCTCCTGTCAGGTCCCGTCCTTTATCCTGCAGCCCATCGTGGAGAATGCTGTCCGGTATGGAAACAGTGCGGACGGGGTGCGCAGAGTGGAGATTTCAGCAAAACGGGTGCAAAGCGGGCCCGGGGAGGAGCTGGTGAGGATCGGAGTCAGGGATCATGGAAAAGGTTTTGAACCGGAAGAGGCAGAGAGGATCCTGACCGGAAACAAGACCGGCAGCGTTGGATTAAAAAATGTGAATGAACGTTTGAAGAGTACATACGGAAAGCGTTATGGGCTGGAGATCCGGAATACGGATGACGGGGCGGATGTTTCGTTCTGCATTCCGTATCAGGCAGAGAGCTGACAGGAAAATACTGTGACCGGACGTAACTATTCAGTACCTTCATAGTTACGTGCAAAAATCCATTCCAGATCAGCTTCGCTGATGGGATTTTTGCCTTCCAGCCTATGTTTTCTTACGGTCAGCGCAGCAAGTGCGCAGACCTACTGAACAGTTACGACCGGACTATTTTATAAATTGGGGAAACTATGAGAGACAGGGGGAGATGTTTTGAAGATCGCAGTGATCGATGATGAGAGACCGGCAAGAAAAATGCTGATCCGCAGGGTGAAGGAAGTGCGTCCGGACTGTGAGATCACGGAAGCGGAGAGCGGAGCGGACGCCTTAAAGATGTTTAATGAGGCGGATTCGTTTGATCTGATCTTTGTGGATATGGACCTCGGGGACATGGAGGGGACGACGCTGGCGGCCACGGCAAAAAGACTGTTTCCCAAGGCGAAGATCGTCTTTGCTACCGCCTATTCCCAGTATGCCGCGAAAGCATACGAGATGGAGATCGATGATTATATTTTAAAACCGTTCGATCCGGAGCGGGTGCACCATGTTGTGAAAAAATGCATTGGGGAAGGAAAATGTGATCCTGCGGGGAAAATGGAGGAGCAGGAGGAAAAAACGGAACCGGCAGCAGCAGAAAAACAGGGGGCAGAGCAGGAAAACGCAGGTGTGGAAGAGAGACGCGAAGCAATGGTATTCGGCAAGATCCCTGTGACGGCCAGCCACGGAATCCTGTTTCTGGAGATCGCCCAGATCGTGTATGCGGAGACCGACGGACACGGGTGTGTGGTCCATACCACATCGAGATCCTATGAGGTCAATCAGCTTTTGGGAGAACTTGAGAAAAAGCTGGCGGACTTCGGATTCTTCCGGATCCATAAGAGCTATCTTATAAATCTGCCATTTATTTCGGAACTTTTCGCAGGCAGCGGAAACGGACTTTCCGTACATATGAAGGGGTATGAGAGCCGGGAACTCCCGGTGGGAAGAGAAAAACTGAAAACATTAAAACAGTTGTTGAAGATCAGCTGACAGAAAGAGAAGCTGCGGCACTCCGTTCATGATGAAAGGAGTGCCGTTTGTGCAGATAACCATGCTGTTCATGCAGGCCACCTTTAAATATTGTGCAAAATATACTATAATGCATTTGCTTGAAGAAAAAGAAATAAGCATAATGTATATTCAAGGAGGGATTTGTATGATTAGTTTTCTCGTCTGTCTGGCACTTTTGATCGGAGGTTACTTTGTCTACGGCAACCTCGTAAATAACATTTTCAGTCCGGATGACAGAGAGACACCGGCAGTCAGAATCAACGATGGTGTCGACTACGTAGTCATGCCCCAATGGAAACTCTTTCTGATCCAGCTTCTTAATATCGCTGGTCTGGGCCCGATCTTCGGAGCCATGCAGGGTGCATTGTGGGGACCGATCGTATTCCTGTGGATCACCTTCGGTACGATCTTTGCCGGCGGTGTTCATGACTTCTTCTCCGGCATGATGTCCGAGAGAAATGATGGTGCTTCGATCTCAGAGGTATGCGGAATCTACCTCGGCGGCCTGATGCAGAACGTGATGCGTGTATTCAGTGTTGTACTTCTTGTCATGGTCGGTACTGTTTTCGCAGTTGGTCCGGCCGGTCTGATCGTAACTCTGTTCAGCAATGGCGGAGCACAGGGTCTGGCCGTAAACAAAGAGATGTGGCTCTGGATCATTCTGGCTTACTACTTTATCGCGACCTTTATTTCTATCGACAAGATCATTGGTAAGGTCTATCCGATCTTTGGTATCTGCCTGATCATCATGGCACTCGGTGTTGCTTTTGGTATCTTCACAAAACCGGAATATGTGATCCCGGAAATCTGGAGCAATTTCAGAAACATGCATCCGAGCGGAACACCGGTATGGAGCTTCATGTTCATCACCGTTGCCTGCGGCGCGATCTCCGGTTTCCACGCAACACAGTCACCTCTTATGGCGCGTTGTATGAAATCTGAGAAACAGGGTCATTTCGTATTCTACGGCGCAATGGTATGTGAAGGTATTATCGCCCTGATCTGGGCAGCAGCAGGATGCTCTCTCTACGAAGTGACAGGTGGTTTAAACACAGGTCTCGCAGAGATCATGAAGAACGGTCAGTCCGCAGCCATCTATGATGTCTGCCAGAAGACCATGGGCGGTGTCGGCATTGCTCTTGCTATGTTAGGTGTTATCGCCTGCCCGATCACTTCCGGTGATACAGCATTCAGAAGCGCACGTTTAACACTTGCTGACTGGTTCAAGGTTGACCAGAAGAACTGGAAGAACCGTCTGATTCTCTGCGTACCGTTACTTGGAATCGGCGCTATCGTTGGACATATGGATTACAGCATCGTATGGAGATACTTCAGCTGGACAAACCAGACACTGGCTATGATCGTTCTCTGGACAGCAAGCATGTACCTCTACAAGGCAAAGAAGAACTACTGGCTCACAGCAGTTCCGGCAACCTTCATGAGCGCTGTTTCCATGACATATTTCTTCTGCGCAAAAGAGTGCTTAAACCTCGGTACTGCAGTTGCGTACCCGGTAGGTATCGTACTTGCGGTCGTATTCCTTGGAATCTTCATCCGCGCAACGAAGAAACAGACAGCATAATGTAAGATTATAATGACACGAAAGACAGGCTGCAAAGCTGGGAGTGTCTGACTGCAGATGATGCAGAAAGTATAAGCTGCCCCGGTGAAAGGCTGAGGGCAGCTTATACTGGTTATTCAGTATTTGGGAGGCGAGAGTTATGTTCTTAAAACCGGCAAAACTTGGAGAAAAAGAGATTCCGGAGAGTATTCTTTCAGAGGACAAAAAGCACTGTAAGAAGATCGGTCCCTGCGGAATCGGAAAAGAGGCATTATACCTCAACAGCTTTTATCTGGAGCGGCGCTTCTACATCCCGGTATCTTCCGTCTCCCGTGTCTTTAAGCGCGTGGCGATGAGCAAAGGCGGATTTACCGGAAAAGGCCTGTTTGCCACCATGCCGTATCTGGTGGTTGTCTATGAGGACGGTAAGGAAAAGCAGTGCAACTTTAAATATGAGGATCAGGTGGACGCGTTCGTGGCATCCGTGAAGGAACGGTTCCCGCAGATAAAGACCGTGAGTGAAGCGGCAGAAAAGCGCCTTGCGGAAGCTGAGAAAAAGCAGGCGGAGAAACGTCTCATTCCTCTCTCAGAGCAGGCGAAGGAGACGGTAAATGTTCTGGAGCAGGCAAAGGCAGCTCTCACGAAACGGTTGTCCCTGTTCACAGAGCTCACCAACGCGGCAAAGAAAAAGAGAACGTATGAGAAGACAAAGCCGTTTTACAAATGGCTCGCTTTATTCATGGTAGTCATGGGGGCGGCGGCGCTTGCATATGGCGTATTCTCCTTTATGAATCACGATGCGTTTGCTGTATACTTTGTCCTCTTTGGAATGGCGGCGATCTTTCTGTTCTCCGGAGCGAATGTCATGCCGACGAGTACGAATAACCGGAAAGCCATTGAAAAACGTCTTGCAGCGGCGGAAGAAGCCGTTACGGGCTATGTGGACAGCCTTCATCTTGGACTTCCGGTTCCGGCCTGTTACCTTCATCCGGTGACTGTAGAGCGGATGCAGCGTGCTGTCCGTGAGGGGCGCGCCGAGTCTGTGGAGGACGCGTTTGACGTTGTAAAAAATGATCTGAAAAAGACCAACGCGGATGTATCCGTCACTCAGGAGGAATTCGATGAGATCATGGCGATCAAGCCGGTCTTTCTGGTCAGAGATTACGTGTAGATGAAAAAATTGACTGCCGTATCAGTAGGCTTATGCTGGACGGCAGTCTTATTTTATGTAATAGGAAATTCCGAGGAATTCCAAAGATGCGCACTCACGCGAAGATGTAGATTGTCGCAAGCGACCGCGCGAGGCGCGAGAATGTGCCAAGGCACATTTTTTTATAAAAAACAAGGATTCATGGTATTATATAAAAACCGGGATGCTGCGCAGATAGGCGGCATCCCGGTTTTCTTCATGCGATTTTGATAGATTTCTGCTATTTTCCTGCAGCCATCTGATAGATCTTAAGCATATCTTCCGCTTCCAGCTTCTTCGCGGATCCCTTCGGGCCGCCTGCAGCGATTCTCGCGTTTTTTGCCATAGTCTCAAGCTGTTCTTCTGTCGGGGCGATGCCGAGTTCCTTTAAGCTTGTCGGCATGTTGATCGCGCGGTAGAAATCTTCCATGGCCTCGATGCCCCTTAAACCCGTCTCCATATCATCTTTTCCAGGTTCAACACCCATGACATTCACTGCGAATTTCGCAAAACGCGGAGTGCAGCTGTCGATCACATATCTTGCCCAGCTGCCCCAGATCGCCGCAAGGCCCGCACCGTGGGCAACGTCGAACATTCCGCCGATCTCATGCTCTAAGAGGTGGGAGGCAAAGTCTCCGCCGTCGTTTCCGCAGCCGGTGAGGCCGTTGTGGGAGAGACTTCCGGACCACATCACCTCGGCTCTCGCGTCATAGTTGTCTGGATCGTCCACAAGGATCTTCGCGTTCGTGATCACGGTGCGCATAAGACCTTCCGCAATGGCATCGGTGATCTCCATATTTCCGCCGTTTGTGAAATAGCGCTCCATGGTATGCATCAGAATATCGGTGCAGCCGCAGGCTGTCTGGTACGGTGGGAGAGTCATTGTGATCTCCGGGTTCATGACAGCGAATACAGGGCGGGAGATATCATTGTTGTAGCCGCGTTTTTCCAGTGTTTCATCGTTTGTGATAACAGAGCTGTTGCTCATCTCACTTCCGGAAGCCGCGATGGTCAGAACAACGCCGATCGGAAGGCATGCGGATGCCTGACGGGTGTGCTCATAGAAATCCCAGACATCACCGTCGTTCGCGAGACCGTAACCGATGGCTTTCGCGGAGTCGATGACACTGCCGCCGCCTACCGCAAGGAGAAAATCAACGCCCTCCTTTCGGCAGAGCTCGATCCCCTTGCGGACTAAGGAAAGACGTGGGTTTGGGACAACACCGCCAAGCTCCACATAGGTGACTCCGGACGCGTCCAGGGACTCTTTGATCCGTCCGAGAAGACCGGAGCGGATCACGCTGCCGCTTCCGTAGTGGAGCAGGACTTTTTTACAGTTGACATTTTTTACAAGCTTTCCGATCCGGTATTCGGTTTCTTTTCCGAATACGACGCGGGTCGGGGTATAGAAATTAAAATTAAACATAAGACACCCTCCTGATAGATCAAGTATACTAAGGATCGCAGTGATCTGCAAGAAATACCTTTGGAACTTTCCGGATTTTCGGAAGCTTACCTGACACAGATTTTACACAGACTTTAGGTGATGACGGCACCAGATTTTACAGAGGACGCATAGGATAAAGACAGAAACTGACAGACAGGCATAAAAGAAAAAGGCAGAGACGATCTGCAGGAGGAAACACATTATGAAAAAAATAAGACTGACAGCACTTACCATGGCGGGACTGATGGCGGCGGCATCCATGACCGGCTGCGGTGCGAAAACAGCGGAGACCACAGCGGCTTCGGAGACAACGACAGCAGCAGGGACGATGGCGGCAGAGACAACAACTGTGGCGGAGACGGCTGGGAAGGTGTCCCAGACCAAACCGCTTGTAGTATATTTAAACGACTTCGATGATATTATCCCGGAGATGTTTAAAAAGGCGACCGGATATGACGTGGAAGTCGTAGCAGGAAACGGTGCGGAGACACTTGCAAGGATCGAGACGGAGGGCGACAACCCACAGTGGGATATCGTATGGCTGGATTCCATGCCAAGTATCAACTCTCTCGGAAAGAAGGGAATGCTTCTCACGGACTGGGAACCATCTAATGCGGGAAACCTCACCGATTTCTTTAAGGAGGTCGTTCCGGCGGACAAGGCATACTATCCGACCGGGGCACACGCGGCAGGCGTGATCGCGTACAGGAATGATGTTTTCACAGAAGAAACAGCTCCGAAGACCTGGGAAGACTTCGCAAAACCGGAATATAAAGATAAGATCGGAATCGCAGATCCGAGCGTAGCGGCTCCGGCATATCCCTTCGTGTCATACTTCTTCAACTCGAAGGGAATGGACAGCGGAAAAGAGTACTTCGGCTCATTATTCGAAAATGGCTTAAAGGTCTACCCAAAGAACCCGCAGGTGGTTCAGGCGCTTGCCAGCGGTGAGATCGCGGTGGCAGGACTTCAGGAGAGCAACGCATACGGCATGATCGCTTCCGGAGAGCCGATCAGCATCATCTGGCCGGAAGAAGGCGCACCGGCATCTGTACGTGTGGCAGCGATCAGCGCGAAGACGGATCAGCCGGAGGTTGCGAAGAAATTCATCGAATTCCTTTTACAGCCGGAGACACAGCAGCAGCTGGTGGATGCGGGAGATGAAGGATATTTTGAACCGTCCGTTGCAGGCGTAAACGAAAAAGAAGATCGCGAGAAAGATGGAAAGCTTGTCTATGCAGAGGCATCCTGGGCATCTGAACACGAAGCAGAGATCAAGGAGTGGTTTGCAGATGAGTCCGCGAAATAGTGGTAAATTAAGAAGCGCGGCACATAGAGGACAGGCAGAAGGGGCGATCGGCTGGATCGTCCTTTCCGTGCTTGCAGTTTTAATTATCTTGCCGCTGGGGGCCGTTCTTTTACAGATCGTAAGTCCCGGATTTCTTGGAAATACGGAAAAAGCAGATGGAATGAGCCTGCTCTTTGAGGTCTTTGAAAAACCGCTCTGGTATAAGGCGCTCGGAAATTCCATGTCTCTTGGCATTTGGACGACATTTTTCGGTACGGTGTTTGGGGCGTTTCTTGCAAATTTCCGGGTAAAATGGGAGTTTAAGACAGCAAAGCTTTTAGACATCGCGGCGTGGATCCTGATGATCATGCCGTCCTTCATCATTGCCCAGGGCTGGGTCTATTTCGCTTCCGGAAACGGGATCGCGAGGTCCTGGCTTCACTGGAACAACATAAACAGTCTGGTATTCAGCTTTCCGGGGCTGGTGTTTATCATGGTACTCAACAAGTTCCCCTTTGCTTATGTGACGATCAAGGCGGCCCTGGAGTGGAAACCGGAACGGCTGTCTCTGGCAGCAAGAATGAATGGGGCATCTCCGTGGGAAGAGTGGAAGACTGTGCAGGCACCTTTATGCATTCCGGCCTATTGTTCCGCGGCGATCTTGATCTTTATGGATACGATCGGTGATTTCGGACTTCCGGCAGCAATCTCCGGAGTATATCGCTTCCCGACATTGCCATACGCGATCTACACGGCACTTTACAGTTCCCCGATCCGCCTGGATATGGCAGGCGTGTTATCCTTCTATCTGGTACTGATCATCATCGCAGCCATGATCGTCCAGTACAGGATCATTGGTAAAAAACGGTATGATTTCTTTGATACGGGAACCGTGAAGGCGGTGCCGGTCCGCCCTGCATTTGGAGTCGGGATCATCCTCGATTTCTTAGGGGCATTTCTGGCATTTATCACACTGTTCGTGCCGCTTGGTTCCACAGTGGTCATGTCCTTCTCCGACTCGATCTCCGTTGCAAATTTCAGTTTCACGTTAAAGAATTATGAGAAGGTCATCGTAGACAGCAAAGAGCTCTTAAATGGTCTGGAACACTCCTTGATGATTGCCTTTGCGGCAGCCATCATTGGGCTGGTTCTCGGATTTTTTGTTTCCTATGTGCTGAACTATTCAGACTTCGTTTTAAAGCGCGTGATCGATGTGCTGTCCCTGGTTGCGTTAGCAGTGCCGGGAGTCGTTTTAGGTATCGGCTATATCTTTGTATGGAACCAGCGATGGATCGAATCCGTGGGGGTTAAGATGTACGGAACGCCCAGGATCATTGTCCTTGCCAGCGTTGCGGCGGCGATTCCGGTCATCACGAGAGTTCTGACCGGCGGTATGGCAAAGATCCCGAGACCGATCCTGTTTGCGGCCCGGCTTTCCGGCGCCGGTCTTATCACGCGGATTCGGACGATTCTCTGGCCGCTCTTAAAAGCAACCGTTTTGTCCGCATTTTTATCCGCATTTGGCGGAAGCGTGTTTAACCTTGCGATCAATACGATCCTCTATCCGCCGAACTATCAGACACTGCCGGTCTACATCAGCAAAGGAGTGGAAAATCTGAAATTCGGATATTCTGCGGCGGCAACGGTGTTTGGCGGCGGAATCGTGGTTCTTCTCATTTTACTGATGGAGCTTTTACCGCTTTATTCTCAGCTGTTCCAGAGAAGAAGAGCAGCTGGATCTGTGGTGAAGCTCTTCCGGGGGCAGAAAGAAAATAAGCGGGTAACGATGAAGGTACAGAATAGTTAGACGATCAGGAAATAAAGCAGATACAGTGGGTGACTTTATAGGGTACACGCTAACTGCTTTTGGAGGAAGATATGGAGATTCAGAAACAGGAAGTCATCTTAAAAATAGAAGATCTGACAAAAAGCTTTGGAAAGACGGAAGTGCTTAAGGGAATCAGCATGGAAGTCCATAAAAACGAGATCATCAGCGTATTGGGTCCGTCCGGCTGCGGAAAGTCCACCTTGCTGAACATTATCGCAGGCATGCTGGCTCCCGATGGCGGACGCGTGACCATGAACGGGCAGATGATCTCTGAGGCGGGAAAAGTCCTGCCGCCGGAGAAACGCCATATGAACATGGTGTTTCAGGATTTTGCACTGTGGCCACATATGACAGCGTATGATAACATCGCTTACGGCTTAAAGCGGAGCAAAACCGGAAAAGAGGAGATCGAGGAGCGGGTACAGGAGCTCTTAAAGCTTTTGCATCTGGAGGGACTGGAAAAACGGTATCCGGCGGAGCTTTCCGGCGGTCAGCAGCAGAGAGTCGCGATCGCCCGGGCACTGATCACGAAGCCGGATATTCTCCTGATGGATGAGCCGCTCTGCAATCTGGATGTCCAGCTCCGTGTGGAGATGAGAACCGAAATGGCGTTCTTGTTCCGGAAGCTTGGGACGACCGTCTTTCACGTCACCCATGACCCATCGGAGGCGTTCGCGATGGCGGACCGGATCGTGATCATGAACAAGGGAAATATCGACCAGATCGATTCCCCGAAAAACTGTTACAGGAATCCGGGAACGGAGTCGGTGGCAGCTCTTTTAGGTGCCGGAAACCGGGTACATGGATACGCGAGGGAGGATGGCGGCACGCAGATCGATCTCGGTGGCAGTGTCTGCGGAACACTCGGAAGAAACGGAATCCGCAAAGATGACATGGTGACTGTCCGCTTCCGCGCGGAGAACACGGTGTGGACCGGAAGCGAGCGGCAGGAGAACAGTTTTCCGGTGGCGGTCGAGTATTCCTCCTTCGAGGGGGATTATTACCGCGTTATGGCGAAGATGGGAATGGGAGAACCGCTCTGCTTCTTAAGCCGTAACTATCTGGAAAAAGGCACGGAAGGTTACGTGAATGTGGAAGGGGACCGTCTCTATGTGTACGGCCCGGAGACAGCGGCATGAGCGGGAACCTGTATCTGATGAGTGACATTCATGGATATTTTATTCCCTTTCTGCAAATACTGAAAAAGATCCGGTTTACGGATGCGAATCGGATGGTGATCCTGGGGGATCTTGTGGCGAAAGGACCGGATTCCCTGGGACTTTTGTGCTTTGTGATGGAACATAAGAATATTCTGGCGCTGAGAGGGAATCATGAACAGCGGCTCTTACAGTATTTTGGAACAGACCGCGCGGCCGGGATCCCGGATTCCACGATGCGGCCCTGGGTGGCCGGAGACGGGGCGGGGATCATCAGGCAGATGAATATGCTGTCAGAGACAGGACGCAGGAAGGTTCTGGAGTTTATCAAAACGATGCCGCTCTGGGCAGCCATGGAGATCTGCGGCAGAAAGTATGTGTTGATTCACGGAGCGCCGGATGATGAAATGAAAAAAGAACTTCTGACAGTGCAAAAAGATCCCGGTGGGAAAAGAAAGACAGCGGATTATGATGTCCTCATAAACCGATATGAATCACCAGACGTGGATAACCGGCTTCCAGCGGGAATGACTGCCGTAGTGGGACACACGCCGACATTCAAATATGGAACACAGTACGCGGGAGATATGATCATAAGGGACGATAAGATCTTTCTGGACTGCGGAGCCGGTCAGGGGTATGGATTGGGCTGTCTGGAAATATTGTCTGGCAATGACAAAAATTCCTATCGAAAATACTTTACAAATACAGAGAACGGGAGTATATTGTAAACAACCGCTGATGGAAATGACGGTCAGCGAAAGGACAATTCAATAATAAGTCTTCAGGGCAGGGTTCAAGTCCCTACCGGCGGTAAAGCCCGCGAGCCGAGAGGCATGATCCGGTGAGATTCCGGGGCCGACAGTATAGTCTGGATGAAAGAAGAATTTCAGGTTTGTTTGTGATATGCGGAAGCGATCCGGTGCTCGAAAAAGAGGACAGGATCGAGAGATTCCGGATCACGGAAGATCGGATCAGTAGCTCTGGAATAGGAAACTGTTTCAGGGCTTTTTTGTGTAACAGGAGATTGATCCGGGAAAGCTGTGAATTGCAGAAAAGTTATATTTCCGAATGAAACAACGGACCGAATATGGAAAACCCTGTAGGCATCTGCTTTACAGGGCTTTTTTTAACAGAAAATTCCTATGGAACTTCCTGCTTGCGCCCGTAAGGCAGGTTTGCGGAAAGGAGTGAAAAAGATGACGGACCGGGATTATATGCTGCGGGCCATTGAGCTTGCAAAAGGGGGACTTGGCTGGACAAGTCCGAATCCTCTCGTGGGAGCTGTGATCGTGAAAGACGGAAGGATCATAGGGGAAGGTTATCATGAGCGGTGCGGAAAACTTCACGCGGAGAGAAACGCCATTGCATCGCTCACGGAAAGTGCGGAGGGCGCGACACTCTATGTGACGTTAGAGCCGTGCTGCCATTACGGAAAGACACCGCCCTGCACGGAGGCGATCCTTGAGCAGAAGATCGCAAGAGTTGTGATCGGTTCAAGAGATCCGAATCCCCTGGTAGCAGGAAAAGGAGCGGCGATCCTAAGAGCAGCGGGAGTCCGGGTGGAAGAGGACTTTATGCGTGAGGAATGCGATGCGTTAAATCCGGTATTCTTCCATTACATCACAAAGAAAACGCCTTATGTAGTCATGAAATACGCCATGACGGCGGACGGAAAGATCGCTGCGCGGACCGGTGACTCCAAGTGGATCACAGGAGAGAGCGCAAGGAAAAAGGTGCAGGAGCTGCGCCACCAGTATATGGGGATCATGGCTGGGATCGGCACGGTCCTGGCAGACGATCCGATGTTAAACGTCCGGATCCCCGGGCTGAAGAGTCCGGTGCGGATCATCTGCGACAGCGGACTCAGGATCCCGATGGATTCAAAGATCGTGCAGACGGCAAAGGAGTACCGGACCATCGTAGCGTATGCGGGGGAGTATTCCGGGGAAGGCTGTAAAGAAGCGGAAGAGAAAGCGGAACAGCTTCACGCGGCCGGCGTGGAGACCGTGTCGGTCCCGGACGCAGACGGGCGTGTGGATCTTAGAAAGCTCATGGAATATCTCGGAAAACAGGGCATCGACAGCGTGCTTTTAGAGGGCGGCGGTACCTTAAATGACGCGGCGCTGTCAGCCGGGATCGTAAACGAGATCTGTGCATTTATCGCCCCGAAGATCTTCGGCGGTGCCGGTGCGAAGACTCCGGTTTCCGGGAGCGGTGTGGCGCATCCGGCGGAAGCCGTGATGCTGACGTTGAGACAGATGGAGACGATCGGGGATGATCTGATGCTCAGATATTCGGTAGATTGAAAATGGGAAAGGAAGTAAGGGCATGTTTACAGGGATCGTAGAAGAACTCGGACAGGTGAAGGCACTTTCCCTGCGCGGAAATTCCGGTACGCTGACGGTAAAAGCGAAAAAAGTCTTGGAAGGAACAAAGATCGGTGACAGCATCGCGGTCAATGGTGTCTGCCTTACGGTCACGAATATGAAAAATAATGAGTTTTCCGCCGATGTGATGGCGGAGACGGTGAGGAGAAGTAGCCTCGGAGCACTGCAGGATGGAAGTTATGTAAATCTGGAGCGGGCCATGGCGGCAGACGGCCGGTTTGGCGGTCATATCGTTTCCGGTCACATTGACGGAACCGGTCAGATCGAATCGATGAGACGGGAAGAGAATGCAGTCTGGGTCACGATCGCATGTACAGATAAGATCCTGGATCTGATCGTGGAAAAGGGTTCAATCTGCATCGACGGGATCAGCCTCACGGTGGCGGCGGTGACAAAGCGGAACTTTTCAGTGTCGGTGATCCCACATACCGGCGAGGAGACAACGCTTTTGAAGAAAAAAGCAGGAGATGCGGTCAATCTGGAAAACGACATTGTGGGGAAATACATTCAGAAATTTGTGGATATCGGAAGAAATTCCGGTGCGGACCGGGGAAAAATGCCTGACGATGAAAATGCCGCGGGAAACGCAAAGGGAAACTCGGGGCTTAGCATGGAGTTTCTTCAGAAATATGGATTTTAAAACAGATGCTTTGAAGATATTTAGAAACATCCAGAAAATATGAGATCAGAGCGGTTAAAGTTTCAGCAGTAGGAATCCTGCTGAAAGAAAAACTTTTAATAAAAGGCTCTGGAAAGGCAGGAAAATATGAACGAGCAATACAACACAATCGAAGAAGCGATCGAAGATCTGCGGGCGGGAAAGATCATTCTCGTGACAGATGACCCGGACCGGGAGAATGAGGGAGATATGATCTGCGCGGCAGAGTTCGCGACACAGGCAAATATCAATTTCATGGCAAGCCACGCAAAGGGACTGATCTGTACGCCGATGAGCGCGGCAGTGGCAGAGCGACTGGGACTTCCGCAGATGGTATCCGAGAACACGGATAACCACTGCACGGCATTTACGGTCTCCATTGACCATGTGGACACGACAACAGGAATTTCCGCGGCGGAGCGCTCTTACACGATGATGAAATGCGTGGACCCGGCGACAAAGCCCCAGGATCTCAGAAGACCGGGACACGTATTCCCGCTTGTAGCAAGACGGGGCGGAGTGCTCGTGAGAAACGGCCACACCGAGGCAACTGTGGACCTCATGCGTCTGGCGGGACTTTCCGAGTGCGGCGTGTGCTGTGAGATCATGGAGGAAGACGGAACCATGATGCGGACCACGAATCTGTGGAAGCTGGCGAAGGAGTACGGACTGAAATTTATCACGATCAAGGAACTGCAGGATTACTGCCGTGTCCATGAAAAACATGTGGTGCAGGAAGCCTGCGCGGACATGCCGACCCAGTACGGACACTTTAAGATCTATGGCTATGTGAACGATATTACCGGCGAGCACCATGTTGCTCTTGTGAAAGGTGATATCGGGGACGGCGAGGATGTGCTCTGCCGCGTGCATTCCGAGTGCCTGACCGGAGATGTGTTCGGTTCCATGCGCTGTGACTGCGGAAAACAGCTCCAGACCGCGATGCGCCAGGTGGAGGCGGAAGGCCGTGGCGTTATCCTCTACATGCGTCAGGAAGGCCGCGGCATCGGTCTGATCAACAAACTGAAGACGTATGTGCTTCAGGAGCAGGGCTTTGACACGGTGGAGGCCAATATCAAGCTTGGTTTTGCTCCGGATCTCAGGGAATACTGGATCGGGGCACAGATCTTAAGGGATCTCGGTGTGAAGTCCTTAAGACTTCTCACGAACAATCCGGAGAAGATCTACGGACTTTCCGGCTTCGGACTTGAGATCCATGAGCGCGTGCCGATCGAGATTGATCCGCAGCAGTACGACAGCTTCTATCTGAAGACGAAGCAGGACAAGATGGGACATATCTTTACAAAAATTAAAGTGTGATAGGATGGAACGTCTATTGCTGAAAGTCCTGTACACCGGCGGCATGCATTCCGCATGGATGGAAGTGATGGGCAATTGGAAATAGAGCTTTGCATGTAATTATGAAGACTTCTGAATAGCAGAAAGCATAAGAAAAGGAGAAACATCATGAAAGAGATCAAAGTATTAGAAGGAAAAGTTGTAGCACCGGAAGGCATGAAAGTGGGGATCATTGCATCCCGTTTCAACGAGATCATCGTAAATAAGCTCTTAGGCGGAGCGGTTGACGGACTTGTCCGCCACGGTGTGGAGGAAGAAAATATCACGGCGGCCTGGGTTCCGGGGGCGTTCGAGATTCCGGTTGCGGCATCTGCCATGGCAAAGTCCGGCAAGTACGATGCGATCATCTGCGTCGGCGCTGTGATCCGCGGTGATACCACACACTACGATTATGTGTGCAGTGAGGTCTCCAAGGGAATCGCTCAGGTGGGACTGGCAGAGAAGATGCCGGTACTCTTCGGCGTCCTGACAACCGAGAACATCGAGCAGGCCATCGCCCGTGCCGGAAGCAAAGGCGGAAATAAAGGATATGACTGTGCACTTTCCGCGATCGAGATGGTAAATCTTATGAGACAGTTTTAAATTCAGATGATATAGACATAAAAGATCAGCGCTTCTGAGAATATTTTTCAGAGGCGCTGATTTTTGCGTAATAAGGCTTCCTCGGAAGCTCCTATTACACAAAAGGTACATTCTGTTTTATCACAGCCTATATGGTTTTCGTCTCCTCCGTGAATTTGACCGCGAAATCCCGGTTCAGTTTCATGAAGATCTGCTGCTCCTCGGCAGACCAGCTCTCGAAAATCGCATTTTCAATGGCGATCAGGCGATGGACGGTGTTTTTCATGAGTTCCTCTCCTTTTTCCGTGAGAAAAACGCAGGTGTTCCGCCCTGTTCCGGGTTTCAGGTACAGATAACCGGCCTGTTCCATCCTGCGTACTGCAGAGTTGATCGTGGATTTTGTGGTGCCGGTCTCTTTGTAAAAAATACTTTGATTGCAGCCGGAACCGTGTTCATTGAGGGAGTAGAGAATATCAAGCTCGCTGTCCGTGAGACCGAGCTTTAATGCAGCGTCATGGTAGACACTGTTGACCTGACTGAGCAGGTTGTAAAATTCTTTAAATGCAGAGTACATGGCAGATCTCCTGAAAATATAAGTGTATGGGGGCAGTGCAGGGCTTTGCATCCGCCTGCACGGGCTATCAGTCTATGTGTATCCGTACTTCTTTGCCTTCCGGATCAGGAAGAAGAGCGACAGGCATACCGCCATAAATTCCGCCGCGATGATGGAATACCAGATTCCGGAGACACCGAGGAAAAACGGCAGGATGATAACGGCCCCTGTTTCAAAGATCATGGTACGGCAGAAGGAGATCACAGCGGAGACGAACCCGTCGTTAAGTGCCGTAAAGAAGGAAGATGCGTAGATGCTGAAGCCCATGAACAGGAAAGAGATCGAGTATGAGCGGAATGCATGGACCGTCATGTCTAAGAGGTTCGTGTTATAGCGGACGAAAATTCCCGCAAGAAACGGGGCACCCGCTTCTGCCGCGATCGTCAGGATGATCTGGAAGGTCAGGATCAGCAGGAAGCTTTTTCCGAGCAGATTCTTTAACTCGCTCTTATTTCCTGCACCGCAGTGATAGCCCACGATCGGGGCACTTCCCATAGAGTAGCCGATAAAGAGCGCTGCAAAGATAAAGCTCACGTACATGATGACGCCGTATACGGCAACACCATCGGAACCGGAAAGGCGCATGAGCTGCCAGTTGTAGAGCATGTTCACGATGGACATGGAGATGTTCGTCATAAACTCGGAAGCACCGTTTGTACAGGCCTTCAACAGGGCACTAAAGTCCATATGGGTCTTTCCGAGACGGAGTCGGCTCCTGTTTGGAAAGATAAAGTAGAGCAGGGGGATCAGTCCGCCGATGGACTGACTGATCGCCGTTGCGGCGGCAGCTCCCACAACGCCGAGACGCAGAACAGCGATAAAATAAGCGTCGAGGATCATATTTGTAAGTCCTGACGCGATGGTGATCAGGAGTCCGAACTGCGGGCGTTCCGCTACAACGAGAAAGCTCTGGAATACATTCTGCAGCATGAAGGGAATCAGAGCCAGCAGGATGATCCGGCCGTAACGGACGCAGTAGGGGAGAAGGATCTCATCAGCACCTAAGAGTCTTGCCATCGGGGCTAAAAGGATCTCACCGCCTACCGTAAAGAGGAAGCCCACCGCGATCAGAACGTAGACGAGGAGGGAAAAGATCTCCTTTGCCTTTTTTTCATTCCCGGTTCCGAAGGTCAGAGCCACCAGGGCACTGCCGCCGCTGCCGGTCATAAAGCCGATGGCACCGAGGATCATCAGAAACGGCATAATGATATTAATGGAGGCGAAGGCCTCGGAACCCACAAAGTTCGAGACGAAAACACCGTCCACAACTCCGTAGATGGATGTGAGAATCATCATGACGATAGACGGAAACGTGAACCGCAGGAGTTTTTTGTAGGTAAAGTGGTCGGAAAGTGAAATATTCATCGTGCGCCCTTTCAGTTTTTTTACTGTGTCTGCCCGCGGGGGGAAAATCGTGTCTTTTCTATCGGACAGTTTTACAGTTATGAATGTACGAAATCGTACGTAGAATCATAGTACTATTACATACATATGTCAAGAAAAACTTTGCATCCTGTCTCACGGTATGAACTTCGCATCCAGCCTCACAGATATGAACTTTGCAACCTGTCCCACGGAAGAACTTCGCATCCAGTCTCACAGATATGAACTTTGCGTCCTGCCTCACGGAGGTTCGCCTCGAATTAAGATGGAAATCTCACAGAATGAGTTTTTACACAGATTTTACATTCTTTTACCGGAGCGTGATTGTTCGTTCCTTTTTTCTGCTATATGATATAGAAGTGAAAATGAGAGAAAAAAGAAAGAGCAGTCACGAGCTGGGTCGACTGCGGCAGAGGAAAAAGAATATGACATATAAGGAAATCAAGAAAAACGAGGAAGTTTTAGCTTACCTGAAAAAAGGAAACGACAATCTGGGGACTATGGGATTTACAGATCATTCGGACGCGCACTGCGCGATGGTTGCGGAGCGGGCAGCAATGATCTTAAAGAAATTCGGTTACTCAGATCACGATATCGAGCTGGTGAAGATCGCCGGTTTCATGCATGATATGGGAAATGCGATCAACCGGCATGCCCATGCGGAGTATGGTGCCCTTCTGGCATCCCAGATCCTGGAAAAGACGGATCTTCCGATCACAGACCGCGCGATCATCGTCTCCGCGATCGGAAACCATGATGAGTCAACGGGCGGAGCTGTAGATCCGATCTCCGCGGCGCTTATCATCGCCGACAAGACGGATGTACGCAGAAACCGCGTCCGCCAGAAGGAGATGGCATCATTTGATATCCACGACCGCGTAAACTATGCGGTTACAGAGGCAAAATTAAAGGTAAATGAGGAAAAGAAAGTGATCACCCTGAACTTAAAGATCGACGAAAACATCTGCTCCATGCTGGAGTACTTCGAGATCTTCTTACAGCGCATGCTCATGTGCCGCCGTGCGTGTGAAATGCTCGGAGCGAAATTCAAGATGACGGCGAACGGAAGCAAGATCGTATAAAATAAAATATGGAATATGCATCAGAGACACTCTTGGAACAGACCGTAATCGGCCTGTGCTGAGAGTGTTTTTTTGTAACAGGAAATTCGAGGGAGTTCTCTGATGAAAAAAGCACGAATGTGCCAATGATGTGCATTCATGCGAGGCTGTAGGTTATCACAAGCGACTGCACGAGACACCCGAATGTGCCGGGGCATATTTTTTTCGAGCCTTTTAATTCCGATATTCGAAAAAAATTATTTTATCGCAACATTTTCGTTCGGCTGGTTGTATATAGGGTAGAAAGGCAAAAATGCCGGAATCAAAATGAAGAATAGTGAGGGAATTGATATGTATAAGAAGAATTTAGTGATGTTTGCAACAGTAGTTATGATGGCGGCTTTCGTGAGCGCCTGCGGAAATGGAAAACAGGAAATAAAGGAGACTGCAGTAATCGAGACAATGAAAGACTCACAGGAGGCATCTGAAAATGCTCAGATTGCGAATCCATGGATCGAGGTAAAAACGATGGAGGAGGCGAAAAATATGGCTGGTTTTGACTTAAAACTTCCGGAAATTCCGGCAGAATACGGAAAGAAGATGATCCAGGTGCTGGACTCTGCTGATGCTCTGACGATCGAAGTGATCATCTGGAATAATGAGGATAAGGAAATACGAATCCGGAAAGCACCGGGAACCGGGGATATCAGCGGAGATTACACTGCTTATGCGCAGGAGCAGAAAGTTCAGGCGGAAAATCGTGAACTGACCTTAAAGGGAGAGGAAGATAAGGTATTCCTTGCCATCTGGACGGAGGATGGTTATACTTATTCTATGTATGTAGAAGCCGGAATTTCAGCGGATGAGATGACTGGAATGGCGGGACAGGTCTGCTGAGAATGGATATCGGAGCGGACTGCTCGGACTACGGATAGAGCTTCATATGACAGGATACTGATAAAACAGGGAGAAAAACGGGAATGGGAATATGGACAGCATGGGAGCTGCCGGGATTTCGCCTGCTCCGGTGGCTGCAAGCCCTTATCTGGGCCTTTATGCCGGGGGTAAAGGACGAAAACCGGCAGAATATGGTCGAAAAAGAAGAATGGGAAGCGCGGATGCGTCAGGCGGAGACGAACGGCCGGGCGGAAATGATTCTGACCAGGTTTGGAGACAGCATCCTGCGCTATGCTTATACATATCTTCATAATATGAGCGATGCAGAGGAAGTCCTTCAGGACACGTTGGTGCAGTTTTTAAAGACAGCACCGGAATTTGAAAGTGAGAATCATGAAAAAGCCTGGCTTCTGCGAGTCGCTGCGAACTTGAGCAAAAACAGGATCAGGTATAATAAACTTCGGGAGACGGATGAACTGAATGATGAGCTTGTCGCGGAAGAGCGTGAGGATCTGTCCTTTGTGTGGGAGGCGGTAAAGAGTCTGCCGGTAAAATACCGGGAGGTGATTCATCTGTTTTACCATGAAGGTTATCAGACGGCACAGATCGCAAAGGTTCTTGGAAGAAATGAATCGACAGTCCGTTCTGATCTTCGCCGGGGCAGGGAGAAGCTTAAGGAAGTTCTGAAGGGAGAGTACGATTTTGAAGAAATATGATGAGATCATGAACAAAATCGAGGTAGACGAGGCGATGCGCAAACGGATCCTCAGCTATGTGGAGAACTTGAATCTGGAAACGGAAAAGGCGGCAAAAAGCAGAGAAGAGTCAAAGATCCGCCAGTTCCGCAGACGAACGGTGAGAAATATAACAGCCGCGGCGGCCTGCATTGCGATCCTTCTGGTATGCACCTTCGCCTGGCCGAAGCTTACGGGACCGGGAGAACTGGAAACGAAAGAAAGCGTAAGTATCGCGAACGGCATGGTGGAAGTAAAGTCTATCGATGAGCTTTCCGCGGCAGTAGGTTTCCCGGTAAACGAAGTGGAGGGACTCCCGTTTTCTGTTGAAAAAGAGGTATACATCTCCTACTGGGGAGAGATGGCGCAGATCGAGTATACCGGAGAAGGCGAGACAGCCGTATTCCGAAAGGGCACGGGAACGGATGATGTCTCCGGAGATTATAATGTGTATTCCAGCGTAAAAGAAATTATGGTTGGAGCGAATCCTGTGACATTGAAAGGCGAGAATGATGTTTTCACGCTGGCTGTCTGGACAGATGGGAATTACTCGTACTCTTTGGATATTTCCAAAGGATTAAGTGAAGATGAATGGAGTGAAATGATTCAACTTGCATGTGTAAATGCCAGATGGTAAAATGAAGAAAACAGCACAGGGAAAGGAGGAGACACATATGACAGAGCTTTTGAAACTTCCGGTAGGAATCGAAAATTTCGAAGAAATAAGAAGAGATAATTTCTATTATGTAGATAAAACAAAATTGATCGAGCAGCTTTTGAGCCAGTGGGGAAAGGCTAACCTATTTACACGCCCGCGGCGTTTCGGAAAGTCACTGAATATGAGTATGCTCCGCAGCTTCTTTGAAATTGGGGCGGACCCTGAACTTTTCCGGGGATTGTATATTTCGCAGAAGTCAGCACTATGTGAAAAATATATGGGTCAGTTTCCTGTGCTCTCCATTAGCCTGAAAGGTGTAAATGCCAGTGATTTTTCAGGTGCCTGCAGCAGCCTTGTAAAAATCATGAATGCAGAGACGAGGCGGGCATTTATTTCCCTGGATAGCCAGAAACTCAGTGATGTCGACAAAAAGCTGTTTGAAGAATTAATGGACCGCGGTATGACGCAGGATACACTTGTATACAGCTTAAAGGAACTTTCGGAATTGCTCGAACGAAGCTATGGCAGAAAAGTTATTGTCCTTATTGATGAGTATGATGTTCCGCTGGCAAAGGCAAATGAGAATGGATATTATGACGAGATGGCATTGCTGATTCGGAACTTATTTGAGAATGTTCTGAAAACAAATGATAGTTTGAAATTTGCGGTCCTGACCGGGTGTCTGCGTGTAGCCAAGGAAAGTATATTTACAGGACTTAATAATTTTAAAATATTTCCAATCACGAAAGTTGCATTTGATGAATATTTCGGTTTTACAGACGATGAAGTGAGAGATATGCTTCACTATTACGAATTGGATTCGGATTATGAAACAGTAAAGAACTGGTATGATGGATACCGATTCGGAAAAGCGGATGTTTATTGTCCGTGGGATGTGATCAATTATTGCAGTGACCATATTGAAGATCCATATCTTCCGCCTCAGAATTATTGGCTGAACACAAGCGGAAATGAAATGATCTACCACTTTATTGATGGACTGGAAGATCAGACGGGAGTAACGAAAGAAGAACTGGAACTTCTTGTCAATGGTGGTTCGGTTCAAAAAAATATTAATCAGGAACTTACCTATAAGGAATTGTATTCATCTATGGACAATCTCTGGAGCACTTTGTTTATGACAGGGTATTTAACGCAGAGAGGGGAACCGGTTGGAAACCGATATGATCTGGCAATTCCCAATCAGGAGATTCGCAACATCATCACAGAACATATTTTGCAAATGTTCCAGAAAAATGTAAAGAACGATGGAACGATGGCCGATTCATTCTGCAGCGCATTGGAAGCGGGAAATGCTGAACAGGTCGAAACTTTATTCACGGAATATATGAGGCAGACGATCAGTATCAGGGACACGTTTGCACAGTGTTCACGAAAAGAAAACTTTTATCAGGGAATCCTGCTTGGAATTCTGAGTTATAAGAGTGATTGGATCGTCAGATCCAACCGGGAGTCAGGGGACGGATTCAGTGATATTACGATCCGGATCTCAAATTCTGGCTCGGGAATTGTTATTGAAGTAAAATATGCGGAAGCAGGCCATGAGGAGGAAATGGTTCAAAAAGCGTTAAGGCAGATACAGGATAAAGACTATGGATATGAATTTCGTCAGGAAGGTATAAGAAGAATCTTGTACTATGGAATTGCATGCAACAAAAAAGTGTGCAGAGCAGAGGTACTGGAAGTATAGAAATTGTGAAGCCCCATCATATGAAATTTACACCGATTGACCGAACCACCTGGGAGAGGAACTCCCCTTATGATATCCCCTGAAACAGATTTTATGGATCTGTTCCGGGGGATTGTTTTTAATGTCATAGGATTAAAAAAGCAACAAATATATTAGTTACGAGCAAAACGGAAAAAAATTTGGGATAAAACAGGAAAAAAAGCAAGATATATTTATGCAAATCGTATAAAAGCATAGAAATATATTAGTAAAAATGCGAGAATATGCTTGTTATAAGCGCGTATCAGTTGACACATATTGGAAAATATCGTATATTGAATATATTAGTAGACCGATGTGAGGAAAGGGCAGCACCCTAAGGAGGAAAAACTATGAAAATGACATTCCGCTGGTACGGCGAAGACAGTGATCCGATCAAATTAAAACAGATCCGTCAGATCCCGGGGATGACCGGGTTGATGGGCTTACTTGATTATAAGGCAGCAGGCGAGGTATGGACAGAAGAGGAAATTAAAGCATATATGGAGCATGTCCATGCATCCGGTCTTGAGTGTGAAGTCATCGAGAGCGTAAACGTTCACGAGGATATCAAGATGGGACTTCCGACAAGAGACAAATATATCGAGAATTATATCACCACGATCCGTAACCTCGCAAAATACGGCGTAAAGGTAATCATTTACAACTTCATGCCGGTATTTGACTGGTTAAGAACAGATCTTGCAAGAGAGATCCCGGAGGATGGCTCCAACAGCCTGTACTTTGACGAAAAGGATCTTGGAGAGATGACTCCGCTTGATATTGTAAAGAAAACAGCAGGAGACAGCAATGGCTTCTCCCTTCCGGGCTGGGAGCCGGAGCGCCTTGCAGAGCTTGAAAAGACATTAAAACAGTATGAGAATATCACAGCAGATGATCTTCGCAGAAACTATAAGTATTTCCTTGATGCGATCATTCCGGTATGTGAAGAGGTTGGTGTCAAGATGGCATGTCATCCGGATGATCCGGCCTGGCCGATCTTCGGTCTTCCGAGAATCGCTCACAGCCAGGAGGATTTCGATAAGATCTGCGCTCTGCATGATTCACCGGCAAACGGACTCTGCCTTTGCACTGGTTCACTTGGATCCAATCCGGACAACAATATCCCGGAGATCATCCGTCACTTTGGTGAGATGAACAGAATCAATGCAATGCATGTCCGCAATGTAAAATTCCTCGGATACCACAAATTCCGTGAGGCATCCCACCTTTCCTCTGACGGATCTCTGGATCTTTACGAGATTATGAAGGCAATCTACGATACATGTCCGGATACATATATCCGTCCGGATCACGGCAGAATGATCTGGGATGAGATCGGCAGACCGGGATATGGTTTGTATGACCGTGCGCTCGGTGCAACTTATCTGAACGGACTCTGGGAAGCGATCGACAAAAATGCCAAAGCTTCTGAGAAATAATCTGTAATCATAAACTGTTATACGAAAAAAGAAAGCGTGGCAAATATGAAACTGACATTAAATGGAATCAAAGAGACAGCTGCCTGGGAAGCAGCAGGAATCAAGCTTCCGTCCTATTCGATCGAACAGGTGGCAGAGGAAACAAAAAAAGCACCGGTATGGGTTCATTTCGGTGCAGGAAATATTTTTCGTATCTTTATCGGCGGGCTTGCTGACCGTCTGATCGCACAGGGAGAAATGAAAAAAGGAATCACCTGTGTGGAGACTTTTGATTTTGACGTAGTGGATAAGATTTACAAGCCATATGACAATCTGGTTTTGGCTGTCACTTTAAAGGCAGACGGTTCTACAGATAAGCAGGTGATCGGTTCCCTTGCGGAAGCGATCAAGGCACAGTCAAATGTTCCGGAGGAGTGGAACCGCCTGAAAGAGATCTTTACAGATCCTGGTCTCCAGATGATCTCCTTCACGATCACAGAAAAAGGTTACGCTTTGAAAAATGCTGAGGGAAATTACTTCCCATTTGTTCAGGCAGATATCGACAATGGTCCGGAGAAGCCGGGCGCTGCGATGGCAGTTGTGTGTGCGCTGCTGTTTGAGCGTTTCAAGGCAGGAAAGCATCCGTTGGCAGTCGTATCCATGGACAACTGTTCCCATAATGGAGAAAAGCTCCAGAATTCCATTCTCACAATGGCGAAGGAATGGGAAAAGAAGGGCTTTGTAGGCGCAGACTTTGTTGCATACCTTTCTGATGAAAAGCAGATCTCCTTCCCGTGGAGCATGATCGATAAGATCACTCCGCGTCCGGCAGATTCTGTATGCAAGGAGCTGGAGAAAGCCGGTGTTGAAGATATTGCTCCGGTCATCACATCCAAGAAAACCTATATCGCTCCGTTTGTTAACGCCGAGGGGCCGCAGTACCTTGTTATTGAGGATAAATTCCCGAATGGACGTCCGGCGCTGGAAAAAGCCGGTGTCTATATGACAGACCGCGATACAGTAAACAAGGTGGAGCGCATGAAGGTTACAACCTGCCTGAATCCGTTACATACAGCACTTGCCGTTTACGGCTGTGTCCTTGGATATACACTGATCGCAGATGAGATGAAGGATCAGGAATTAAACAAACTGGTTCATGAGATCGGTCCGGTAGAAGGAATGCCGGTCGTTACAGATCCGGGAATTCTGTCTCCGAAGGACTTTGTTGATGAGGTGATCAATGTCCGGATCCCGAATCCGTTCATGCCGGATACCCCTCAGCGTATCGCAACCGATACATCCCAGAAGGTCGGAATCCGTTATGGAGAGACGATCAAGTCTTATGTTGCAAAATACGGAGATGCAAAAAAGCTGACAGCAATTCCACTTGCGATCGCAGGCTGGTGCCGTTATCTTCTCGGTGTACAGGATGACGGGGAAGCTTTCGAACGTTCCTCCGATCCGATGCTTGCGGAGCTTACAGAGGTAATGAAGGGAATCGAGCTTGGAAAGCCGGAAACCTACCATGGACAGTTAAAGAGCATTCTTTCCAATGAGAATATTTTCGGAATCGATCTTTACAAGGCCGGAATCGGTGAGAAGATCGAGGAGATGTTCTTAGAAGAGATTGCAGGACCTGGAGCAGTAAGAACAGTTTTAAAGAAATATATGGCTTAAACAGAGAACAGAAAAGGTATCCGCCGCAGGGTGGATACCTTTTTGCATTAGGAAATTCGTACGAAGACATCGATTGTCGTGAGCGGCCGCACGAGGCGCGAGAATGTGCCAAGGCGCATTCCTTATACAAAAATACCTTTGACAGCCGGGAACTGATGTGACAGACACAACAGCTCTTAAACTGTCAAAGGTATTTTTATCTCAGTCGGGCCTCATAGACATTCGACTTGAATTACGGCTCGTTAACCTGAACAACGACCTTCATATAATTACCCGGATTCTTTTCGATATCAATGATGGTTGCCGGCGCTTCATCAATGGAGATGACCTTTGTCAGGATCTTCTTGATATCAACTCTTCCACTGTGGATGAGTTCGATCGCTTCCTCAAACTCACCGGCACTTGTACGTGCACCGCGGATATCCACTTCCTTTTTCGTGATCAGATCGGTCGGGAGCGGAGTTTCTGTTTTCGGCCATCCGGTCAGGGTGATCCTTCCGGCATTACTTACAAGATCAAGGGTGGAGCGGATCGCTGCATTTGCACCGCTGCATTCCATAACCTGCTGTGCCATAACACCGTTTGTGATCTCACTGATTCGTTTTACCGTGTCTTCTGTTTTGGAATTGATCACATATTCGATGCCAAGCTCCTTTGCAAACTGCAGACGTTCGTCGACAAGATCGAGTAAGATCGCGTGAGCGCCGTATGCCTGTGCGATCATTCCGGCAAGAAGACCGATCGGGCCGGCACCGATGATCGCGCAGTACTCGCCTGCCTTTAAACCGCCGCGGTGAATGCCGTGAAGGGAGATTGTAAGCGGCTCTGCCATTGCAGCCTCTTCCCAGCTCATATCATCCGGCATTTTTACGAGCATGTCTGCCGGGTGACAGAAGTATTCTGCCATGCCGCCGTCAACATGGACACCGAGTACATGAAGATCGGTACAGCAGTTTGTACGTCCGATGCTGCATGGATAGCAGTGGCCACAGTACAAATACGGATCTGCGATGACTTTGTCGCCGATCTTCAGTCCTTTTGGATTGTCCTCCGGAATGGATTCGATGATTCCGGCTAACTCATGTCCAATAATCCTCGGATAGGAAACGAGGTTGTTAGTTCCGCGGAATGCACCGATATCGGATCCGCAGATTCCGGCTGTGATGATCCTGATCAAAGCCTCACCGGCCTTTGGCGTTGGTTTTTCAATGTCTGCGAGTACAACGTTCTTTGGCTCGTTGATTCTTACTGCTTTCATAGTGAACCTCCCGAATAATATGCTTTAAGAGAGAAACAAGGGCGGATGTGACTGAAAAATCTCAGGGGGATACATCCGCCTTTTGCTACCGGCAATATTATGAAAAAGAATGATTAAAGGTTATCAAAGGTAAATACGATCTTTCGGATGGATGGATCGCGGGAATCAACAAAATCGAATGCTTCCTGTGCTTTTGTAAGCGGGAAGGTGTGGGAAATAGAGTTTGACAGGTCGAGAGTTCCGGCATTGATCATCTCGATCGCTTTTCCGAACATCTTATTCTGAAGTCTGGAACCGCGAACATCCAGCTCTTTTGATGTAATCGCGAACTGGTTGACCTCTGTTGGTGCAGTGGAGAAGCCCATGGTCATGACTCTTCCGGCATTGCCGGTCGCCTGAAGAAGATTGATCAGGGAATCCTTTGTGCATGCAGAGTCGATGGAAACAGTTGCACCATGACCAAAGGTGTATTCCTTTACCTTCTCAACAAGATCTTCTTTTAATACGTTGATCGTATATTTTGCTCCGTTTTTCTTTGCAGCCTCAAGCTTCTCATCCATGATATCAGCCACGATGATGTGGTCGCAGAGCTGACGGGCTACCTTTAAAATCGTGCTTCCGAGAGCGCCGGCGCCGAAGATCAGAAGCATATCGTCCTTTTCGAGCTGTGCTCTTGTACAGGACTGGATCGCGATCGTTGTCGGCTCGATCATAACAGCATCCTGATCGGAAAGAGAATCCGGAAGAAGGTAGCAGTCAGATTCCGGAACAGCAATATATTCACGATATCCGCCGTCGATATGAACACCGCGGACCTTCAGATTGTCGCAGACATTTCCGCGGCCAATCTTGCACGGATAGCAGTGACCGCAGCTTGTTACCTGATTGACGATCACGCGGTCGCCGACCTTTAAATTCTTTACGTTACTTCCAACCTCGTCAACACGTCCGACCATTTCGTGGCCGATGATGCGTGGGTAGGTTGCGGCAGCATTTGTTCCATGATAGATTCCGACATCAGATCCGCAGATACCGGCTGCGGTCATTTTGATCATAACATTGTTTTTTTCATCGATCGACGGCTTTTCTACGTCGATGACCTGAAGGTTGTTAGGACTTACGATTTGTACTGCTTTCATATCTTGTTCCTCCATGTTTTTATGATGATATTTTAGTGTCCTTTTTTGATTCCGGAGAGCTTCGCAAGAAAATGGCTTGACACATTTGATTATGAACACATAATATATTAGTTATACAGGGATTATTATACTATACAAACAGGATAATATCAATATATTTGGGTAAAAATGACGAATGAAGAGCTGAAAAGTGAAGAAAAGCCAATAGAGCAGACGAAATGACGATGAAATAAACATATTAGATTGGAAAAATAGGAAAAGAAACCAAGATAAATAAGCGATAAAACGTGTGATTATAGTAAAAAACATAGTATATTAGTTGCAATAAAAAAACAAAAAGCTATATTGGCAAAATGACGGTTTTCTGTTATAAATAAAAGCAGGGAAAGGAAATGGAGGTATTTATATGCCATTTGAAATATTCAGTGAACGGAAAAACGGAGAGACAAACAGTAAATATGCATACCGTCTTCTGAGGGAAAGCATTATGAGCTTTAAGCTTCTTCCGGGAGAGGCTCTGGATGAGACGGTGATCAGTGAACAGTTCGGAACAAGCAGAACTCCGGTTCGTGAGGCTTTGATCCTGTTGAAAAATGAAAAGCTTGTGGACATTCTTCCACAAAAAGGAAGCAAGGTCAGCTTTATCGATCTGAATTTAGTCAGACAGGGATATTTTACGAGACGTGTGATCGAAACAGCGATCTTTAAGGAAACCGCCGGAACACTTTCGCCAGAGCAGCTAAGAAACATGAAGACCAATCTGCAGCTTCAGGAGCAGGAGATCAACCGTGAGACAACCATGAGCGATTATTTCTTTGATCTGGACAATGAGATGCACTGTATGTTGTATGAGTTCAGCCATAAAATGGATGTATGGTACTGTGTCCATAATATCGGGTCGCATTATGACCGTGTTCGATATCTGGATACAAGGGAGAATGATATCAACCGGGAGCAGATCTTAGAGGAGCATAACCGGATGTATTATTACATGATGATGGGGATCCCAAATGATGTCAATGTAGAAGATTTTATGACCGGACATCTGGGACGATTCCGGAGAGATCTCCAGAAAAAGATCGAACTGTATCCGGAATATTTTACGGAGTAGGAGATCGCAGACAGATCATATGAATCACTAAGCCTGGTATACGGCAGTAATGCTGTTATATCAGGCTTTTTTGAACAAATTTAACGAAAACTTTGCACAATAAATATATTAGAAGCTTTAACAAAAGAAAAATATTGTGTTTTATTGAGACGTATAGGCTGTTGGACCGCTTGAATGGGCAACGAAATGAGAAAGTGGACGGGAAAAAAAACAAAATACATTATACAAAATAGACAAAAGACAGATTTAAAACCATCTACATAAGAAAAAATAATATGCAATATATACAAAACAGAAGATGCGTATGAAAATATGCACAAAAAATAGAAAGAATTTATGGAAAAATTGTGAATAGATATTATTGGGATGATATGGCAATATATTAGTATCTTAACAGGGGGATATAAGTAACCAGATCTATTTTACTTATGAAGCAATCCTGCCGGAAACGATATCGGGGTGTAGCTGTTTACTTTGGCCTTTGTAATAAATGGATAAAAAACGAAAAATATATTCGATTCATACAAAAAACAGACGTTCTGTATAAATCACACAAAAAAATCAATATTTTACGATGAATCATTGACACTTGATACATTACCATGTATAATCTGTTGTATACAAGAGGATATACAAGACGAAAAAAAGGTAATTATGTACAAATGGGGATTTGGATGTAATGTGCAGGGGAAAAAGTTTTCCTTGAGGAAAACAACAATAAATTTTTAAATGGAGGAAAAATTATGAAACTGAAAAAAGTAGTAGCACTCGTAGCGGTCGGCGCTGTAGCAACAAATCTCGTTGCATGTAGCAGTTCTTCCGGTGGATCCGCAACCACCGCAGCAGCAGAGACAACCGCAGCCGCAGCAGAAACAAAGGCGGCAGAAACAACCGCAGCTGCAGCAAAAGACGGAGAAGCAAAAGGAATCAAGGTTGGCTTTACAAACAGCTACAACGGAAACAGTTACCGTCAGACAGAAGAAAAACAGATGCAGATCGTTGCGGATAAGCTGAAGGCAGATGGATATATCAGTGAGTATACAGTTGCTGAGGCAAATCAGGATACAGCGACCCAGATCGCCCAGATCGAGGATTTTATCACTCAGGGATATGACATTATCATTGTTGATCCGGCTTCCACAAGCTCTTTAAACAATGCGATCATGGAAGCGTGTGATGCCGGCATTCCGGTTATCACTGTCAATGATGGTCCGGTTGATTGTGAAGCTGATCTGTTATACCAGATGTACTTTGAGAATGAAGAGATGACAAAGGCTCTTACCGAGTATGTATGTGAGCAGATGGGTGGCTCCGGCAACCTGATCGAGCTTCGTGGTACAGCAGGTACAACGACAGATGATCAGTTCCATCAGGGTGTTTTAGCAGCTCTTGAAAAATATCCGGATGTAAAGATCGTTTCCGAGATCTATACAGACTGGACAGCATCGAAAGCACAGACAGAGTTAAACAGTGTTCTTCCGACACTCTCTGATGTGAAGGGTCTTGTAACACAGGGCGGAGATGCTTACGCTGCAGTACAGGCATTCCTTTCCGCTGGATATTCCGCAGATACTCTTCCGGTTATCGCAGGTGATAACAGAGGAAGCTTCCTTAACTGGTGGGCAAATGAAGCTCCGGAAGGTTACAAGACATTATCCGCAGCAAGTAACCCGTGGATCGGTGCAATGTCTCTTTACGTAGCAGTTGATATCTGCAATGGTGAGAAGGTAGTTAACAATATGAGTATTCCGTTTGGCATGGTTGATGCAGATACACTTTCTCAGTATACAGGTTTAGGCGATGATGATGTTGCCTTTACAGAAATGTCATGGGATGATATCAGAGCTCAGATCGAGACTCAGTAGTGATTAGCTGAAAAGCTTTACGAACGAGAATATCAGATCGAACATGATGCAGGAGGGGGATACAGCAAGTTTCTGCTGTTTCCCCCTTTTTCTATCAGGATTCTTTTGTGGAAATGAGGAAGAAATATGAAGACACTTGAAAAATTGCTGGATTTAGTTGGTACTTGTGAAGTGATCGATATGACACACCCGTTGGAAGAAGAGATTCCACATTGGCCAACACAACCGGGAGTAAAATTTCACACCGGTATGAATTATGTTGAAGATGGTTCTTATTGGAGAGGCGTTACGCTTTGTGAGCATTCCGGTACACATATTGATGCGCTTTCTCATTTCTTTAAGGATTCGGAAAATGTGGACGAAATCCCGCTGAAACGCCTGATCGGAAGAGGCGTGAATATCGATGTGACTCATACACTTGCAAGAGGTGTAACGACAGTAGAAGATGTAAAAAGGTTCGAGAACGAACACGGAGAGCTTAAAGAAGGAGATATCGTATGTTTCCGCTTTGGATGGGACAAAAAGTGGAAAGCCGGGGAAGAGGGAAAAGCATTTATGGAGGACTGGCCCGGAATTTCAAAGGAGACAGCGGAATATCTGCTTTCGAAAAAAGTAAGTGCAGCAGCAACAGATGCATCCGCACTGGATGCGATCGGAACTACAAATCCGGCGCATAAGGTTCTTCTGGGAAACGGGATTTATATTATTGAAAATGTGGACAAGCTCGACATACTTCCGCCCTTTTTTGGCGTGATTGGTCTTCCGTGTCGGCTTAAAAAGGGATCAGGTTCGACTTTGCGTTTGATCGCATTGATCGACAAGTAAAAATATAGAAAGGAAGTGATTCGCTTGAAGCATAAAGAGGGACAAAAGCCATACTTAAGCTTGAAAGGCATTGACCGTTTTTTTGGAATCACCAAGGCACTTCAGAAGGTTGATCTGGATATCTATGAAGGCGAGGTTATTGGACTTGTAGGACCTAACGGAGCCGGAAAATCCACAATGATGAAAATTCTGACAGGCGTGCTTCCAAAAACTGCAGGTCAAATTATTTATAATGGAGTTCCGGAAGAAAACTACAATGCAAAAATTGCAAAACAGATTGGTGTTAGCTGTGCATACCAGGATCTGTCACTTTGTACCAACCTTAGTATTTTCGAAAATTTTGCGATGCTGAATGTCAGCCACAGTATTGCACCAAGCAAAAACTGGAGAAATAAGACAAAGACAGAGGTGGAAAAGCTCCTTGAAAAATATTTTCCGGGAAGCAATATTGATGTTACAAAACCGATCGAGACATTGAGCCTTACGGATCGTCAGGTCGTTGAGATTTGCAAAACCCTGATGGCAGATCACTTAAAGATTCTGATCCTGGATGAACCGACAAGTGCATTATCCTCCGATAAAGCGGAACAGCTGCATAAGATCGTGGCAGAACTCAGTGAAAAAGGCGTTGCAGTGATCTATATTTCCCATAAGCTGGATGAGATCCGTAAAGTATCGGACCGTATCGTGATGCTCACAAATGGTCAGAATCGCGGAGAATTCTATTCAGATGAAATCACGCAGGAAGAATTGATCATGCACATGGGCGGAGCATCAGAGAAGAAGGAACGGGTGGCTCGTGATTTCTCTGAAAACGAGGACATGTTAACGATCACGGATCTGAAGGCGAAGGGCTTGAACGGTGTCAGCCTTAATTTGAAACGTGGAGAGATCATTGGCATTTCCGGTCTTGCCGGTTCCGGGCAACAGGAACTTTTACAGCAGATCTACGGAGCGAGAAAGAAACAGAAAGAGGGAATCGAATTAAACGGTTCGATTGCCTATGTTTCCGGAGATCGTGCGACAGAAGGAGTATTTCAGTTCTGGAATATTAAGAATAACATTCTGGTGGCCAACCTTGACCGTGTGAAAGGAAAACTGCTGATCGATTCAGGAAAAGCAAACGCTTCGGCTCAGGAGTGGTATGACAAATTGAAGTTCCGTGCGGAAGGAATCGAGAGCAACATCATGTCACTTTCCGGCGGCAATCAGCAGAAGGCTTTGATCGCGCGTGGTATTGCATCTGAGGCAGACATCATTATCTTAAACGATCCGACGGCAGGTGTTGATATAGGAACGAAGCAGGATATTTATAAATTGCTGGATGATACAAGAGAAATGGGAAAATCCATCATCCTGTATTCGACGGAAGATCTGGAGATGGAGATCTGTGACCGTGTATATGTAATGCGTGACGGATATGTTACAAAAGAATTGATCGGTGATGAGATCGATGTGCCGAATATCGTAAAGGCAGCTTTTATTGAGACAGAAAAGAAAGAGGTAAAGGAAAAAAAGAAAAGTGCGTTTGCACAGTATTTGTCTGCACCGTGGATGCTTCCACTTATCACATTGATTCTTATTTTTGCGGCGAATGTCTGCATCAATCCGAAATTAATGACCTATGCCGGTATGAGAATGAAGATCAGTTCTGCATTGCCGCTGATCTTTGCAGCTCTTGGTCAGATGTTCATTGTCATGTGCGGTGATGTAGATATGGGAAATGGATATTCGATCGGACTTGTAAATGTGATCGTTGGTATCTGGCTGACCGGAAACCCTCTGGTTGGATTCCTTGGGCTTGTAATATTTGTAGGACTTTACATGGCTCTTGCAGCTTTGATCAAGATCCGTCAGATCCCTGCAATCGTTGTTACGATGGGAGCACAATTTGTATGGTATGGACTTGCCCTTATCATCTGCCCGACACCCGGAGGAAAATGTCCGCAATGGCTTTCTGATTTTCTCAGAATTAAGACACCGGTCATTCCACTTCCAATTATCATTGCCGTGGTCACCGGATTGGCATGCTGGTATCTTCTTTACCGATGCAGATATGGTATTGTTCTTAGGGGCGCAGGAAACAATGTCCAGGCATTGGAACGTTCCGGATGGAGCTACCTTCTTGCAAAAGTGGTTGCGTATGGAATTGCAGGTTTCTTTGTAGTTCTTGCCGGTATGGCATATACAAATACATGTAACGGTGCGGATGCAAACAGCTCTGTAAACTATAACATGATGTCGATCGCAACAGTTATTCTTGGCGGCTGCGATATGGCCGGAGGACTTCCGGTTCCGGTGGGAGTCGTTATGGCAGCGATCGTTATGAATCTGATCAATTCGCTTTTAACTGCCATGAAGATGAATTCGAATTATCAGACTGCTATCATCGGACTTATCCTGATAGGAGTTCTTGCCTTAAAGTTCCTGATTCATAGAGGGGAGCGTGATCATCGTGAATAATAAGATGAAAAAAGCATTAGAAAGTCCGGTGATCTGGCCGGTTGCCGGTTGTATTATCCTGTATATCCTAATCTGCATCGTATCCGGCAGCGTGAATGCCCGTGTTATTACTTCTGGTTTAAAATTGTGTGTATTTGCCATGCTTCTCGGTGTTGCGCAGATGATCGTTGTAACGAGTGGAAAAGGCGCGATCGATATTTCCCAGAAATATATTTTGACATTGGCAGCGTATGTTTCCTGTGAACTGATGCAGCACAATATTCTTCTTGGACTGGTGGCAGCAATTGTGGTCGGCATGATCTGCGGCTTGATCAACGCAAGCGTCAATGTTTATTTGAATATTCACGCAATGATTACGACGATGGCTACAGGATATCTGTATTATACGGTGATCCTGCTTGTATCCAACAAGTTTGCAAATTCTCCGAACAGTACGTTTGTGAAGTTTACGAATGCAAACATCTGTGGGATCAATACCATGACGGCTATAGCGATCCTGATTGCGGTCATTCTTTTCTTTGTACTGTACAGGACAAAATATGGTATGAACCTTCATGCAGTTGGTCAGAAACGTGAGGCAGCAAGACTTGCAGGAATCAATGTGAATAAGACGGTAATTATTGCCTTTGTGATCAATGGTGCTCTCTGCGGACTTGCAGGTGCGTTGAATGCTGCATATTGCGGAGGTGCAAATCAGGATCTTGGTACTACATATTTTCTGCCGTCGATCGCAGCCTGCTTTGTGGGAGGTACAAATGCAGCAGGTGGTAAATCCAATATTATTGCCGTATGCATTGGTGCGTTTATGATGACATTGATGTCTACCTTCCTGAATGCCGCAAGCATCAGCGTCGGCGGACAGAGATTGATTCAGGGTATTTTCATTGTATTGCTGCTGGTTGCGGCGACGAAAAAAACTGCAAAATAAGATAATGAAGGATCTGCAGCCGGATAAAATCTGTCTGCGGATCCTTTTTTATCTCAGTCTAGAAGACTGCCGCTTCTTTTAGGTGGTGAGCAATAGGAAATCCCGAAAAATTCCCTGTAAAGCAAAATAAATGTTTCTGTTCATTGCCTTATTGTGGTGGATATGTTATCGTAGATGCAGAAATTAAGATTCATATTTTGTAAATATGAAGGCACTGAATAGTTGCCATATTTTTAAGTAGAGACCGGATATCATTGTGAAAGAACGTGCATATGAGGCTGCATGAATGTGAAATTATGATATCCGTAATAAGGAGTCAGGACCATGACATTTACGCCAGTCGATATGGATAGCTGGGAGAGAAGATCCCATTACGAGTATTATACAAACCTGTTAAAATGCGGCTACAGTGTGACGGTGTCTCTTGATATCACCAAGCTGCACCGTCAGGTAAAGGAAAAAGGATTGAGATTTTATCCGGTGTTTGTGTACTGCGTGTCGAGGCAGATCGCGGCAACGAAGGAATTTCGAATGGGACGGGACAAAGACGGGAATCCGGGATATTATGATGTCCTTCATCCGAACTATACGATCTTTCATGAGGATGACCACACCTTTTCCGATGTGTGGACCGCCTATACGGAAGATTTTTCGGCGTTTTATAAAAATATGTGCAGTGACATGGAGACATACCGGCATGTAAAGGCGGTAAAAGCAAAGCCTGGACAGCCGCAGAACTTTTATTGTATTTCCATGGTACCGTGGCTTGATTTTACCGGATATTCTGCGTATACGGAGAGCGGAACGCCGATGCTGTTCCCGATCATCACCTGCGGAAAATTTACGGAGCGTGATGGACGGTTGACGATGCCGTTCTGTGTGAATATAGCTCACGCAGCGGCAGACGGATATCATACGTCCATGTTTATTAACGAATTACAGAAACGGCTTGATACGATCACATTGAAAGAGCTGTGATCAGATCATTGTCCGGATATGACAGGGAAGGAACAGGAGGCGGGAATTGATGGGTACACAGACGAAAACACTTGCGGAGCAGGTTGCGGACGGAATCATGAATCTGATCCAGGAGACACCATACAAAGCAGGAGACAAGCTTCCGACGGAAAAGGAACTCTGTGAGAGTACGGGAGCAGGAAGAAATACGGTCCGTGAGGCCTTAAAGATCCTTGCATCCAGAAATGTCTTAGAGATCCGTCAGGGAGCAGGAACCTTTGTGTCTGAAAAACAGGGGATCCCGGATGATCCTCTTGGATTTTCAATGGTGAATGATCCCGTTAAGCTTACAAAGGATCTGCTCCAGGTGAGGATCATGCTGGAGCCGCAGATCGCGGCACTTGCGGCCCAGTGTGCAAAGGAGCATGAGATCAAAGAGCTGGAAGAAATTCTGGAAGAGATGGAAGCGGCAATGAAAAAGAGGGAGGATTATTCGGAGCTGGATACGAAATTCCACACGAAGATTGCCCAGTGTACGCATAATATCGTGATGGAAAATCTTCTTCCGGTGATCGGAAAAGGTGTGGCTGTTTTTGCAAGGGAGGTTGCACAGACAGAATATGACCGGACATGGATCTCACACCGAAAGATCTTTTGCTATATCCGGGATCACAAGCCCTTTGAGGCAGAGATGGAGATGCAGTATCATCTCCTGTATAACACGAGCCGGTATGAGGAAGAGCAGAGCGGACTATAAGCGATGACAGTTCTGCGTCTGCCCGGCTGATTGGAGCATGAAAAGTCTTCGAGAATTTGTAGGACAAATTTTCGGAGACTTTTTTATAAAAGGAAAGAGGGATCAAAAAATCCTGCGTGCCGATCCCCTTTGGGATACTGCGAAAAAGCAATGAAAAAATATCAGGGAGATCAAGAAAAGTCCTTGTAAAACGCTGGGATCTGTGGTAAGATTCAAATATGAAATAGGTAGGATGAATTTCAACCTGACCATTAGAGAAAATAATAGCAACGAGATAAAATATCCAAAAAGGAGAAAAGTTATGGGACGATTTGATGTGCTTATCATTGGCGGCGGTGTTGTCGGCAGTGCAATCGCAAGAGAGCTTACAAGATATCAGCTCCGGATCGGTGTGCTGGAAAAGAATCTGGATGTCTGTTATGAGACGAGCGGACGAAATTCCGGAGTGGTCCACGGCGGATTCGCATATGATGTAGGAACACTGAAAGCAAAGCTTTGTGTGGAAGGCAATCAGGGGATGGATGAACTGTCCAGGGAGCTTGGCTTTGTATTCAAACGCTGTGGAAAGGTTCTTGTAGGAAAAACTCCGGAGGACCTGGAGACATTAAAACGGACGATCGTTCAGGGAGAAAAGAATGGAGCAACAAAGCTTCGTCTGTTGAATAAAGAAGAACTTCATGAGCTGGTTCCGACAGCAGTTGGAGAGTTTGCCATGTTCTCAGAAAATTCCGGAATCGTAGATCCCTTTAACTATACGATCGCACTGGCGGAGAATGCAGCTCAGAACGGAGCGGAATATTTCTTCGATCATGAAGTGACAGGAATCAGCCGTGGAACAGGCGAGACAGGAGAAGATCTTTATACGGTAACGACAACGCACGGAACCTTTGAGTCCCGTTGGGTGGTCAACAGTGCCGGACTTGGCTGCGGAAAGATTTCTGATATGCTTGGTATCAAAGGATATCGCGTGATCGGCTCCAAGGGAGATTACATCATTCTGGACCGCAGGACCGGAGAGCTTCTTCCGATGCCGATCTATCCGGTTCCAAGTAATACATATATGGGAATCCATGTTACCAATACGACGGATGGAAATGTAATTATCGGACCGAATGCAGAGATGACAGAGAATTTCACGTACTATGGAGTGCCGCAGGAGAACATGGATTACCTTGCAAAGAGTGCATCTGAGATCTGGCCGTATATTAAAAAGTCAGATTATATCCGCAACTACTCCGGAATCCTGCCGAAGTGGGTGGATGAGAACGGAACGATCCAGGATTTCAAGATCGAGATCCGTCCGGAGCTTGCGCCGCATGCGGTGAACCTTGTAGGAATCGAGTCTCCGGGACTTACGGCAGCAGTTCCGATCGGACGTATGGTGGCACGGATGATGCAGGAATACGAAGCATTTAAGGAAAATCCGGAATTTAACCCGAAACGGGAGGGAATTATCCGGTTTGATGAGCAGGATGACGAGACAAAAGCAAAGCTGATCGCAGAAGATCCGGATTATGGTGAGGTGATCTGCCGCTGTGAGAAGGTAACAAAGGCGGAGATCCTCAAGGCGATCCACAATCCGCTCGGAGTTCATACGATGACAGGAATCAAGTACCGTACAAGATCCATGATGGGTCGTTGTCAGGGCGGTTACTGCCAGATGAGAATTGAAAAAATGATCGAGGATGAGCTCGGTGTGAAGGATACGGATATCCGGTATGCAAGACAGAATTCCTGGATGTTTACCGGAGAAGTGAGAAAGGAGGAACAGTAGGATGGAAACACGTGATGTGGTAATTGTCGGCGGAGGTCCGGCCGGACTTGCGGCAGCCGTAGAGCTTTATAAAAAAGGGATCAGGAATGTTCTGATCGTAGAACGTGAAAAGACCATGGGCGGTATTTTACGTCAGTGTATTCATGACGGTTTCGGTCTGACGAGATTTGGAGAGACCTTAAGCGGACCGGAATATGCACAGAAATTTATTGACGAGGTCATGGAATTAAAGATCCCGTATGTGACCGATACGACTGTTCTTTCTGTATCTCCGGACAAGGTTGTAACCCTTGCTTCTTCGAATGGTTTAAAGAAGATTCAGGCAAAAGCTGTGATCCTCACCATGGGCTGCAGAGAGAGGACAAGAGGTGCATTGGGAATTCCGGGCGAACGTCCAACGGGAGTATTCACAGCAGGTGTTGCACAGGCTTACATCAATCTTTATAATCGCATGGTCGGAAAAGAGGTCGTGATCCTTGGTTCCGGAGATATCGGAATGATCATGGCGAGACGTTTAACCTTAGAGGGCGCTCATGTACAGGCTGTGTTTGAGATCCAGCCGATCCCGAGCGGACTTCCGAGAAACATCGAACAGTGCCTGAATGATTACGGAATCCCGCTGTATCTGAGCCACACGATCACAGACATCCACGGAAATGAGCGTGTGACAGGCGTTACCGTTGCACAGGTGGATGAGCACATGAAGCCGATTCCGGGAACGGAGAAGGAATACAACTGTGATACGGTGATCCTCTCGGTCGGTCTGATCCCGGAAAACGAGCTTTCCATCGATGCCGGTGTTACGCTTGATGCAAGAACAAAGGGTGCGGTGGTCGATGAATATTTCCAGACAGAAAAATCCGGCTTCTTTGCAGCAGGCAATGTCCTCCATGTTCATGATCTGGTAGACTTTGTGTCCATGGAAGCAGAAAAGCTGGCAGACGGTGTTGCGGAATATGTGGAAAACGGCAGTCTGCCGGAGTGCATGATTCCGGTGAAAGCAGCTTCCGGCATCAATCATACGGTGCCGATGAAGGTCAGCGGAAAGAAAGATGTGACGATCTCCATGCGTGTCGGACGGAAGTTTGAAAATTGCACGATCGAGGTCAGACAGGGAGAAAAGGTTCTTGCGAAAAAGCATTTAAAGAAGGCGCTTCCGGCAGAGATGATCCAGATCCCGGTTAAGAAAGAGGCGTTTGAAGGAGAGCAGGAAGTGGAGGTGTGCATCTTATGATTAGAAAAATGACATGTATCGTATGTCCGAATGGCTGTGAGCTTGAGGCGGAGATCGTGGATGGAAAATGCATCTCCGTGAGTGGAAATTTATGCCCGAAGGGAGCTCAGTATGCGGCGCAGGAGGTCGAAGCGCCGAAGCGTACGATCGCAAGCTCCGTGGCTGTGAAAAACGGAGTTCTCCCACTTGTCAGCGTGCGGTTAAACCGTGCGGTGCCGAAGGAGAAGCTGTTTGAGGTGATGGCGGAGATCCGCAAGCTGTCTTTAAATGCACCGGTCCATACCGGTGATCTGATCGTAGAAAATATTTTAGGTCTTGGAAGCGATCTGATCGCGACGAAAAATGTAGAGAAACAGTAGTATAGAAGATTATTTGGAAGAGTCCGGTGGTTCTCTTAGGAAATGCGAAGGAAGCAACTGCTTTTTGGCAGAAATTCCTACGAATTTCTTAAAAGAGTGCAGCCGGACTCTTTGTCTGATTGAAAAGAATCTGAATCTGTGTTATGATACCTCCATATGAGTGTGAAAGAATCTGCAGAAAAAAGGAGGACTGTTACATGAAAAAGACATCTCTTGTCATCATGGCAGCAGGAATTGGAAGCCGTTTTGGCGGCGGAATCAAGCAGCTTGCCCCGGTTGGTCCGAGCGGTGAGATCATTATGGACTATTCGATCCATGACGCTCTGGAAGCGGGTTTTGATAAAATTATTTTTATCATCAGAAAAGATCTGGAGAAAGATTTTAAGGAGATCATCGGAAACAGGATCGAGAAGATCGCTCCGGTCGAGTATGCGTACCAGGAGATGGATGATCTCCCGGAAGGTTTTTCTGTTCCGGAAGGTAGAAAAAAACCGTGGGGAACCGGTCAGGCGATTCTTGCGGCGAGAGATCTGATCAAGGAACCGTTCCTTGTCATCAATGCCGATGACTACTACGGAAAAGAAGGCTTTAAGATCGTCCATGACTATATGGTAAATGAGATGGATGATACGAAGGCTACATTCGATATGTGTATGGCTGGTTTTATCCTCTCCAACACGTTAAGCGAAAATGGTCCGGTGACCCGCGGCGTGTGCACGGTGGATGCCAATGGATATCTCTCCAAGGTCACAGAGACATACGACGTCTACAAAGCGGAAGACGGCATGCATGCGGCTGACCACGATGGCAACCCGGTTATCGTAAAAGAAGACCAGCACGTTTCCATGAATATGTTCGGACTGCCGGCATCTTTCGTAAAAGAACTGGAAAAAGGATTCCCGGAATTCCTCTCCGGCGTGAAAGAGGGGGATCTGAAAGCGGAATACCTTCTCCCAGCGGTGATCGACAGCTGTATTCATAACGGAAAAGGTACAGTCCGCGTCCTTGAGACAAAGGATAAATGGTTTGGTGTGACCTACAAAGAGGACAAACCGGCAGTTGTCGCGTCGATCCAGAAGCTGGTCGATGCGGGTGTTTATCCGAAAAAACTGTTTTAGCCGGTCCGGCGCCGACATGTCAGACTTCATGAAATTGCCGGCTGTGGATCGAAATTATCATAAAATGAGATGGTAGCTTTCCCGCTCCTTTTTGCATATGATAATCCTGTATAGGGATCAGCAAAGGAGCGGGAACGTTTTTATGGAGAAGAGATACCGGGGATACCCCCCGGAAGTGAAAAAAGTGCCCTGGATGCTTTATCGGAGAGAGGAACAGAGCGCAGGACCGGTCCTGACCGGAAATGAGCTCCGGTCGGAGATGGACTATCTGAGAGGACTCTATCCTTCAGCAGCGAAGAGAAAACAGGTTTTGGCCGAGGAGGCGTGTGACCTTTTGGAATACCCCGGGAGTCCGATGTATGACGAATATCCGGACCGGGAATTCTTATACCGGGAACTGTTAAAAGTCAGAGAACGCCACCCGGAGGAGACTATGGGCGGAACAGAAGAACAGGATCTGCTGCAGGTCCTGTTTGTGAATGAGATTTACCGGAGAAGAATTTTAAACAGAGTTGAAAATTGATAACTGTTCAGCAGGTCTGCGCACTTGCTGCGTTGACTGTAATAAAGCACGGGTTTGAAGGTACTGAACAGTTACGGAAATTGAAAAATTCTGCCGACAGGCAGTGACAGATAGACAGAGTGAGGAAACAGTGAGATGAAGACCGGAAAGAAAGTCATGATCCTGCTGCTTGTTTTTGTAGCGGCGGCAGTGGTATATTTTGTACACCCAGTAGGGAAGAAAGAAGAGCACGGAGTCACGGAGTACACGGCGATGGAAAAAGCAAAATTCCCGGTGCTCTATGCGACGATGGGAGAACGGGAGATGGCACCCGTGTTCGGACAGACGGATGAGCGCGGCGTGACCGCAGGGCGTGACAGCCTGATCCTGCTTCCGGAGGACCGGAAACTAAAGATCCGGTTTGCAGGGACTACGAAGATCCAGGGAGTGCGTTATGAAATCCGCAGTCTCGATACGGAGGATCTGATCGAGAGAACGAGAATTGGATCGTTTGAAACGTCATTAAACGGGGACAGTGAGAACGCCTTGAGTACAGAGCTTCCGATCCAGAACCTTCTGGATGCAGGAAAGGAATATCTGCTCGGGGTATGTGCAGAACTCTCTGATGGATCCGAGGCCTGGTACTATATGCGGATCACGGAACAGGACCAGGGACATGCGAATGAGATGCTGTCGCTGGCGGAGGACTTTTCTTCAAAAACTTATAAGTATAGTGATGCCCAGAGTCTGACCATGTATATGGAGACATCCCCGACCGCAGGCAGCACATCCCTGGGGACGGTGACACTGAAGGACACATTTACCCAGCTCACCTGGGGATCGCTCGGTGTGGAGCGGTCCGGAGAGGCATACACGAAGCTGAAGGAACTTTCCGGCAATCTCGCGAATGTGGAGATCACGTCGAGAGTGACGGCGAAAAATGGTGAAAAGACAGAAAACTATGAAGTGACAGAAAACTTCACAATGAAATGGTCATCCCAGAGGATCTACATGATGGATTACGAGCGCACGATGACGGAACTTTTCACCGGAGACACGGAACTGTTCTCCGGAAAGAGGATCCTTCTGGGGATTGGAAACGGTGACGGAGTTCACGCCGTAAAGAGCACAGGTGGCCAGTATACGGCATTTGTGACAGACCGGGAACTGTGGGCTTACGACAGCGGTGAGAACGTGGGGGCGCGGGTGTTCGCGTTCGGCGGAGCAGCGTCCGATGATATCAGGGACAATGTGCCGGAGCATGGCGTCGAGATCCTCGCTGTCGATGAGGACGGCGGGATCGATTTTATCGTTTACGGGAGAATGAACCGCGGAACACATGAAGGAAGCACGGGGATCGCGTACTATCATTATGATATGGGACAGAATGCGCTGGAAGAAAAATTCTTTATTCCATCGTCGGAATCTTATCAGGAGTTAAAAGATGATCTCTCGGTACTTGCCCATCGCGGAACGAATGGAATCTTCTACTTCTATATGGATCACGGGATCTATGGGATCGACTTAAAGAGTCTGGAGTATGTGGCACTTGCCTCCGGACTTACAAAAGAGCAGTTCGCGGTCAGCGCGGACCATTCCCGGGCGGCATGGCAGGAGAATACCGGGATCTGGGATTCACAGACGATCCAGATCATGGACCTCGACACCGGGGACAAGACTCAGGTGGGCGGACAGAGTGGTTCTGTAACGAGGATCCTTGGTTTTGTCGGAAACGACTGCATTTATGGAACCGGGGACAGCGGAGACTATCTGATGTCCAACGGCCGTGTGATGGGGACTTATCTGAACAGCATCGATATCGTTGACCGGGAGATGAAGTCGGTCATGCATTATGAGAAGCCGGGTTCCTGGATTCGTGAGGTGTCTGTGGATGACAGCAGGATCCATATGAAGACTGTGAACAGCCGGGACGGATTTTTCGGAGCATATTCTGAGGACACGCTTGTCTGCAATGCGGAGATCCTTCCAGGAAAGACGGATGATATCGGCTGGTACGCATCAGACCAGAAAGGTCAGATCATGTTTGTACAGCTTGACCGTGATGTCGATGCGTCAAAGAAAAAGATCCGCCAGACATCTCCGAAGCTTGCGGAGAGCAGTTCGACAGTCAAACCGATCGCAGCGGCAGCTTGTAAGACTACGGAATTTTATGCGTATGGACGAGGACGATTCCTCGGACGTTTTGTGGACTTTGCCGATGCGGCGCAGGCAGCATACGATCATATGGGATTCGTGACCGCGGGACGTGACCGGACCATCTGGGTCCGCGGAAACCGCGCGAGCGCCTTCTATATCAGGGATCTCACCGCGGGTTCCGCTCTGCTGGAGCGCTATCGGGATTCCTTTGAGAAGAACCAGACAATGGAAGACGGAACCTTCCTTCTGGATGCGTCGGGCAGCAGTATCGTTCAGGTCCTGTACTTTGTGGGACAGAATATCCCGGTACTGGCGTATACCGGAGAGGGAACCTGCATGTACCTGACCGGCTATGACCAGACGCATGTCCGCGTGTACCATCCGGAAAGCGGGACAACGGAAGTCCTGTCCATGGAGACGGCGAACCAGATGTTCGGCGCAGCGGGGTATGATTTTATCTGCTGTGTACCGGTATAGGGGAGTATCTTAAGAAAAACTTTACATTTTTCCCAGATATGTTATAATCATAACGAAAACGAGCTGGGACGGATGCAGGATAGCTATGTCCTTTTTTAGATATATAGATAGAGGTGCGTAATGGAACAGTACATTATGAAGGGCGGAAACCCGCTTGTAGGTGAAGTGACTATAAGCGGCGCGAAGAATGCGGCTCTGGGAATCTTAGCGGCGGCGATCATGACGGATGACGATGTTGTGATCGATAATCTCCCGGATGTCAGCGATATCAATGCTCTCCTGGATGCGATCAGTCATCTTGGAGCGAAAGTTGACCGGATCGACCGCCATACCGTAAGGATCAATGCCGCAAATATCCACGCCGTGACCGTGGAAGATGAGCATATGAGAAAGATCCGCGCGTCATATTATTTTATCGGCGCGCTTCTCGGAAAATATAAGAGTGCAGAAGTTCCGCTTCCGGGCGGATGTACGATCGGAAGCCGTCCGATCGACCAGCATTTAAAGGGTTTCCGTGCCCTGGGATCCGATGTGAAAATCGTCCGCGGAGCAGTTGTAGCCCACGCGATCGATCTTGTCGCAAGCCATATCTACCTTGATGTGGTTTCTGTCGGAGCAACCATCAATATCATGATGGCGGCAACGATGGCCGAGGGCGAGACGATTCTTGAGAACGTTGCAAAAGAGCCGCATGTCGTTGATGTTGCGAACTTCTTAAACAGCATGGGTGCGAACATCAAAGGCGCAGGTACGGATGTGATCAGGATCAAAGGAGTGAGACGTCTTCACGGAACAAATTATTCGATCATCCCGGATCAGATCGAGGCCGGAACCTTCATGTGTGCGGCGGCGATTACCCGCGGTGATATCACCGTAAAGAATGTGATCCCGAAACATCTGGAGGCAATCTCCGCAAAACTGATGGAAATGGGCTGTGAAGTGGTCGAGTTCGATGAGGAGATCCGCGTAGTCGGAAAACCGAAACAGCGCCACATGAACTTTAAGACTCTGCCGTACCCGGGATTCCCGACCGATATGCAGCCGCAGATGACGGTGGCACTTGCTCTGGCGGACGGAACAAGCGTGGTGACAGAGAGTATTTTTGAGAACCGCTTCAAATATGTGGATGAGCTTTCCCGCATGGGAGCAAACATCAAGGTAGAAGGCAGTGTTGCCATTGTTGACGGTGTCACAAACTTCACAGGTGCCCAGGTCGTCGCACCGGATCTCCGCGCGGGCGCAGCTCTTGTGCTTGCAGGACTGGCTGCAGACGGATATACGACTGTTGATGAGATCGGCTATGTCGAGCGCGGATACGAAAATTTTGAAGAGAAACTTCGTTCTCTCGGTGCTGTGATCGAGCGTGTAGATTCCGAGAAGGAAGCACAGAAATTCAGACTGAGAGTCGGCTGAGAATAAAGAAACGGTCCGAAACCCCGGAATTTATGGGAATTTTTTCCGATTTTCCAGGTTTTCGGGCTTTTTTTATGATTCCCGCTTGACATTCTGTTCTGAATCGTATAAGATACAGTCCGTGAGTCATTCATGGGATGGCTTACGGCCATAATGTGAAAAAGTTCGCAATATCCCTTATTCAGAGTGATGGAGGTACATAGGACCGGTGAAGTCACGGCAACCCCTGTTAATCGCGTTCGCGAGAGGGCAGGAAGGTGCCAACCTGAGCGAGTAATCGAGCAATAAGAGGATTTGACCGATGATAAGTTTGTCAAGTCCGCTTAGCATGAGCGGACTTTTGTTTTGTTTAAAATCGAAAGGAGTTACAATGGAAAAGAGATTATTTACTTCCGAGTCCGTAACTGAAGGACATCCGGATAAGATGTGCGACGCGATCTCCGATGCGATCCTCGACGCTTTAATGGAGCAGGATCCGATGAGCCGTGTTGCGTGTGAGACATGCACAACAACAGGTCTTGTTATGGTAATGGGTGAGATCACAACAAAGGCATACGTGGATATCCAGAAGATCGTCCGTGAGACAGTCCGCGAGATCGGCTATGACCGTGCAAAATATGGTTTTGACTGCGATACCTGCGGTGTTCTCACTGCGATCGATGAGCAGTCTACCGATATCGCGATGGGAGTTGACAAGGCACTCGAGGCCAAAGAGAACAACATGACCGATGACGAGTTAGACGCGATCGGCGCCGGTGACCAGGGTATGATGTTCGGCTTCGCTACAAACGAGACACCGGAGTACATGCCGTACCCGATCGCTCTTGCACATAAGCTTGCAAGACGTCTCACAGAGGTAAGAAAGAACGGAACTCTTCCGTACTTAAGACCGGATGGAAAGACCCAGGTTACTGTTGAGTACGATGAGAACGGAAAGCCGTTCCGCCTCGATGCAGTCGTTCTCTCCACACAGCATGATGAGAATGTGACTCAGGAGCAGATCCATGAGGATATCAAAAAATATGTATTCGATGAGATCCTTCCGCAGGAGATGGTAGATGCAGATACCAAATTCTTCATCAACCCGACCGGACGTTTCGTGATCGGCGGACCGCACGGAGACAGTGGACTTACAGGAAGAAAGATCATCGTTGACACCTACGGCGGATATGCACGTCACGGCGGCGGAGCTTTCTCCGGAAAGGACTGCACAAAGGTAGACCGTTCCGCAGCATACGCAGCCCGTTATGTTGCAAAGAACATTGTAGCAGCAGGACTTGCAGATCAGTGTGAGATCCAGCTTTCCTATGCGATCGGTGTTGCTCATCCGACTTCCATCATGGTCGAGACAGAGGGAACCGGAAAGGTATCCGACGAGAAGTTAGTTGAGATCATCCGTGACAACTTTGACCTTCGCCCGGCAGGAATCATCAAGATGCTTGATCTCCGCCGTCCGATCTACAAGCAGACCGCAGCATACGGTCACTTCGGAAGAACCGATGTAGATCTTCCGTGGGAGAAGCTCGACAAGGTTGAGGATTTAAAGAAATATCTGTAGGATAAAAGAACAGAAAGATCATGGACATATATCATGAAAATGATCGGAAGCAGCGGCACAGTCCCCGGGGTGTTCGGGAAACTGTGCCGTTGTTTCTATATTACGCGAACAATGAGCCAAAGTCCACACTTGCGTAAGACTCTGGCGACTGTCGCAATAACAACGTGCAGATTCCACATTTTAGAATACTTTTATAAACACCACCCCTGAGTTGTGTTATACTTATCATATGTCGGTTTTCTGTATACAGACAGGAGTCCTGACAGCTGATGAATGACCGGAAGACCGGATGAAAAATAAGAAGGGAGCGCGCGGACGCTCATGAAAATACGAACAAAATTACTGGTAACCTTTTGTACGATCACGGTGGTGCCGATCATCCTGATCTATATCGCGATCATGGGACTCAGCACATATCAGAACCGGGTATTCAGTGAGACATATGGAGTCGGCCAGGTGGATCTCTCGGCAGGCGCGTCGATCCGCGTGTTCAGCCATCTGACAGAGAGTATCCAGAAAGAGATCGAGGAGGAGATCAAAAATGATCCGTCTGACTTCGAGGACCTGACTTATCTGGCAACGCTGAATGACCAGATGAAATTAAAGCATTCCTTTTTGATGGTGACAAAGAATGGAAAACTCTTCTATTCGGGAAATGAGGAAGCGGCATCGGCGCTCGAGAGCCAGATCTCGGATTATGCGGAGATCAATGATGTGGATTCGTGGGGAAATTATCTGGATAAGAATACGGAACACCTGATCAAACAGCGTGAATTTGAACTTTCGGATGGATGCCGGATCGGGATCTATCTCGTGACAAACGTGGTGGATGTGATCCCGGAGGTAAAATCCCTGATCACGGAGATGTTCCTCAGCAGTGCGATGATCCTTTTTATCACCGGAGGTATGCTGACGGCGTGGGTATACCGGTCGATCTTATGGCCGATCGGAAAGCTCCAGGAGGCGACAAAACAGATCCGTGACGGCAATCTGGACTTTACTCTTGACGTTGAGGATGATGATGAGATCGGGCAGCTCTGCCAGAACTTTGAGGAGATGAGGATCCGGCTGAAGGAATCCACGGAGGAGAAGATCCAGTACGACAAAGAGAGCAAGGAACTGATCAGCAACATCTCCCACGACTTAAAGACCCCGATCACAGCGATCAAGGGATACGCGGAAGGACTGATGGAAGGTGTCGCGTCCTCGCCGGAGAAACGGGACAAATATATCCGGACGATCTACAATAAGGCGAATGATATGGACCGTCTGATCAATGAGCTGACATTCTACTCAAAGATCGACACAAATAAGATCCCGTACACATTTTCAAAGATCAATGTGGCAAACTATTTCCGTGACTGTGTGGAGGAAGTCGGCCTGGAGCTTGAAGCGAGAGGAATCGAGCTCGGCTACTTTAACTTTGTGGATGAGGACGTGATGGTGATCGCCGACGCGGAGCAGATGAAGCGTGTGATCAACAACATCATCGGAAATTCATTGAAATATATGGACAAAAAGCATGGGATCATCAATATCCGGATCCTTGATGTCGGTGATTTTGTCCAGATCGAGATCGAGGATAATGGAAAGGGGATCGGCCAGAAGGAGCTTCCGTACATCTTTGACAGGTTCTACCGGACTGATTCTTCGAGAAATTCCAGCAAGGGCGGAAGCGGCATCGGACTTTCCATCGTAAAGAAGATCATCGAGGATCACGGCGGAAAGATCTGGGCGACGAGCAAGGAAGGGATCGGAACAGAGATCCATTTTGTGCTGAGAAAGACGACAGCAGATTAATAGGAGGAAACAACAATATGAGCAAAATTCTGATCGTGGAAGATGAGGAAAGTATTGCAGAGCTCGAGAAAGACTATCTGGAATTATCGGGCTTTGAAGTTGAAATAGAAAATGATGGGGAAGCAGGCTTAAAGAGAGCCATGTCGGAAGAATTTGATCTTTTTATCCTGGATCTGATGCTTCCGGGCGTTGATGGATTTGAAATCTGCAAAAAGATCAGGGAGACAAAAAACACCCCGATCATCATGATCTCCGCGAAAAAAGACGATATCGACAAGATCCGCGGTCTCGGCCTCGGCGCGGATGATTATATCACCAAGCCGTTCAGCCCGAGTGAGATGGTAGCGAGAGTCAAAGCCCATCTTTCCCGTTACGAGAGACTGATCGGAAGCGGAACCCCGGCAAACGACATTATTGAGATCCGTGGCTTAAAGATCGATAAGACCGCCCGCCGCGTCTATGTAAACGGCGAGGAGAAGAACTTTACGACAAAGGAATTCGACCTTCTGGCGTTCCTCGCCCAGAACCCGAATCATGTATTTACAAAGGAAGAACTCTTCTCAAAGATCTGGGATATGGAATCCATCGGCGATATTGCGACCGTCACAGTCCATATTAAGAAGATCCGTGAAAAGATCGAGATGAATACGGCAAAACCGCAGTATATCGAGACGATCTGGGGAGTCGGCTACCGGTTTAAAGTCTGATCTGCAGGAGACGAAGATGGGCAGAAGAAAACTTTTAGAAAAGATGCCGTGAAATCCCGCTCAGACGCATGGGAAACATGATATGTGAGAAGATACCTCTGAAGCAGACTGGTTGAAAAAACAGATCTGCTTCAGAGGTATTTTTTATTTAACAGCAGTGGTCACCGCGATGTTTTGCGCTTGACATTTCGACTGTATCCGTTTAAACTTGAATTATGCGAATTTTCTGTAAAAAGTGAAGTAAATGCAGAAAAGATAGAACAGTTCTTGATGGATAAACGCATCCGGATTGCAATATGGCTCTGTGTGCCATGATGCAGGCAATGTTGCCGACTGGAAATGCCTGCCCGGCAGAAATTGAATAAAGACAAAGGAAGACACCGCCTATGAAGTACAAAATGAGATTTTTCGCCTTTTTCGCCGCCATGGTCGTATTCAACCTGGCAGCGAACTTTGCCCATCCGGTAACGCCGACGGTGATCCAGGAACTCCACCTCCACGACTATATGTTTGGCGTGGCGCTGGCAGTCATGCTGATCACGAATTTCCTGCTGTCGCCGTTCTGGGGAAAGATCAATAACTATATTTCCTCGAGACTTTCCTTATTGATCTGCTGTCTTGGATACGGCGTGGCACAGATCTGGTTCGCCTACGCGACTACGGAACTCATGATCATCCTCGCGAGAATGTTCGCGGGACTCTTTACCGGTGGGATCTTTGTAAGCTTCCTGACTTACATCGTAAACAAGTCAAACCCGGAAGACCAGGGAAAATATCTGACTTACAGCGCGACGATCAAGAGTGTGGCCAGCGCGTTCGGCTATATGATCGGCGGCTTCTTAGGCGAGTCTTCCGTTCGGCTGGCATTCCTGGTGCAGGCGGGAACCCTGATCGCGGTCGCAGTTGCGTTCTTTATGATCTGCGAGCCGGACAGTACCGCAAATTTAAAGGATATTCCGGCAAAACAGCTCATGAAAGAGGCAAATCCGTTCCAGGCGTTCATCGACAGCAAAAACTTTATGTGCATGGCGTTTATGTTCCTGTTCGCGATCAATATCTTTATCAACTTCGGAAATACCGGTTTTGACCAGGCTTTCAACTATTACTTAAAGGCACAGCTTGGTCTGACTTCCTCCTACAACGGAATTATCAAGGCAGGCGTTGGTTTCGTATCCTTTATCGCAAATATGAGTCTCTGCATCTGGATCATCAAGAAGACGAATGTCAAAAAGTCCATGGTCGTCCTCACCGCCTTCTGTGCGCTGGCGGCGATCGGAACGTTGATCTCCGTGAATATCGGAATCTTCATCTTCTTCAGCATCCTTGTCTATGCGGGTTACTCCGTCAGCGTCCCGGTCCTCCAGAACATGGTGGCGAATCAGGCGGATCCGAAACAGAAAAACCTTGTCATGGGATTCTTCAACGCGACCCAGTCCCTGGGAAGTATCGCGGGTTCCCTGACAGCCGGATTTATCTATTCTGTAAATGCAAAGCTTCCGTTTGCATGCACCTTCGTGATCTACTCGGTTGGCGTTGCGGCGGCGTTCGGATATCTGTGCTACCATAAAAAAGAGGTGTAGAGGATGTTCATTTACCGTGTATAGCGGAAAGAATCATACACGGTTATAAAAAGAATCATTTTATGACATGATACAGGCAGTTGTTCAGATTATTTCACGTATGACCGAAACACTGCAAATCAGGCAGTTTCCCCGGAAAACATGGCGTCAAAAACATGTTTTCCGGGGTTTTCTGTTTCCTTGCAGGCTTTTGCTTGACTTTTTTCTTTCTATGTTATAAGATATTTTACATTTGCACCCCGCACGGCTGGAAATCAAAAGGCAGCCGTCAGCATTGTATATAGAATTCTGTGACCGGTATGGAAATCCGGGAATCCGGGTGAATCGTTATAGAAAAGTAAGGAAGAAATATCGGGACTTTTCACGGGCAGGAATTTTCTGAATGGAAAATTCCATATGATACTAGGAATATATCCGAGGCATGGAATCGTTATGCAGACAAAACAGAAAGGATATTGAATGGAAACAATCAGATTTGATGAACTTAATTTAGACCCGCGGATCCTCCGCGCAGTTACCGATATGGGATTTGAGGCAGCGTCCCCGATCCAGGCCCAGGCGATCCCGGTTGAGATGGAAGGCCACGATATGATCGGTCAGGCCCAGACAGGAACCGGTAAGACAGCAGCGTTTGGAATCCCGCTTCTTATGAAGATGGATCCGGAAAACAGAAAGACACAGGCAATGATCCTCTGCCCGACAAGAGAACTTGCGATTCAGGTAGCGGAAGAACTTCGCCGTCTTGCGAAATATATGTCCGGGATCAAGATCCTCCCGGTATACGGCGGACAGGAAATCGTAAAGCAGATCCGTTCCTTAAAGGGCGGAGTCCAGATCATCGTCGGAACCCCGGGACGTGTGATGGACCACATGAGAAGAAAGACGATCCGCACCGATGCGATCCACACGGTCGTTCTCGATGAGGCGGATGAGATGTTAAACATGGGATTCCTTGAGGACATGGAGACGATCCTCGGTGAACTTCCGGAGGAGCGCCAGACCGTGATGTTCTCCGCGACGATGCCGCACGCGATCGCCCAGATTGCCCAGAAGTTCCAGAAAGACCCGAAGATGGTCCAGGTCGTAAAGAAGGAACTGACGGTTCCGAAGGTAACCCAGTATTATTATGAAGTAAAACCGAGAAACAAAGTGGAAGTAATGTGCCGTCTGTTGGACCTCTATTCCCCGAAGCTCTCTGTTGCATTCTGCAACACGAAAAAGCAGGTAGATGAGCTGGTACAGGCGCTTCAGGGACGCGGATATTTCGCGGAAGGTCTTCACGGAGACTTAAAGCAGGAGCAGCGAGACCGCGTTATGAGCAGCTTCCGGAACGGAGCGACCGAGATTCTTGTTGCAACGGATGTCGCTGCACGAGGAATCGACGTGGACGACGTGGAAGCGGTATTCAACTACGATATCCCGCAGGATGACGAGTATTATGTACACAGAATCGGGCGTACCGGACGTGCCGGAAGAGAGGGACGTGCGTTCAGCCTTGCAGTCGGAAGCGAAGTCTACAAACTCCGTGACATCCAGAGATTCTGTAAGACAAAGATCGTTCCGCAGCCGATTCCGTCCTTAGATGACGTCACAGCGATCAAGGCGGAGAAAATCTTGGACGATGTACAGCAGCATATCGGTGAGGACAGCGACCTCGAGCGCATGACAGATATTATCGAAAAGCGCCTGCTCGCGGAGGATTATACTTCCTTAGAGCTCGCAGCAGCGTTCTTAAAGATGGCGATGGGAGATGACTACGAGGATATCGTGGATGAGGGAAGACCGCTCCGCGACCTTGATGATCTCGACCGCCGCGGCGGCAGAAATGACCGCGGAAGAAACGGACGCAGACGCGGCAGAGGCGATGACGAGGAATATGTGGACAGAAAGAATGCTAGAGGCGGCATGACGAGACTGTTCATCAACCTCGGAAAGAACCAGAATGTGAAGCCGGGAGACATTTTAGGCGCGATCGCCGGAGAATCCGGAATCCCGGGCCGTCTTGTCGGCAGCATCGATATGTACGACAAATACACCTTCGTCGAAGTACCGAAGGACCAGGCCGATATCGTCATGGATGCGATGAACCATGTGAAGATCAAAGGTAAGAGCGTTCATGTGGAGAAGGCGAACAGAAGATAAAACAAAACCCCCGAAGTCTGGTACACTTCGGGGGTTTTTATCGTCAATTACTTATTCTCAATATCCATGATCATATCCACACGTCTCTGGTGGCGGCCGCCCTCAAAGCTTGCGTTCAGCCACTCGTCAACGATCATCTTTGCGAGCTCACTTCCGACAACGCGTGCACCAAACGCGAGAATGTTGGAGTTGTTATGCATTCTGGAAAGCTTTGCGGTGTACGGCTCGCTGCAGACACATGCGCGGATGCCTTTTACCTTGTTGGCAGCTAAAGAGATGCCGACGCCGGTTCCGCAGATGGCAATTCCGAGATCTGCTTCGCCGTCAGCGACTGCGCGGCCAACCTTCTCACCGTATACCGGGTAATCACAGCTCTCTGTGGAGTCTGTTCCGAGGTTTAATACTTCGTAGCCATTGCTCTCGAGGTGCTCCTTGATGATGTTTTTCAGCTCTACAGCTGAGTGGTCGTTAGCGATTGCGATTTTCATTTCTTTCTTCTCCTGTTATTTACTATTATTCCATGAACAGAGAGCAGACTCTCTGCCATGTGGGAATCGGATCAATATTACTGTTCCGGTGAATCATCGACATTCTCCACCTGGAAGAACATCTGGATCAGGTCAAGTCTGGAAGTCATGGACATTAAGAGCATATCCATCGCGGTGATCGCAGCCATAGATTCGACTACAACAACAGCTCTCGGAACAACCACCGGGTCGTGACGACCGTGGATCACGAGATCGATATTCTCGCCGTCCTTTGTCACTGTCTCCTGGGATTTTGCGATCGATGGAGTCGGCTTGAATGCGGCGCGGAAGATCACATCACTTCCGTCGCTGATGCCGCCGAGAACGCCGCCGGCATGGTTCGTCTCCTTCACGATCTTATCTCCATCCATACGGAATTCATCGTTATTTTCCGATCCGCACGCTTTCGTCGCGGCAAATCCGTCTCCGATCTCAAAACCTTTGACAGCACCGATCGAGAGGATCGCTTTTGCGAGGTTGGCATCCAGCTTTTCGAAGACCGGCTCACCGAGACCGGTCGGAAGACCGGAGATCACACACTCAACGACTCCGCCGACGGAGTCACATTCTGCGATCTTCTGGTCAAGATAGTGCTCCGCCTCCTTTGCGGAGTCCGCATCCGGGAGACAGAACCGGTTATTCGGGATCTCTGAAAGGTCCATGCGCTCCGGGGATACCTCAACCGGACCGATCGATTTCGCATAGGCAGTCACAGAGATATTTAACTGTTTTAAGAACTTTTCAGCGATCGCACCCGCCGCAACACGGCCGATCGTCTCACGGGCGGAGGAACGTCCGCCGCCGCGGTAATCGCGGAATCCGTATTTTTCCTCAAACGTGTAGTCGGCATGTCCCGGGCGGAAACAGGAAGCGATATTGGAGTAGTCTTTGGAACGCTGGTCTGTGTTCCGCACGATCATGGAGATCGGGGTTCCGGTTGTCTTTCCCTCGAAAACGCCAGAGAGGATCTCGACCTCATCTCCCTCTTTTCGCTGGGTCGTAAAGCGGCTCTGTCCCGGTTTCCTTCGGTCTAAAAGTTTCTGGATATCGGATTCCTCTAAAGGAAGTCCCGCCGGGCAGCCGTCAACGACAACGCCGATGGCTTTTCCGTGGGATTCTCCCCAGGTTGTTACTTTAAATATTGTGCCGATGGTAGAACCTGCTGCCATGTTATTTTAATCTCCAATCTTTACAATTTCACAGCAGTTCGGCTCATTGACCTTGATGCTGCGGTCGCTCATGACGAGAAGACCTTTTTCATAGTCAATCTTAAAGAAGGAAATACTTCCCTCGTGGTTGATAGAAGCGAGATGTTCTCCGCCCGGGAAGATCGCGATATCCTTCGGATAATCCCCGCTGATCGGAAGACAGAAGCGCAGGGTTAGCATTCCGGTCTCATCATCGCGGTCGTACATGGACACCGTATTGTCGCCGGCATTGCTGCAGAATACATGTTTCTCATCCGGGGAGAAATGCATCGCACAGGCAGCGGTCAGCTGGTTCGGTTTGCTTCCTGTGGATGAGATCGTCTGGATCTTCTCGACGATCGGAACACGTTCGCCTTCTTTATAGGAATAAACCTCGATCACATTTTTCATCTCATACAGGACATAGAAGAAACGGCCGTCGGAGCTGAACATGAAATATTTCGGGGCGGATTCGAGCTCACAGCGGATCGTGTCCACGAGAGCGATCTTTCCGTCCTTATGGTCAAAACGGTAAACTTTGATCTGGTCGATCCCGAGGTCTGCGACCATTAAGAAGCGCTCGTCCGGAGTCAGGCGGCTGCAGCTCACATGCGGACGGAAGCTTCGCTCAGCGACGGAGCCAAGTCCCTTGTGGAAGACACCGTCGGCGATATCTCCGACCGATCCGTCCTCGTTCAGATGAAGGACCGTGATCTTTCCATCGTGGAAACCGGAGATAAAGATATAGTCATCTGCTTTGCTCGTAGAAAGGTGGCATCCGCGCATGCCCTTGATCTTAGCACTGTTTAAACGTGCGAGACTTCCATTTGGAAGAACGCGGAACGCGACAACGCCCTCATCGGCGATAGAGTACAGGATTTTTCCGTTCTGGGATGATTTCAGATAGGAAGAGTTGTCCACTTCCACTTCGCAGCGGTAGATGAATTTTCCTGCCTCCACATCAACATCATATACGGTGATCCCTTTTGCCTTTCCCGTATAGGAATAAGAGCCAACATAGGCCATGTATTTTCCAGTCATAGGTAAATTCCCCTTTGCTTTCGATGTCCGGAGACGCAAAACTGCCGATTTTGCCAACCTCCTCCGGAGATTCATAGATGTACTCATTTTATCATAATCTGACCGGTTTGTTAACTGAAATCTGAAAATTGTATGGATGCGATCATGTACAAAAAACAAGAAAAAGAAACAAGAGAAATCTATTGACAGAACGGGAAAACAATGCGTAAATATACTATGATAGGCATTTTGCCGTTTTTCGTATATCTGAAGAAAACCATGTATAAAAATACATTCAAGCCGAACACAAAAACAGCGGAATCTATCGCATGAAATCTGTTTACATCAGGAGGAAAAAGGAATGGAGCATCCGCTCATTGATTTGTCCCACATTTTTAAGAGTTATGACGGGGATCTGATCCTCGACGATCTGAGCCTTTCCGTAAAGGAAAACTCCTTCGTGACGCTGCTCGGCCCGAGCGGCTGCGGAAAGACAACGACCTTAAGAATCATCGGTGGGTTTGAGAAACCGGATAAAGGTCAGGTGATCTTTGACGGGGAAGACATCACAAATATGCCGCCGAACAAGCGCCAGTTAAATACAGTGTTTCAGAAGTACGCTCTGTTCACGCACATGAGTATTGCGGAGAACATCGCGTTCGGTCTGAAGATCAAAGGCAAATCGAAGAGCTATATTGATGATAAGATCAAATATGCATTGAAACTTGTAAACCTTGACGGATTTGAGAACCGGAGCGTGGATTCTTTAAGCGGCGGCCAGCAGCAGCGGATTGCCATCGCCCGCGCGATCGTAAACGAGCCGAAGCTTCTGCTTCTCGACGAGCCGCTCGGCGCTCTCGACCTGAAGCTCCGCCAGGACATGCAATATGAGCTGATCCGCCTGAAAAATGAGCTGGGAATCACCTTTATCTATGTCACCCACGACCAGGAAGAGGCGCTCACGATGTCCGACACGATCGTTGTCATGAACCAGGGCTATATCCAGCAGATGGGAACGCCGGAGCAGATCTACAATGAGCCGGAAAATGCCTTTGTCGCGGACTTTATCGGCGAGAGCAATATCGTGGGTGGAACGATGATCCACGACGAGCTTGTGGAGATCTTCGGCGCGAAATTCGCCTGTGTGGATAAAGGATTCGGAAACAACAAGCCGGTCGACGTGGTGATCCGGCCGGAGGATATCGATCTTGTGAAGCCGGAGAACGGCACTCTCCAGGGCGTTGTTACACACCTGATCTTCAAAGGCGTACACTACGAGATGGAAGTTACGACCCCGGACGGCTACGAGTGGCTGGTCCACAGCACGGACATGTTCCCGGTCGGACAGAAAGTCGGCATTCATGTAGATCCGTTCGATATCCAGATCATGAACAAGCCGGAGTCCGAGGACGAGGAGGCCGTTGGAGTCAATGAATAGAAAAGCATCCAGATTTCTGGCTTATCCTTATATCATATGGATGGCGGGATTTACCGTGATCCCGCTGCTCATGGTATTTTACTATGGTCTGACGGACCGCAGCGGCGCGTTCACGCTGGCAAATATCCTGGCGATCGGTTCCTCCGAGCATTTAAAGGCGCTGTGGCTGTCCTTACTTCTCGCGGGTGTCAGCACGGTGATCTGTCTGATCCTCGCATATCCGCTGGCGCTGATCTTAAGAAAGCGCCATATCGGAAAAGGAAGCTTTGTGGTGTTTATCTTTATCCTTCCGATGTGGATGAACTTCCTTTTAAGAACCATGGCGTGGCAGACCCTGCTTGAGAAGAACGGTGTGATCAATACCTTCCTCACGCTGCTGCATCTGCCGAATGTTGCGATCATCAACACTCCGGCGGCGATCATTCTCGGCATGGTCTACAATTTCCTGCCGTTCATGGTCCTGCCGATCTACAACACACTCGTGAAGATCGATGACAATGTGATCAATGCTGCGCGGGACCTCGGAGCGGATAATTACCAGACACTCACAAAGATCCTGATCCCGTTGAGCGTTCCGGGCATTGTCAGCGGGATCACGATGGTGTTTGTCCCGGCGCTCACGACGTTCGTTATTTCAAACCTCCTGGGCGGCAGCAAGATCCTGCTCATCGGAAACGTCATCGAGCAGGAATTTACAAAGGGAAGCAACTGGAACCTCGGTGCCGGACTTTCCATGGTGCTCATGATCTTCATCCTTCTCAGCATGACCATGATCGCAAAATACGATAAGAATGGGGAGGGCACTGCATTCTGATGAAAACCGTAAGAGAAAGACTGAAGAAATTTTTTGAGGATTTTTATCTGGTGCTGGTACTGATCTTCTTATATGCACCGATCCTCGTCATGATGGTCCTGTCCTTCAACAGCTCGAAATCGAGATCCCAGTGGGGCGGGTTCACGTTACAGTGGTATAAACAGATGTTTGAGAGCGCGTCGATCATGGACGCCCTCTATAATACGCTGCTGATTGCCTTCCTGTCGGCGCTGATCGCGACGATCCTCGGAACGGCCGCGGCGATCGGGATCTCCTCGATGAAGAAGCTCCCGAGAACGATCTGCATGGGACTCAACAACATCCCGATGTTAAACTCCGATATCGTGACCGGCATCTCCCTGATGCTGATGTTCATCGCGTTCGGTATCTCCCTGGGATTCAAGACGATCCTTTTTGCGCACATCACGTTCAACGTGCCGTATGTGATGTTAAGCGTTATGCCGAAGCTAAAACAGACGAGCCGGAACACTTACGAGGCGGCCATGGACCTCGGAGCAGGCCCTGTAAAGGCGTTTTTCAAGGTTGTCTTCCCTGATATCCTTCCGGGCGTGTTATCGGGCTTCCTGATGGCGTTTACGATGTCTCTGGATGATTTTATCATCACCCACTTCACAAAAGGCGCCGGGATCAACACCCTGTCCACGCTGATCTACAGTGAGGTGCGCCGCGGCATCAAGCCGTCCATGTACGCGCTCTCCACAGTGATCTTTGTGACTGTGCTCGCGCTGCTGCTCATTACAAACTTTGCTCCGGCAAAACCGCAGGCGAAGGCGGGAGCGGGCAGCTTCGGACCGAACGCAGCACCGGACCGCGGAAAGAAACCGGCATGGACCGGAAAGGCAGCGATCGTGCTTGCCTCCTTCCTGATCGTTGGAAGCGTGGCATATACCAGCTACCTGCACTTTTCTTCCTCCCACTCGGATGAGCTCTATGTATACAACTGGGGCGAATACATCGATGAGAGCGTGATAGACGAATTTGAGGCGGAGACCGGGATCCATGTGACCTATGACCTTTTCGAGACGAACGAGGAGATGTACCCGGTCATCGAGGCCGGCGGCGTGAATTACGACGTCGTATGTCCATCCGACTATATGATCCAGAAGATGGCGGAGAACGGACTTCTTGCGGAGATCAATTTTGACAATGTTCCGAACATCAAAAACATCGACCAGGTTTACCTTGAAAAGTCGAAGGCATTTGACCCGGATAACCGCTATTCTGTTCCGTATACATGGGGAACCGTCGGGATCATCTACAATGTCCAGAAACTGGAAGAACTCGGAGTTCCGGCACCGACGAAATGGTCGGATCTCTGGGATGAGCGCTTAAAGGGCGAGATCCTGATGCAGGACAGCGTCCGCGACGCCTTTATGGTGGCGCTCAAGGAACTCGGCTATTCGATGAATACGACCGATGAGGCGGAGCTCCAGGAGGCGAAGAAGCTGCTTCTCGCACAGAAACCGCTCGTACAGGCCTATGTCGTGGATCAGGTCCGCGACAAGATGTTGAACGGTGAGGCGGCGGTAGGAGTCATCTATTCCGGTGAGCTGCTCTATCTGCAGGAGGAGGCGGAGACGCTGAATCTTGATTATGATCTGGAGTATGTACTTCCGGAAGAGGGAACAAACATCTGGATCGATTCCTGGGTGATCCCGTACAATGCGAAGAACAAAGAGAATGCGGAAAAGTGGATCAACTTCCTCTGCCGTCCGGATATCGCGGTGAAGAACTTCGAGTACATCACCTACGCGACGCCGAACAAGGCTGCGTTCGACCTTCTGGATCCGGAATATCAGGAGAACAAAGCTGTATTCCCGGATACCGATAAGCTGGAAAACTCTGAGGTATACGGTTATCTCGGAACCGAGGCGGATGACCTCTACAGTGCGCTGTGGAAGGAAGTCAAGTCGGAATAAAGAATTGAAAAGTGACAGGAAAAGCTCCCTGTACCGGAGGACATGACCGGTGTGGGGAGTTTTATTTTACGCGAACAACGAGTCAAAGTCCGCGCTTGCGCGAGAACTTGGCGGCTGTAGCGATAACAAGTGGAAACTCGCGAAGCTTGTTTTCGCTTGTTTAGAAAATTTTTTATTCAATAAAGAGGCACTGCGTGTCTGAGATGTACACTCGTGCGAAGATGATTCATAAAAAAAATCCCCACACACCGCTATGAAACATTCACCGGTGCATGGGGATTTTTAAGAATTTATGGAATTGCGATCCCTTATAACTCTGTCTTTACAAAAATATCATAGATCGCGCGGATCGCCGGCTCGAAATCGTCATCTGCGACACCGATGATGATGTTCAGTTCACTGGACCCCTGGTCGATCATCTTAACGTTGATCTTTGCGTGTGCAAGTGCTGCGAAGATTCTTGCAGCAGTCCCGCGCATTGCTTTCATGCCGCGTCCTACGACTGCGATCACTGCGAGATCGGACTCGAGAGTCACGATATCCGGGTGAACTGCACGCTGGATTCCTGCAAGAACGGACTGCTCTTTCTCCTGGAACTCATCCTGATGGACGAGAACGGACATCGTATCGATCCCGGACGGCATATGTTCGAAGGAGATGCCGTTCTTCTCAAAGACCTCAAGGACTTTTCTCCCAAAACCGACTTCGGAGTTCATCATCGCCTTGTCGATGTTCATTGCGCAGAAGCCTTTCTTTCCTGCAACGCCTGTGATCGTGTAGCGCGGGCGTTTGCTGGTGTTCTCAACGATCATGGTACCCGGATCTTCCGGACGGTTTGTGTTGCGGATGTTGATCGGGATTCCCTCTTTTCTTACCGGGAAGATCGCATCCTCGTGGAGAACGCTTGCGCCCATGTAGGAGAGCTCACGGAGCTCTGTGTAAGTGATCGTTTCGATCGGAGCCGGATTGTCGATGATCCTCGGGTCAGCGACAAGGAAACCGGAGACATCGGTCCAGTTCTCATAGAGATCAGCCTGGATCGCACGGGCAACGATGGAACCTGTGATATCGGAGCCGCCGCGGGAGAAGGTGTGGATTGTTCCATCCGGCTTAGCACCGTAGAATCCCGGGATGACAGCCTGCTTTAAGGAAGCGAGGTGTTCTCTCATCTCCTCGTTTGTCTCCTCGGAGAGGAAGTTTCCGTCTGCATCGAAACGGATCACGTCAGCCGCGTCCACGAAGGTGAATCCGAGGTAGTTTGCCATGATGAGACCGTTTAAATATTCTCCTCTGGAAGCCGCATAGTCGCGTCCGACTTTATTTAAGAAATTTTCTTCGATCTTTGAAAATTCAAAGTCAAGGTTTAAGTTGAGCTCAAGACCGTCGATGATGTCTGTGTAGCGCTTTTTGATCTGGTCGAGAATGCGCTTGTAGCTCTGTCCTGTGCTGGCTGCATCGTAGCACTGGTATAACATGTCAGTTACTTTTGTGTCTTTGCTGTCTCTCTTTCCCGGAGCGGACGGAACGACATAGCAGCGTGTCTTATCGGCGTCGATGATCGCCTTTACTTTTTTAAACTGACGGGCACTCGCGAGAGAGCTGCCGCCGAACTTTACAACCTTTTTCATAATTTGTCTCCTGTGTAAGTGAAATATTTGTTACTTTTCATGGGTAGGAATTTTCTGAACTGAAAATTCCGTATGATACCGTTGTGGTCGCGGATTTTGCCGATTAGTGGATTACCTTCGGTGTCGGGAAGTATTCGAAGAATACCTTTGCAACCATCTTGTCTCTGGAAATGTAGTGATTCTGCCAGTAGCGGGCATCCAGAGAATAATTTCGGTTGTCGCCCATCATAAAGTAGCAGTTTTCCGGAACTTCAAAATGGTAAGTTTCATGCTGGTTCATCGGTTCTGCCAGATATGGCTCGTCGAGCGGAGTGTCGGAACCGTTCAGATAGACCTTATCGTCGATGATATCGATGACATCACCCGGCATACCGATCACACGCTTTACATAGTAGATCGTATGACCACGTTTTCCAACTTCGGAACCGCAGGCCGGGCAGGTATCCTGCTTGTCGCCTTCGATGATGGCGTTGCATTCCGGGCATTGCCAGCCAAAGACGAAGATCGCGACATCTCCGCGTTCCGGATCTGCGAATTTGTAGTGCAGCCTGGAGCCGATGACGCGGCTTCCTGCCATGATGGTGTTTTCCATGGAACCGGTCGGGATCTCACTGTTTGCGATGACAAAAGTCGTGAGAACGAAGGCAATGACGGCGGCGGATACAAGAACCTGGACCCAGCTGATCAGCTCCGCTACCCAGCCTGTTTTTTCTTTCTTTTCTTTTCCGTTATTTTCCATATAAAGATGATAACCTCGTTTGACTAATATACTCAAAAACATTCCTGTTTTTGGCAGATCCCAGATTCAAAAATCTTCCTGCAGGCAAGCCGGCATCGGATTTCCGGACTTTTGACCCTGGCATCACAACATACAATAAAGAGTTTATGATAAATTGTCAAGTTTCGCAAGAGAATTTCGAAAAAGGTAAGGAATTTTTTAATGGGAAAATATGCGGGAGCGCCATGCGGATGGAAAAACGGATATTTGCCGATACTGCCACTTGTATCAGAGAGATGATGATGCTAAAATATTGTTAAGAAAAAAATGGCTTCGGACATCAGGAAACAGATATCCGCAGCCGCAGAAAATTCCAGAAATGGACAGGTCTTTGTGGACCATGCCGGAAAACGGCATTGGAACACGACAGGGGGAGTGCTTATGGAAAAAATCTTATATGATCTGATGGACTGGGCCGGGATCGAGGAACTCGTATATTCTGAGGCGAGCGATCCGGGACGGCTTTTAGGGGAACATGTAATAAAGGAAGGACTTCTGATCCAGGCGTTCCTTCCGAATGCGGCGAAAGTCTCCGTAAAGATCGGGGAAGAAAGCTTTCCGATGGAGATGGCGGATGAGAACGGATTCTTCGCAGTCCTTCTTGAGGACCGTCTGGAGTTAGTGCCGTACCATTTTCTCGTGACTTACGAGGACGGGGACAGTGAGGAGATCGTGGATCCCTACAGTTACCAGTTCTACACCGCGTTTACCGAGGCGGAAGTAAAGAAATTCGGCGCCGGGATCTATTATGATTCCTATCAAAAGTTTGGCGCGCACCCGACCGTGGAAGCCGGGATCTCCGGAGTGCACTTTGCAGTCTGGGCTCCGGATGCGATGCGTGTCAGTGTTGTGGGAGACTTCAACTTCTGGGACGGAAGACGCCACCAGATGAAAAAACGCGGACCGTCTGGGATCTATGAGATCTTTATTCCGGGACTGAAGCCGGGTGCGATCTATAAATATGAGATCAAGACAAAAGCGGGAGATCCGATGTTAAAGGCGGATCCGTATGCGAATTTCTCAGAGCTCCGACCGAATACGGCGTCCGTGATCTGGGATATGACTGATTATCAGTGGAACGATGGCGAGTGGATCGAAAAGAGAAAAGCAGCAAAAGACCGGCTGAAGGACTCGCCGATGTCGATCTATGAGGTCCATCTCGGCTCCTGGATGCAGAAACCGGTAGCTCAGGATGAAAATGGGGATGACATCAACGGCAGCCAGTTTTATAATTACAGGGAGATCGCGGAAAAACTTGCTGCTTACGTCAAGGAGATGGGCTACACCCATGTGGAGCTTCTCCCGGTGATGGAGCACCCGCTCGATGAGTCCTGGGGTTACCAGGTGACCGGTTACTATGCGCCGACGAGTCGTTTCGGGACTCCGGACGATTTTAAGGCGTTTATGGACTATATGCATAAAGAGGGGATCGGCGTCATCCTCGACTGGGTTCCGGCTCATTTCCCGCGTGATGCGCATGGTCTCGCGGCCTTTGACGGGACCTGTCTCTACGAGCACAAGGACCCGCGCCAGGGATCACATCCGCACTGGGGAACGCTGATCTACAATTACGGCCGTCCGCAGGTATCGAACTTCCTGATCTCCAACGCTTTATACTGGGCGAGGGAGTTTCACGCCGACGGGATCCGGATGGACGCTGTGGCATCCATGCTGTATCTTGATTATGGAAAGAACGCGGGCGAGTGGATCGCGAACATGTACGGCGGAAATGAGAACCTGGAGGCGGTGGAATTCCTGAAACACCTGAATTCCATCTTTGCACGGGACACAGAGGGCGCAGTCCTGATCGCGGAGGAATCCACAGCATGGCCGAAGGTTTCCGGCGATGAGAATGATGGAGGACTCGGCTTTGACTTCAAGTGGAATATGGGCTGGATGAATGATTTCCTCGATTACATGCAGTGCGACCCGTATTTCCGCCATGACCATTATGGAGAGCTGACTTTCAGCATGCTGTACGCATACAGTGAGAAGTTTGTTCTCGTATTCTCACACGATGAGGTGGTCCACGGAAAAGGTTCCATGGCCGGAAAAATGCCGGGGGACACCCAGGAGAAAAAGTTCGCAAACCTCCGTACCGCCTATGGGTTCATGATGGGGCATCCTGGTAAGAAACTGCTCTTTATGGGCCAGGATTTCGGTCAGATGGACGAGTGGAACGAGAAGGAGAGTCTGGAATGGGGACTCTTGAAGTACGATATCCACAGCCAAATGAGGGATTATGTGAAGGCGTTAAACCACCTGTACCGCACACAGCCGGCTCTCTATAAAATGGACTATGAGCCGGAAGGCTTCGAGTGGATCAACTGCACTTACAATGACGAGAATATCGTGATCTTCGAGAGGAAGACGGACAAACCGGAGGAGACACTGCTCTTTGTCTGTAACTTTGTCCCGGTGGAACATGAGAAATTCCGCCTCGGAGTTCCGTTTGCCGGAAAGTACAAGGAGATCCTGAACAGCGACGCGAAGCAGTTCGGCGGCAGTGGCATGGTAAATCCGAGAGTCAAGATGTCGAAGAAAGAGGAGTGGGACGCGAGAGAAAACTCGATCGTGATCAACCTGGCTCCGATGTCCGTGGCGGTATTCTCCTGTACCCCGTATGAGGAAGAACCTGTGACGGGAAAGAAGAAACCGGCGGAAAAGAAAAAACGTCCGGCGAGGCAGCCGTCCGTAAAGATACCGACGAGTCCGCTGGATGTGATCTCTGAGAAAGTCGGGCAGATCATAAAGACAGCGCGGGAGAGCCAGACGGGAAAAAGAAACAAAGGCTAGACAGAAAAATACAGGGCATGAAAATGTCCGAAAAACAGCAGGGAAACAGACATGAAAGAATACACACTGGATTTTCTTACTACGACGGCCATCAAATACGGGACCAGGATCTTCTGGACCGCGGTGATCGTATTTGTCGGTCTCCGCGTGATTCGGATGGTCCGGACCGCAGCAGGGCAGATCATGGACCGCGCCGGCGTGGAGATCACGTTAAAGAAGTTTCTGGATATGCTGCTGCACGCCGTCCTCTTCGGAGTCATGGTGTTCATGGCAGCGGACCAGCTGGGGATCAAGACAACGTCCTTCGTTGCGGTTATCGGTACCGTAACGCTGGCATTCAGCCTTGCGATGCAGAATACACTCTCAAATTTCGCAGGCGGAACGCTGATCCTGCTCTTAAAACCGTTTAAGGTCGGGGATTATATCAGCACATCGGCAGGTGAGGGAACGGTCGAGACGATCGGTCTTGTATACACGACACTTTTGACGATCGACAACCGCGTGATCACGATCCCGAACAGCTCGGTATCGAGCGCACCGCTCACAAACCTCACGAGAATGGGAAAACGCCGCCTGATCATCAACGTCGGGATCGGATATTCCTCGGATCTCTTAAAGGCGAAAAACGTTCTGAAACAGATCTTTGAGGAGAATCCATATATCATGAAAGACCAGGATATCCAGGTGATCGTGGACAGCCTCGGAGACAGCAGCGTGAACTTGAGCGCGAGAGGCTGGGTGCTCTGTGAGGACTATTGGAAAACAAAATGGGCGATCACGGAGGAGATCAAACTCACATTTGACCGGGAAGGGATCGAGATCCCGTATCAGTATATGAACGTGACACTGACGAAGGAGTCACAGTAGAGAAGATACCCATCAGTATGATGTAGGAATAATGTTCCTGGCTCGTGCACAGATCGTATAAAAAAGTTCTGTCAGCTGAATACAAGGCTGATGGAACTTTTTTGTTTAGCAGGAAATTCCATGATACAAAAGAGATTCCACAATATGAAACATAGAAAAAACAAATCGCATACTGTGATACAGTACCTGATCACCACGGTATTTTTCGCGAAACAAGCCAAAAAATGCTTGCATTTTCCCGGGAATCTGATAGAATCAATGTTAAATTGTTTCTGCGTTGCGGACAAATGTTTGCGGAAAAGAGACGTGTTTTTTGTCTGAACGGACATGGTACAGGTACATGATTTCAGCAAAAGTGAAACATGCAGAGGCGAAAAAGGGTAGTTGTTGAATTTCGATGCGGCTGCCGAAAAAGAAAAGGAGGGATTGAATATGAAAGAGCATATGGCTGACTGGCGTATCCATGCACTTGCTTTCGTACTCACCGTAATTGCCGAATTTATCGGCACCAAAAAATTCAGTTTCGGGCCTTTGTCCTTCTCACTGTTTCCGATGCTGTATGTACTGATCCTTGGAGCAATCCTTGGAATCGCGAAAATGATTCCACAGAAGATGATGACAGAAGCATCACCGTATATTGGAATCAGCGTTATGATGCTGACAGCAAAGATCGCATCCACGATCGGACCGAACCTCGGCGCGGTTGTCAAAGCCGGACCGGCGCTGATCCTTCAGGAATTCGGAAATCTGGGAACTGCGGTTTTAGCGCTCCCGATCGCCGTATTTGTATTCCATATGGGACGCGCGGCAATCGGAACCTCCTTCTCTATTTCAAGAGAGAGCTCCCTTGCGGTCGTTGCCGATAAATACGGTCTTGATTCAGATGAAGGAATCGGTGTTATGGGTGGATATATCACAGGTACTGTATTCGGAACCATGTTCAACGGTATCTTTGTTTCCCTCCTCTGCTCCTTAAATATCTTCCATCCGTACGCGCTTGGAATGGCGTGTGGAACAGGTTCCGCATCCATGCTTTCTGCCAGCCTTGCGGCAGTCGTTGAGGCATATCCGGATATGGAAGCGGAGATCACTGCTTACGCGGCGACCTCAAATATGCTGAGCAGTGTGGATGGCCTTTATATGAGTCTTTTCATCGCACTTCCAATGTGTGAATTCATGTACAAGCTGTTCACAAAGAACAACAGGCATTATAAAGACGGACTCCCGATCGGCGCTAAGGTAAAAGTTAAAGCAGCCGGGGAAGAATAGGAGGGATCCATATGGACGCAGCAGTATGGTTTAAAAGAATCAAATGTCTTGTCCTTGTATGCATCTTCGCATCCATCGGCAATTTTATCAGTACATCAAAGGCCGGAAACCCGGTAACCCCGCTTGAGGCAGTGCCCGGGCTCGTGCTTCTTCTTTTATGCACGCTGGTGGGCTGTATCATTTATGAGCTGATCAATAAGGTTTCACCGAAGAATCTTCCGGCGATCGCCTATATCTCATTTATTGCGATCCTGATCACGATCCCGGGTGTCAGCCCGATCGCAGATTATGCGATCGAACAGATTGGAAAGATCGGACTTCTTCCGCTCTGCACTCCGATCCTTGCATATGCGGGAATTTCCATCGGCAAGGATGTGGATACCTTCAAGGAACAGGGACTTGCGATCGTGATCGTAGCGATCTTTACTTTCGCAGGAACATTCCTGGGCTCCACGATCATCGCACAGATCATTCTGAAGATGACTGGTGTGATCTAAGCAACATAAAAATAGCAGAAGGCAGAATCGAGCTGATGTGGATTCTGCCTTCTTTTTGTTTACGCGAACAACGAGCCAAAGTCTGCGCCTGCGTAAAGGGCGGTGCTGATAAGGTACATGGCTGTGAGTGACCGGTCTATATGAAAACGCGGCGGAAGCTGACAGGACTTTGACCGTGGGGATCACCTTGTAAAAGAACAGGAATCATGCTATGATGGAAGAACTGTACGGTGCAGTGAAATATCTGTGCAGTACGTTTATAAATCTGTGATAACGGAGTGAGTTTCCATGTACCATGATCTTACAAAGGGGAGCATCTCACGCTCCCTTCTTTTATTTGCCCTGCCCATGATGGCAGGAAATCTTTTACAGCAGTTCTACAATATTGCGGATACCCTGATCATCGGGAGAGTGCTCGGAAAAAATGCGCTGGCGGCGGTCGGCTCGTCGTATACGCTGATGACATTCCTGACCTCGATCTTTCTGGGACTCAGTATGGGCTCCGGCGCGCTGTTTTCCATCTACCGGGGAAAGGGAGATGAGAGGGCACTGAAGTCCTCCATCGCCCACGCCTGCGGCCTGATCCTCGCTGTAACGCTTGTTTTGAATGTGGTTGTCTATATTTTCATTGATCCGATCTTAAACTTCTTACGGGTTCCTGAGGAGGTCTGGGGCGGTATGAGGGAGTATCTGCTGATCATTTTCGCAGGTCTGCTCGCCACGTCCCTCTATAATTTCTTCTCCTGCCTGTTAAGGGCGCTGGGAAACTCTACGGTTCCGCTGGTGTTTCTTGCGGTATCCGCGATCTTGAACATCGCGTGGGATCTTTTATTTGTGGCGGTCTTCCATTGGGGAATCGCCGGTGCGGCCTATGCGACGATCTTTGCCCAGTATGTATCCGGAATCGGGATCCTGCTCTATGTTCTTTTCCGATGCAGAAGCCTTCTTCCGGAGAGAAAGGATCTTTGCTTTGACGGCGGAATCTTAAAGGAGATCGCAGGACTTTCCTCCCTGACCTGCCTGCAGCAGTCGGTTATGAACTTCGGAATCCTCATGGTGCAGGGGCTTGTAAACAGCTTTGGCGCCACCACCATGGCGGCTTTCGCGGCGGCAGTAAAGATCGACACCTTCGCGTATCTGCCGGTTCAGGACTTTGGAAATGCCTATTCGACCTTCGTTGCCCAGAACTACGGCGCGGGAAATAAAGAACGGATCCGCCGCGGCACAAAGGAATCCTTTGCCATCAGCACGGCATTCAGCCTTGTGATCTCAGCGCTGGTCTTTGCCTTCGCGGCACCGCTCATGCAGATCTTCGTGAGCTCCGCAGAGACGGCGGTCATCGCCTCCGGCGTCCGTTATCTCAGGATCGAGGGCGCGTTCTATTTTGGAATCGGCTGCCTGTTCCTGCTTTACGGATATTACAGGGCGATCAAGAGGGCGGAGATGTCTGTGGTGCTTACAGTGATCTCCCTCGGAATCCGTGTGTTACTGGCCTACGTGCTCTCTGCCACATTTCTCGGTGAGACAGGAATCTGGATGGCGATCCCGATCGGCTGGATACTGGCAGATCTCACAGGACTTTTATATATGAGGAAGACCTGGTAAAAAGAAAAGGTAACTATTCAGTACCTTCATAGTTACGTGCAAAAATCCATTCCAGATCAGCTTCGCTGATGGGATTTTGCCTTCCAGCCTATGTTTTCTTACGGTCAGCGCAGCAAGTGCGCAGACCTACTGAACAGTTACAAGAAAAGTTACAAAGAAAGAACTTTTGCAAAATAAGAATTAAAAAATGTTGAATCTAAAAAATACGCTGTACAGGAGAATGAACCCCATGTACAGCGTATTTTGTTGCCGCGTGCCCAGATCTGGCGTTTGATCTGCGCTATCCTGCGGTCAGCGCAGCAGACATATTTAGACTAACTTACTCAACAGCTTCTCTTTCCTATCGATCATCTCGTCGATCCTCTCGATATAGGAAGCTACATCCTTTACATTCTCCGCACGCTCCAGCCGGTTTTCCGCCGGGAACGTGACTTTCGTGGTGGTTCCGGCACCGCAGGCCACGATGGTCTGCTTTTCCTCCATAATGAGGATATTGTAGATACATGCTTTTCCGGGTGCCGCATAGCCGACATTCTCGAAATTTCCGGCCATATTTTTCTGACGGTACAGGTAATACGGCTCAAGACCCATCTCGCGGGCGTACTTCGCGGTGAGATCGATCATCTCCTGAGTGTTCTGGATCTTTAAGTTCGCGTAGCGCTCCTTGAAGATATTGAGTCTCGCCGCACGCTTGATGGCGAGAGAGTGGACTGTCACGCTGTCCGGGGCAAGCTCTCTGACCTGCTCCATGGTGCTGCGGACGTCATCGATATCTTCCTCCGGAAGTCCGATGATGAGGTCCATATTGATATTGTCAAAGCCAAGATCTCTTGCCATGCGGAATTTTTCCTTCACCATATCCACGGTGTGGTGGCGTCCGATCAGATCCAGAGTTGCCTGCTTCATCGTCTGCGGATTGATGGAGATCCTGGAGATATTGTGGGCACGGAGAACTTTGAACTTGTCTTCGGTGATGCTGTCCGGACGTCCGGCTTCCACAGTGAATTCTTGTACCTTTGAGAGGTCAAAGGTATTCTCGATCTTTGTGAGCAGGGCGTCCAGTTCCTCGGCCTTTAAGGATGTCGGAGTTCCGCCGCCAAAGTAAACCGTGTCGAGAGTACGTCCCTTCATCTTTTCGGCCACATAGTCTAATTCTTTAAACAGCGCTTCAAGATAGAGATGAACCTTCTTTTCCCACGCGCCGATCGGGTAGGAGGTGAAGGAACAGTAGAGGCAGGTGGTCGGACAGAACGGAATTCCCACATAGAGGCTGTATCCCGTCTCATAGTCGATATGGCTTAAGAGCTCCCGCTCCCGTTTCGCGACCTCCACACTTAAGTCGATCTTCTCTTTGCTTGTCAGGTACATGTCCCGCATGAAGGAACGGATGCTCTCCTCATCCTCACCCTGATCAAGTCTCGTCATGGCGATCTTTGTCGGGCGGATACCGGTCAGGGTCCCCCAGGGGAGTTCTTTTCCCGTCCGCTTTTTTAACATGCCGTAAAGCTCTTTCTTGATTGTTGTCTTTGCGTTTAACCGCACATCGTAGTCGATCGGAAATACGGTCTCATCTGCGACAGTGCCCGCCGGATCCGTGATCTTCAAGCCAAATTTCGTCTCATCAGCGTTCTGTGTGCAGGTTCCCTCCACATAAAAATCCACGTCGTCCTGTTTCTCATGGACAAAAGTCTCACCCGGATAAAACGCCATCAAAAGCTCCCGGATATCCTGCTCATAAGCAGTATCGTTCAATAAAATTCCAATCATTCCATTGCCCCCGAAAGAGGATTATACTTCTTTTCAAAACCGATGGTAGTCGTGTCCATATGCCCCGGATAGACCATGGTGTCGTCCGGCAGTGTGGAGAGCAGGCGTCTTACAGACTCCGCGATCTGGCGTCCGCTTCCCGTCGGGAAATCCGTGCGGCCGTAGGAGCCTGCAAACAGGGTATCCCCGGAGAAGAGAACAGATTCTTTTTCGATATAGTAACAGCAGGAACCGATGGTGTGTCCCGGTGTTTCAAATACTTTCCATGTAAATCCGGCGATGGAAAGCTCGTCACCCTCCTTCACGGTGACATCCGGTGTGATCGTGTACGGTTCTCTGAAATAGCCTGCCACGAGACTCTTTCGGCCATCCGTCAGGACATCGATCTCCTTTTCGCATGCGTAGATCGGTACATTCCAGGTCTCCTTCAGTTCCTTTGCCGCCATGATATGGTCGAAGTGACCGTGGGTCAGAAGGATCGCTTCCGGCTTTAACCCCAGGGATATCGCCATATTGGCGATCTGACCGGCGCCATCGCCCGGATCGATAACGGCAGCTCGTTTTGTCTCATGATCATAGACCAGATAGCAGTTGGTTCCAACCATGCCGACTACCAGAGTCTTGATGCGGATCTCGCTCATAGTTTACTTTCCTCCATTTTCAACAGCATAAAGAGAAGTATTTCGCCTTTATGCCGGTACAGTTTTCTGCTGTGGTTTTCAAACATTCGTGTATAAAAAGGCCTGCCGTCCGTAGTACCTCCGGCAGACCTCTATCACCGCACTCACGGCGCACTTTCACACACCTGAATGCAGAGTTATCTAAATTTTTATCAGCCCGTGGTTCTCTCAATATCCAGCACGCCGTCGATCTGGCGCAGCTTTGCCATCAGGTTGTTTAATTCTTCGATTCCATGGATATCGAAGCTCATGGTGATCGTCGCTTTGCCCTGCTTGTTCACGCGGGAGCTCATGGCCTTGATATCGATCTCGCGTTCTGTGAAGATCTTGGAGATATCCACGAACATGCCGATCCGGTTGTTCGCGAAGATCGAGATCTCTGTGGAGTAGGTCGCGGCACTGTTGTCCTCCTCAACGCCCTGCCACTCCGCGTCGATCAGGCGGCTTCTCTCAATCTCCGGGAGATTTAAGACGTTGATGCAGTCGGTTCTGTGGATCGTAATTCCGCGGCCTCTCGTCACGAAACCAACGATCTCGTCACCCGGAACCGGGCTGCAGCACTTGGAGAAACGAACCGCAAGGTCATGGATGCCTTTTACGATGATGCCGCTCTTTGACTTGCTGCCTCTGATCGGAACTACCGCCGGTTTGTTATTCTCGCCGATGGCATCAAGGATCGTCGCGTCGGTTACTTCGCGTTTCAGCTTCTTTGTGCGCTCCTCGATCATCTTGTTGATGACCTGACCTTCTTTTAATCCGCCGTGTCCGACGGATGCCAGAACAGAATCCCAGTCCTGGAACGCGTAGCGTTTTAAAACCTTATCTACGAATTCCGGCTTATTGATATCGGAGAAGTTGATCCCCTTTGCCTTACAGTAGCGGTCGATCATTTCGCGGCCTTTTAAGATATTGTCAGCCTTCCGCTCCTGCTTGAACCAGGCGTTGATCTTGTTTCTCGCCTGGCTGCTCTTGATGATATTTAACCAGTCACGGCTTGGTCCCTTGGAATTCTGGGATGTCATGATCTCGATCCGGTCACCGTTCTGGATCACATAGTCAATATTTACGAGCTTTCCGTTGACTCTCGCGCCCACCATCTTGTTTCCGACAGCCGTGTGGATCGAATAAGCGAAGTCGATCGGCGTGGAGCCGCTTGGCAGTGCCTTTACGTCTCCGGTCGGTGTAAAACAGTACACGCTGTCGGAGAACATATCGAGGTCACTCTTGATGGCGTTTAAGAATTCCTTGTTGTCGGACATATCCTGCTGCCACTCAAGGATCTGGCGCAGCCAGCTTAACTTCTTCGCCTCATCACCGGCAGCAACCTGTCCGCTGCCGCTCTCTTTATATTTCCAGTGGGCGGCGATACCATATTCCGCTGTACGGTGCATCTCAAAGGTACGGATCTGGATCTCAAAGGGCTGGCCGTTTGTGCCGATCAGTGTCGTATGTAAGGACTGATACATATTCGGCTTCGGCATCGCGATATAATCTTTAAAACGACCGGGGATCGGTTTGTACATCTCGTGGATCACACCCAGAGCCGCGTAACAGTCTTTCACGGAGTCCACGATGATGCGGACCGCAAAGATATCGTAGATCTGATCCAGCGTCTTGTGCTGGTTTAACATCTTTTTATAAATACTGAAGAAGTGCTTGACGCGTCCGTTGACCTCGCACCTGATCTCAGCATTTTCCATGTGGGTCTTGATCTCGGCGATAATGTCATCGATGAATTTCTGGCGCGCTTCGCTTGTCAGGGCGATCTTTTCTTCAAGTTCTTTGTATACATTTGGCTCGAGATACCGTAACGCAAGGTCATCCAGTTCGATCTTGATCTTGGAAATACCGAGTCTGTCAGCAAGAGGGGAGTAGATCTCGATGGTCTCTCTCGCCTTCTCCTTCTGCTTTTCCGGGCGCATGTACTGAAGCGTCCGCATATTGTGGAGACGGTCCGCAAGCTTGATGATAATGACACGGATATCTTTTGCCATGGCGAGGAACATTTTTCTTAAGTTCTCCGCCTGCATTTCCACCTTATCCGCCGACCAGGATAACTGGGTCAGCTTTGTAACACCGTCGACTAAGAGGGCAACCTCTTTTCCGAATATCTCGGCGAGCTGTTCCTCTGTATATACGGTATCTTCCACCACGTCGTGGAGAAGTCCGGCTGCGATTGTCTCTTTATCCATCTCGAGATCCGCGAGGATGATCGCCACACAGAGCGGATGGATAATGTACGGTTCCCCGGATTTTCGCTTCTGGTCTTTATGGGCATTATCCGCAAGCTGATATGCCTTCTCGATCATGCTCAGATCATCGGACGGATGGTACTTTCTGATGCTGGCAACAAGATCCCGGTAAAGAATATCAGGACTTGTGAAATCAGCAGGCGCTTCCAGCTCGCCTTCGATCGTTTTCAGTTTGTTTTCTTCCATAAAATCTCCCACCTTCATTTTTAGCGTACCATCCGGTCATGTCCGCCGCAGAAATCCGTCGTTTTCCCAGTATTTTCGACAAAAGCAGACACTCCTGAAATATATCAACCATTATAAAATTTTTTGGCATAAATTGCAATCGTTTTGTTGTGGTTTTAGACCGCTGCTTTCCGGAAGGATTCCCTGATCCGGGGACTTTTATACGGGGCGTTCCTGATTCAGAATATAAGATGTTTATGACAGACATATCTAATTCTTATAGTGCTACCGAATTAAAGTGGTTGAACTTTAAAGAACAATGTATTATAATGCAAATATTAAAAATTTATAAATAAATTGGAAAGGGGTACTCCATTATGGATACAATGAGTCTCACAGCAAAGTATGAAGATGAAATGATTGCCATTCGCAGGCATATTCATAGACATCCGGAGCTTAGCAACAAGGAATATAAGACAACGGAGTTCATCCGCGAAAAACTGACGGAATACGGTGTGGAGATCGCTGAGATCGGGATGAAGACCGGCGTTGTTGCCGTTATCCGCGGCGGAAAACCGGGAAAAACCGTTGCGATCCGCGAGGATATCGATGCACTTCCGATGAAGGAACTCACAGGACTTCCGTTCGCCTCCGAGAATGATGGTGCCTGCCATTCCTGCGGACATGATATCCATACAACCGTGCTTCTCTACTGCGCGAAGGTATTATCAGAGATCCGTGAGGAGCTTGCCGGAACGGTCATGCTGATCTTCCAGCCGGCAGAAGAGCATATGGGAGCCGGAGAGCTTGTCGACTGCAATTTCACGCAGGTTGCGAAACCGGACGCATTTATCGGTCTCCACGTATCACCGGAGATCGATGCCGGAAGCATCGGATTAAAAAAGGGACCGGCAAACGCGTCCAATGATTTCTTTAATATCAAGATCAAAGGAAAGGGCGGACATGGCGCTCATCCGGAAAACTGCATCGATCCGGTCGTAATCTCCGGTTATGTGATCACACAGCTTCAGACCGTGATCTCCCGTGAAAACTATCCGGTATATCCGGGCGTTCTTACCATCGGTAGCATCCACGGCGGAACAGTAAACAATATCATCCCGGATTATGTGGAGATGCATGGAACACTGAGAAGCCTTGATCCGGACTGCCGCAAAAAAATGATGGCTGCCATCGACCGCGTCGTAAAAGGCTGCGCCGAGTCCATGAGAGGAACTGCGGAGGTTGAATGGGAAATCGGAGTTCCGCCGCTCGTAAATGACGATTCCATCATCGAGGCAGTTGCTGAGGCCGCTGCAAAGACCATCGGTGCTGACCATGTTTCCTACGTGAAGAATCCGTCAATGGGTTCCGAGGACTTTTCTGTTCTCTTCCCGAAGTTCGGACCGGGCGCACAGTTCCGCTTAGGATCCGGAAATAACGAGGATCCGAATTCCAGACATGGTCTTCATAACTCTAAAAACGTATTCGATGAGAAGTGCATCCGCACAGGCGCATCCGTAATCATCCAGTACGCGAGAGATTTCTTAAGATAAAGGAGAATACTTATGGAAAACAACAAGAAAAAGCTGCAGATCCCAAGTACATGTGCACTGTTATTCATGCTCATGATCGTCTGCGCCATCCTGACCTGGATCGTTCCGGCAGGTGAATTCGATACAGAGAAAGTGGGCGACTTAAACAAGGTTATCGCAGGTACCTATCACACCGTAGAAGCTTCCCCGGTCGGTCCGTGGGCAACTATCATGGCAGTCGTACAGGGATTCTACAAAGCCGCAAAGTTAATGGTCATGGTCATGTTTGTCGGCGGTGCCGTTGAGGTCCTTGAAAAGACAGGAGCGATCCACGCTGCGTTCGGAAAACTTGCTTCCAAGCAGAACTTAAATGTAAACGTACTTGTATTCTTAGTAATGGCATTCATGTCCATCGGCGGCGCAGCAGGCGTTTTCGCAAACGCGGTCGTTGCCCTGATCCCGATCGGAATCATCCTTGCAACAAACTTAGGGTATGATGCCTTCACAGGCTTCCTGCTTGTATATATAGGCGCTTATTCCGGATTCAACGTAGGTTGGGCGAACGCCTCCACTATCGGTACTGCACAGCCGATCGCGGAGCTCCCGATCTTCTCCGGTTTCAGTGTCCGTGTCGTATTAAACATCATCAACTTCGCGATCTGCTATTTCTTTACGATCCGTTACATGAAAACCATCAAGGCGGATCCGAAGAAGAGCTTAAACTATGAAGCTGGTATGAGTGCATCTGACAGCATGGGCGCAGGAAAAGATGGAGCGAAGGCGATCGAAGCACATTTAACAACGAAGCACCTGATCAGCCTGATCGGTCTTGTCGTAGCGGTTGCGGCAATCCTGGTTGGCTCTGTAAAATATAAATGGAGCTATGATCAGATCGCAGCTACATTCTTTACACTTGCGGTTGTTGTTGGCCTTCTCAATGGTATGGGTATCAACGGAACAACGAAGGTATTTATCGGTGGCTGTTCCAAGATGGTAAACGCCGCGTTCATTGTTGGCTTCGCAAATGGTATTTCTGTGATCCTTGCAAGCGGAAACATCTTAAATACGATCGTTTACTGGCTGTCCATCCCGATGTCCGGAATGGGTTCCATCCTCGGAGCGAACTTCATGTTCGTCGCAAACCTGATTATCAACCTTTTCATTCCGTCCGGTTCCGGACAGGCTGTAGCAGTTATGCCGCTTATGGTTCCGGTTGCTGATCTTGCAGGCATCACAAGACAGGTTGCTGTACAGGCATTCCAGTTCGGTGACGGCTTCTCCAACTGCCTCTTCCCGACAGCAGGTACTCTGATGGGTTCCCTCGCGATCGCAAAGACAGACTGGACAAAATACGCAAAGTGGCTCATGCCGCTCCTCGGATGCCAGGTGATCCTCTCATTCGTATCCTTAACGGTCTTACAGAGCATCGGCTGGACCGGACTGTAGGAAAACATATAATATAAGGAAAAAGGACTTCCGTTCCCTGGCGGAGGTCCTTTTTCTATGCAGGCGGCTGATCCCGCCGCTCTTTTGTTACTGTTCACGCCTTGCGCAAACAGTAACTGATTTTGCCGATGCTTCGCATTCCAAATCGGCAAAATCCACTACCACCACTGTACTGTACGGAATTTTCAGTTCAGAAAATTCCTACCCGTGTACAGTAACGATCTTTTCGCTGAGGGATGGGAAAAACTCACAAAATGAGTTGACTTATCATAGCCTGAAAAATATAATACTTTTATTAAGGAAAGAAAAAACCCTTGAAAACCTAAGGCAATCAGCGTATTATGGTGAACGTAGGCGTGAAATTGCGCGATAAAGAGAGAAACAGAGGTAGCTTTATGGCATTAAAGAAAAAGCCGGTCACCGGCATGAAAGATATTCTCCCGGCAGAGATGCAGATCCGGGATTATGTGCTGAACCAGATCAAAGAGACTTACCGCGGGTTCGGATTTTCCGCGATCGAGACTCCATGCGTGGAGCACATTGAGAACCTCCTTAGCAAACAGGGCGGCGACAATGAGAAGCTGATCTTCAAGATCTTAAAGCGCGGTGAGAAATTAAATATCGAGACAGCAGAGACGGAGAACGATCTGGCAGACGGCGGACTCCGCTATGATCTGACACTTCCGTTATCCAGATATTACTCCAACAACTCTGCAAACCTTCCGTCTCCGTTTAAGGCACTTCAGGTAGGCAGCGTATGGCGTGCAGACCGTCCGCAGAAGGGACGTTTCAGACAGTTTGTCCAGTGTGATATCGATATTCTCGGTGACGCAACGAATCAGGCCGAGATCGAGCTGATCCTCGCGACAACGACCGCGTTAAAGAAGATCTGCCCGGACAACAGCTTCGAGGTCCGCGTCAACGACAGAAAGCTCCTCCGTGCGATGGCCGTATACAGCGGATTCCCGGAGGAAGATATCGATAAAGTATTCATCACGGTCGACAAGATGGACAAGATCGGTACCGACGGCGTAAAGGCAGAACTCATCGAAAACGGCTACTCCGAGGAGACAGCCGATAAATACCTGGATCTGATGAGTCAGGCAACAAACGATGCAGCGGGCGTCCGCCGCATGGGCGAGATCCTTGCAGGCGTTTTAGAGGACGGCGCTGCGGAGAACCTTGCGCAGATCATGGAGACAGTCGGCGAGGTTTCCGATGGAAGCTTCAAACTTGCATTTGACCCGACTTTAGTCCGCGGAATGGGCTACTACACAGGAACCATCTTCGAGGTTTCCATGGAAGGCTTCGGAGGTTCCGTAGCCGGTGGCGGAAGATATGACAAGATGATCGGAAAATTCACAGGCATGGACACACCGGCCTGCGGTTTCTCCATCGGATTTGAGCGTATTGTTACCATTCTTCTCGACAACGGATTTACCGTTCCGGGCGGCAACGAGAAAGAGGCATGGCTCTTTGAAAAGGGCATGAGCTCCGAGAAACTTGCTTCCATCATGAAAGAGGCGATGGCGGCCCGCAAGGAAGGAAAGATCATCCTTGTCGCACAGATGAACAAGAACAAGAAGTTCCAGAAGGAACAGCTTGGAAAAGAAGGCTACAGTGAGTTTAAGGAATTCTATAAGGAAGACTTAAAACACTAAATATACCATAATACATTCAGTTGGGATCGTTGACATCCTGGCTGTTTCAGGAGGAAAATCATGGCAGAATCAATGGCAGGCTTAAAACGTTCCTGCCGCTGTGCTGAAGTCACAGAGGCAAACGTAGGCCAGGAAATGACACTTATGGGATGGGTCCAGAAGAGCAGAAACAAAGGCGGGATCATTTTCACCGACCTTCGTGACCGTTCCGGAATCATCCAGATCATCTTTGAGGAGAGCGACTGCGGCGCTGAGAGCTTCGCAAAAGCTGAAAAATTAAGAAGTGAGTTCACAGTAGCGGTTGTCGGCACGATCGAAAAGCGTTCCGGCGCAGCAAACCCGAACTTAAAGACAGGTACGATCGAGATGAGAGCGAAATCTTTAAGAATCCTCTCTGAGTCCGAGGTACCGCCGTTCCCGATCGAGGAGAACAGCAAGACAAAAGAAGATCTCCGCTTAAAATATCGTTATCTTGACCTACGCCGTCCGGATCTCCAGAGAAACATCATGACAAGAAGCCGCGTGGCAACTATGGTCCGCCAGTTCCTTGCAGATGAAGGTTTCCTTGAGATCGAGACACCGACTCTTATTAAGAGTACACCGGAAGGCGCGAGAGACTACCTCGTACCGAGCCGTGTACATCCGGGCGAGTTCTATGCTCTTCCGCAGTCTCCGCAGTTATTAAAACAGTTATTAATGTGCTCCGGTATGGACCGTTACTTCCAGCTCGCAAGATGCTACCGTGACGAGGACCTCCGTGCAGACCGTCAGCCGGAGTTCACACAGATCGATATGGAGTTATCCTTCGTTGACGTGGAAGACGTTCTCGAAGTCAATGAGAGACTCTTAAAGAAACTCTTCAAGGAGATCTGCAACGTGGATGTCCAGACTCCGATCCTTCGTATGACATGGCGCGAGGCGATGGACCGTTTCGGTTCCGATAAGCCGGATATGCGTTTTGGCATGGAATTAAAGAATGTATCTGACGTCGTAAAAGACTGTGAGTTCGTTGTATTCAAGAGCGCTCTTGAGAACGGCGGTTCTGTCCGCGGTATCAACGCAAACGGACAGGCTGGAATGCCGAGAAAGAAGATCGATGCTCTCGTTGAGTACGCAAAGGGCTTCGGTGCAAAGGGACTTGCATACCTCGCAATTCACGAGGATGGTTCCTACAAGTGCTCCTTCGGCAAGTTCATGAAGCCGGAAGAGTTAGATGCTCTTGTAAAGGCTATGGATGGACAGCCGGGCGACCTTCTGTTCTTCGCAGCAGACAAGAATAAAGTTGTATTCGATGTTCTTGGAAATCTCCGTCTCGAGATCGCAAGACAGTTAGACCTCTTAAAGAAAGACGACTTCAAGTTCCTGTGGGTAACCGAGTTCCCGCTCTTAGAGTACTCTGAGGAAGAGGGACGTTATGTTGCAATGCACCACCCATTCACAATGCCGATGGAGGAAGACCTTCCACTTATCGACACCGATCCGGGTGCAGTCCGCGCGAAAGCATACGATATCGTATTAAACGGTACCGAGCTCGGCGGCGGATCCGTCCGTATCCACCAGGATGACATCCAGGAGAAGATGTTCGAAGTTCTCGGCTTCACAAAAGAGAGAGCAAGAGAGCAGTTCGGTTTCCTTCTTGACGCGTTCAAGTACGGAGTACCGCCGCACGCTGGTCTCGCATACGGTCTCGACCGTGTCGTTATGCTCATGGTAGGCGCAGACAGCATCCGTGACGTCATCGCCTTCCCGAAGGTAAAAGACGCATCCTGCCTCATGATGGAAGCTCCGGCTCCGGTAGATCCGAAGCAGCTTGAGGATCTCGATATCGCGATCGTGGAGAAGAAGGAAGAAGAATAAAGCGAGAAATTTCATCCAGAGAAATGCCCGTGAACAACGGAAATATCCCTTTGTGAAATGTTCGTGAACTTATAGAAATCCCACTTATTATCTGCTAAAATATAGCTGATGATAAGTGGGATTTTTCTATTCTATAGGAAATTTGTGAGACAATAGATACGGAGGTAATACTCATGGATGCAATAAAAGTACTTATGGTCGACGATGAAGAGAGAATGCGCAAGCTCGTAAAGGACTTCCTGACGATCAAAGGATACCGTGTTCTGGAAGCAGGGGACGGCGAGGAGGCGATCGATATCTTCTTTAAAGAAAAGGATATCAGCCTTGTGATCCTGGATGTCATGATGCCGAAGATGGACGGCTGGGAGGTCTGCAAAACGATCCGCCGCTACTCGCAGGTTCCGATCATCATGCTGACAGCGAGAAGTGAAGAGAGAGATGAACTTCTCGGCTTCGAGCTCGGCGTGGACGAATATATCTCAAAACCGTTCAGCCCGAAGATTCTTGTTGCAAGGATCGAGGCGATCCTGCGCCGTAGAAACGGAGTGGCGACCGGCGAGATCCTGGAGGCGGACGGAATCCGCGTGGACAAGGATGCCCACGAGGTGACAGTCGACGGAAAACCTGTGGATCTGAGCAACAAGGAATTCGAGCTGCTCACCTACTTTATGGAAAACAAAGGAATTGCACTTTCCAGAGAAAAGATTCTGAACAATGTCTGGAACTATGACTATTTCGGTGATGCGAGAACGATCGATACACATGTCAAGAAGCTGAGAAGCAAACTTGGTCCGAAAGGCGACAACATCAAGACCATCTGGGGCATGGGATATAAACTCGAGGTGGATGCATGATGAAATCGGTACGTTCCCGTCTGACGGTTACGTTCATTGGACTGATCGCGGTGATCCTGGCTGTGATCTGGGGCGTCAACAAGTGGTACCTGGAAGACTTCTATGTGACGAAGAAAGTCCAGGCATTAAATGCCATGTACACGGCGATCGATGCCCAGATCGCGGAGAATAAAGACAACGGGATCACGATCGAGGAAGCGATGGAGCGCGATCGCGACGCGAACGGAAACATCACGGAAGGAAACTTACAGCGCCTGATCCGGAACTTCAGCGACAGTGCGAATGTTTCGGTCCTGATCATTGATAACAGCACGGAGGACGCGACGGTCTACTCGACGTCCCGGGATACGAAGTTCTTAAAAGACCGCGTGGACCGGTATATCTTCGGCTGGGCAAAGGCAAAGTATACGATCCTGGAAGAAAACGAACAGTACAAGATCCAGAAGACGTACGACCCGCAGCGCGAGAGTATGTACCTGGAAAGCTGGGGCTTTTTCACGGACAACAGCACGGCCTTCATCATGAGTGCGCCGCTCTCGAGCGTCGGGGAGAGCGTCCGGCTTGCAAACCAGTTCCTGCTCTATGTGGGAATCATCGCAGCGGCGATCGGAGGTCTGGTCATCTACCTGACAGCGCGACAGATCTCAAAACCGATCTACCGCCTGTCAAACCTCTCTGAGCGGATGTCGAATCTCGATTTCGAAGCGAAATATGAGCCGGAAAAGCATGAGATGGAGGAGATCCAGGTCCTTGGCAACAGCATGAACACGCTGTCAGAACGCCTGGAAGAGACGATCTCAGAACTGAAATCCGCAAATAACCAGCTCACGAAGGATATTGAGGAAAAGACAAAGATCGATGAGATGCGAAAAGAATTCATCGCCAATGTCTCCCATGAACTGAAAACTCCGATCGCCCTGATCCAGGGATACGCGGAGGGACTTCAGGAAGGAATGGGAGAGGAGAAAGAGAGCCGTGATTACTATTGCGATGTCATCGTGGATGAAGCCAACAAGATGAATCAGATGGTAAAACAGCTTCTGACACTCTCTTCTCTCGAGAGCGGAAACGACAAGCCGGTGATGGACCGCTTTAACCTGACGGAACTGATCAAAGGCGTTGTGAATGCGTCAAAGATCCTCATTGAGCAGAACCAGATCCAGGTGGAGTTCGACGATCAGACACCGGTCTATGTCTGGGCGGACGAGTTTAAGATCGAGCAGGTAGTTACCAACTATCTGAGCAATGCGATCCACCACATTGACGGCGAGAAAAAGATCATCATCAGGATGATCCCGGAGAACGGACTCGTCCGTGTATCTGTCTTCAATACCGGAACTCCGATCCCGGAGGAGGCGATCCCGAATCTCTGGACAAAGTTCTATAAAGTCGATAAGGCGAGAACCCGCGCATACGGAGGAACCGGAATCGGTCTCTCGATCGTCAAGGCGATCATGGATGCGCACAACCAGCAGTATGGCGTAAAGAACTGGGAGAATGGTGTTGAATTCTGGTTCACGCTGGACGGAAGAAATTCATAAATATATATGGAAGAAAGAGAACCCGGAACATGTTGGATGTGAACCCGGGTTCTTTTTTTGTAGTCCGGGAATCTGTGAAAATATGAATAGATGAGCATATATGGTACATGATAACGGATAAAATATACTATATGTTGTAAAAATGAAACACATGCGTAACAACACCGTAAAAGATGTAAAGAAAAGCGAAAAAACATGTAAAAAATGGTTGACTTTTGGACAGGGATTTGATATTATAATACTCGCCTTGAGAAACAGGGCAAAACTTATTAAGAGCCATTAAGAAAACTTCTTAATCGCTCAAAAAAGTTTTAAAAAGTTCTTGACAAACCGGAAACGGTATGATAGAATAAACGAGTTGCCACTGAGAACGAAAGCGACAACGAAACAAAGTTCCTTGAAAACTGAACAGTATGTAAAACCCTGAAAATTCTTATAAAAATGGTCTTTGGTTTAGACCATGAATGAGAACATTCAGAACAAAACCTAACAAAACAGTAGAACGGTTTAAAAATTAGCCAAGCTAAGTTTTGAACCTGGATACAAACACTTTAACATGAGAGTTTGATCCTGGCTCAGGATGAACGCTGGCGGCGTGCCTAACACATGCAAGTCGAACGAGGTAAATGAGTTGAAGTTTTCGGATGGATTCTTATTTACCGAGTGGCGGACGGGTGAGTAACGCGTGGGTAACCTGCCTCATACAGGGGGATAACGATTGGAAACGATTGCTAATACCGCATAAGCGCACAGTACCACATGGTGCAGTGTGAAAAACTCCGGTGGTATGAGATGGACCCGCGTCTGATTAGCTAGTTGGTGAGGTAACGGCCCACCAAGGCAACGATCAGTAGCCGACCTGAGAGGGTGACCGGCCACATTGGGACTGAGA